>JBCCIR010000241.1:0-5547 GCA_039028175.1 Verrucomicrobiota bacterium
ATGATGAGGTGTGCACCATCTCTGGCACATGCGATTCCATCGAGGCAATGGAAAAGGTTGTCTTGATGGCTGGCAAGATGAAAGGTGTGGGCTCTGTCAATGGCGATGGCCTGACTGCGCCTGATCCGGCCAGGGAAGGGTTTGAGACTCGGGCGGTGCACGAGGGGCAGGGGTATGCGGGAGAGACGGGGGCGGTGATTCCGCCGGTCTATTTGACCTCGACCTTTGCATCGGGGAATGCGGACGGCTTTGATTACACGCGGTCGGGAAATCCGAATTTCCGAAATTTGCAGGAGACCTTGGCGAGCTTGGAGGGGGCGAAGCATGCGACCGTGTTCGGGAGCGGGGTGGCGGCGATTACGGCGGTGGTGTCGACTTTGAAGAGTGGGGATTTGGTCTTGGCGGAGGAGAATGTGTATGGGTGCACGTATCGCTTGTTCGCGCAGGTGTTTGAAAAGTTCGGGGTGCGGGTGGTGTATCGAGATTTCACGGACGAGGCGGCCTTGGTGGCGGTGCGGGAGGAGAAGCCGGCGCTGGTGTGGATTGAGTCGCCGACGAATCCGTTGTTAAAGATCGTGGATATAGCGGCGGTGTCGGAGGTGGCGCGGAAGGTGGGGAGCGTGGTGTTGGTGGACAACACTTTTGCGTCGAGTTATTTGCAGCGACCGGTGGAATTGGGGGCGCATTTGTCGTTGTTGAGCACGACGAAGTATACGAGCGGGCATTCCGATGTGTTGGGTGGGGCGGTGTGCACGGACGAGGACGAATGGCAGGAGAAGATGATTTTTGCGCAGAAGGCGTTGGGATTGCAGCCGTCGCCGTTTGATTCGTGGATGGTTTCGCGCGGGGCGAAGACGCAGGCGGTGCGAATGGAGCGGCATTGTGCGAACGCGCTGGCTTTGGCGGAGTGGTTGGAGCACGAGGGCGGGGCGAAGTGGGTGCGGTATCCGTATTTGGAGTCGCATCCGCAGTATGATTTGGCGAAGAAGCAGATGAGGGGGGGCTCGGGGATTATTGCGGTGGATTTGGGTTTGTCGTTGGAGGAGACGGAGCGGTTTTTGGGGGCCTTGCGGTTGTTTGTGAAGGCGGAGAGTTTGGGGGGGATTGAGAGTTTGTCGTGTCATCCGGCGACGATGACGCATGCGTCCGTGCCGCGGGAGACGCGGGAAGCGGTGGGGATTACGGACGGTTTGGTGCGGTTGTCGGTGGGGATTGAGACCGTGGAGGATTTGATTGGGGATGTGGCGCGGGCATTGGGGGAAGCGAACTGATTTGTTTGAACAGGAGGAAACAGAGGTCGCTGAGGTATTTTTTAGGTGGGAAGGGGGAAAACCACGAATGGACACGAACCGTTCTTCGGTAAAGCTAAGAAGGTCATGATGGACACGAAATTCTTATCGGGAGGGAATTTGAAGGGTGGAAACGAGAGTAGGGGGGCGAGATGGGGACGATTCTGGCGCCCCTTCAGGGCGCATCGTTCTTTTAATATGGCAATCCGGTGGTTTCGCTTCGCCCCTCTTCGCCGAGGCTACGAAGGGCACGCTCCACCACCGGCTACTTTCTTTGGTCCCTCCGGGACCGTTCTTAGAGGGCAGGGGAGGCGGTGAGTATGAGTATGATTAGGAGTATGAGTATGACTGAGTGGGGAGGGATGATTGTTTGATGAGGGATTTGATTGTTGAGCCTTTGTGGGCGGCGGGGGACTTGGGGACGGCGATTCCGGATACGGAGCATGGGGTATCGGTTTGTTTGCCGACTTGGGCGGACGTGGTGGGGTATGAGGAGAAGGAGGAGCGGGTGGTGGCGGCGATGAGGTGTGGGTATCCGCGGTTTTTTTGTCATCCGAAGGTGCGGGCTTTGTTTGAGGAGGCGGAGAATCGGGATGGGGCGGGGCGGCGGGCGGTGGTGTTGCCGTCGGAGGGGGCGGCGTTGCGGTGCCGGGAGTTTGTGAAGGCGAGGGATGGGATCAAGGGGGATGTTGCGGCGTATGGGGACGGGGATTTGTGGGTGTATTTGGTGGAGGAAGCGGGAGTGGAGGGGGCCTTGAAGTATTGGCAGCACAGTGGGGAGATTGTGAGCAGTCGATTGGCGTCGGCTGTGTTATCGGGAAAGGAATGGTATGAGGGCGAGGAGGCGAAGGCTGAGTTACGGGAGCGCTTGGCGGGGTTGAGCGGGCAGGGGGGTGAGGATGTGTTTTTGTATCAGAACGGGATGAGCGGGGTGTATGCGGTGCATCGGGCGGTGATGGCGATGCGGCCGGGGTTGAAGAGTGTGCAGTTGGAATTTCCGTATGTGGACGTGTTGAAGGTGCAGGAGCAGTTCGGGGCGGGGGCGCATTTTTTTGAGTTGAATGACTCGGGAGACCTGAGCGAGCTAGAGGGTTTGTTAGGGCGGGAGGAAGTGAGTGCGGTGTATTGTGAGATGGCGGCGAATCCGTTATTGCGGAGTGTGGATTTGGAGAAGGTGGCGGGGTTGTTGGAGGGGCGGGGGGTGCCGTTGATTGTGGACGATACGGTGGGGACGGTGGTGAACGTGGATGTGTATCGTTGGGCGGACGTGGTGACGACGAGTTTGACGAAGTGTTTTTCCGGGGTGGGCGATGTGATGGGGGGATCGGTGATTTTGCGGGAGAGTTCAGTGTTTCGGGATGAATTTGCGTCGTTTTTGAAGGCGGAAGCGCCGGAGGATTTGTATGGGTCGGACGCGGCGGTGTTGGCGGTGAACTCGCGGGATTTTGTGGAACGAGTGGAGGAGAAGAACCGGACAGGGGAGGCGATCTACGAGTATTTGTCCGATCATCCGCAGGTGGAGCGGGTGTGGTATCCGAAGGGCTGTGCGACGCAGGGGGCGTATGACGCGGTGCGCCGGGAGGGGGGCGGATACAGCTGTTTGTTGTCGTTTGTGTTGAAGGACGCGGCGACGACGACGCCGGGATTTTATGATGCGTTGCGGATCAGCAAGGGGCCGAGTTTGGGGACGAATTATTCGTTGGTGTGTCCGTATACCTTGTTGGCGTATTACAATGAATTGGAGTGGGCGGAGGGGTGTGGGGTGAGCCGGTATTTGGTGCGGTTGTCGGTGGGGTTGGAGGGGGTAGAGGAATTGCGGGGGCGGTTGGAGGAAGCGCTTGGTGGAATTAACAATTAACAATTAACAATTAGGAATTAGGAATTAGGAATCAGTTTTGATTTTTGTAGAGTTGTTGGACGGATTGGCGGTTGAGGACGACGATCGTGAAGACGCCGAGGGCGGTGCCGAGGGGGACGAAGAGGCAATTAATGGCGGCGATGACGAAGGAGAAGGTGCGGGCGGTGTGTTTTTTGAGTTTGCGTCCGGAGATGATGGTGAGGATGCCGAAGGCGGTGCCGAGGAGGAAGGCGACGGCGCCGAAGGCGGTCATGAACCAGCCCATGGCGGCGACGGGGGCGGGCATGACGGGGAGTTCAGGGGCGGGCGGAACGGGTGGCTTGGGGAGATCGGGGGCGCCGGGCGGGGAAGGAGCGGGGGCTTCGTGAGAGGTGGAATCGGAGATGGAAAAATGGGGTTCGAATTCGGGGGCGGAGACGGCGACCATGATTCCCATGGCGACGTAGATGAGGAAGAAGCAGGCGATGAAGATGTGGAGGGCGCCGAGGATGTAGTGGAAGATGGCGAGGAGGTTGAGGTTTTCGACGTCGGCGTTGGGAACGGGAGGCGGAGTAGTCATGGGATTGATTTGAACAGATGGGCGCGCTGAGGGCAAAGGGATACGGCGAGGGCTATTCCGGATTTTTGGCCAATGCGCTGAGGATGTTGGCGGCGAACTTTTCTTGGTTCCAGGACTTGGGGTAGCGGGTGAGGCCGAGGCGGAGGATGAGGAGGTGCTCGGAGGGGATGAGGGTGAGGTATTGGCCTTCGTGGCCGGCCATGTGGAAGGTGTCGGGGGGGAGCGGGGCGGCGGGTGTTTTGTCGGGATCGTCGTTGGACGGCGGGCGGAGGCGGAGCCAGAAGTGGGCGGCATACCGTTCGTTCGGAGCGGCGGGAGCGGGAGTGCGGGAGTATTTGGTCCAGCCTTCGGGGAGGAGGCGGGTGCCGGCGGGGGTGAGGCCATCATTGAGGTAGAGGAGGCCGAAGCGGGCCCAGTCGCGGGCGGTGGCGATCATGAAAGAGGAGCCGACGAAATTGCCGGCGTAGTCGCGTTCGATGACGGCGGTGGTCATGCCGAGCGGGGTGAAGAGTTCGGTCTTCGGGAAGGCGTGATAGGTGGCGTCGTCAGCGAGGGTGAGGCGGACGATACGGGAGATGATATTGGTGGTGCCGCTGGCGTAGGACCAATCGGTTCCGGGGGGATGAAGGAGAGGTTTGTGAGAGGCGAAGGTGGCGGTGTTGCCTTTGCGAAAGAGCATGGTGGTGACGTCGGAGAGGGGGTTGGAGTAGGTTTCGTCGAACTCTAGGCCGCTCGACATGCGGAGGAGTTGGTCGAGGGTGATGTCGGCGCGGGGGTCGTCGGGCGTGGTGGTCCATTCGGGGAGGAGCGAGGCATCTTCGAGGGTGAGTTTGTTTTGGTGGATGAGGATACCGACGAGGGCGTTGATGACGCTTTTGGTCATAGACCAGCCGGGGAGGCGGGAACTGACGTCGAAGTTGGGGCCATAACGTTCGGCAATGATGCGGCCGTTTCGGGCAATGATCAGGGCGCGGGTGCGGCGTGGTTTTTCCGGGTTAGGCTCTGCGAAGGCTTCGGCGACCACGGCTTCGAGGGCGGGGAGGTGTGGAATTTCGACCTGGTTGCCTCGGGGCCAGAGTTGGTCGCGGGAGGGGTTGGCGGGGGAGAAGCTTTGGGGGGTGTCGGGAGAAGGAGAAGTAGAAGAAGAAGAAGAGAGTAGGGGGGTGCCTCTTGGGAGGAGGGTGGCGCCTTGGGTGGGGTGGTATTGGGCGGTGCGTTTGACGAGGCCGCCGAGGGAGGAGGTGGTGACGGATTGGGTGTCGTGATGGACGACGGGGGTGGTGAACTTTTCGATGGGAGCGAGGTCGCCGCCGGCGAGGTCGATGGATTGGACGGAATTGGGGTCGCGGCCGGAGGCGAAGACGGCGGTGGCCATGACTTTGGCGGAGTAACCGCAGGCCATGGAGGCGGCGGGGATGAGGTAGAGGCGGGCGCCGGCGGTGAGCAAGGCGAGGAGGAGGAGAGATAGGAGGAGGAGGCGGGTGGAGCGGCGGTGCATGGGGTGAATTGGCGTTGGTTGGGAAAGGCAGGTGTCCGCAGATTACGCAGATTACACTGATTTTTTTGGATGCGCAGGCGAGGGGGAAGAATTCAGAGGGGAGAGGGGAGAGGGCAGAGGGAGGCGGTGAGTATGAGTAGGAGTATGAGTATGATTATGAATGGGAGGAAGAGGCGGTTGATCGGTTGTTCGGTTCTTCGGTTGGGAGGCAGGGGGGAGGGGGTGAAGAGCGCTACGCCGAGTGCCTCGGGAAGCAGTTGGACACCTGCCTGGCGGACGCCGCGGACCCGGTCGCCGGACTGCGCGCGTTCTTTCGCGCTCAGATGGACGAGTTCGTCGAGGC
>JBCCIR010000242.1:0-5509 GCA_039028175.1 Verrucomicrobiota bacterium
CCCCAGGACAACAACTGGGGTATGCTGCCGCTGCAAACGGGAATTCGCTGTGGGCGGCGAAACCAGCATTGCCTTTGGGCTGGGTGGGAGACCGAGAGATTGCCCTGATTTGTGATGGCGCCACCGTTTGGGCTGTTGCTTCCGTCAACGCCATTGTTTCCCGGGCCGGGTGGCGGGCCGTCCTCGCCATCGGCGGTCATGTTGTCCAAAAGGTGGCAGTGGTTCAGCGTGAGATTCCCTTCGTTGAAGATGGCGCCGCCGCCGCTGAAGTTGGAAGTGAGGCCGTTGACAAGAGCGAGGCCGTCGATGGTGACGATCCCATTGGCATCGATCTCGAGGTGACGGGACGTGAAGTTGGCGTCGATGGTGATGCCGGGGGAGTGGTCGGGGAGGAGGTTGGCTTTGGCATCGATATTTAGGCCGGCGTTGGCGAGATTGGCGACGAAGGCTCCGTTTGCGCTGGCGAGAGAGATGGTGTGGGCGACGCCGATGGTAAAGACAGCGGGGTCGAACTCGATTTTTTCTTCGGGGGCGCCCTCGGCGGTGAAGGCGTTGATGGCGTCGCGGAGGGAGACGTCGTTGGCGAAGCCGTCGTTTTCGTCGGCGAGGGTGTTGACGAGGAGGCTGCGGGATTCGACGGCGCCGATATCTGGGTTACCGGCGTAGGGGCGGGTGAAGAGGCGTTGGTCGAAGAGGGGTGTCTTGATGCTGGAGACGGCGGTGTCGATGGCGGGGCTTTTTTGCATGGGGAGCATGGTTTCGACGGGGCCGCCGTAGTTGGCGAGGGGGGCGAGCACGGGGTCGGTGGCGGCGATGAGGGTACCGGACCCAGCGGTGACGATGCCGGAGACATGGGTTTCGACGAGGTTTGTGCCTTCGGCGACGACATCGGCGGCGAGGTCGGCGGGGGAGTTGGTGACGGCGGGGTCGACGATGTTGTTTGAGGCGATGATATTTTCGATGGTGAAGATGGGGGGACCGGGGGCGTGGAGGGCGGCGCCGGTGACGACGTTGTTTGCGGGGGATGGGCAGGTATTGGAATCGATCGTGCAGTGGATGAGTTCGAGATTGGTGAATCCGGCGGGGTTGAGGAAGATCGCGGAGGCACCGCCATTGATGGCGGGGCCGAAGCCGGAGAGGGGTTCGCCGGGGAGGCCGCCGAAGTTTTCGGTGAAGGTGCAATTGGAGACGAGGGGAGTGGCGACGAAGTCGGGGACGATCGAGAGGGCGCCGCGGCCGGCGCTGCCGGGGTCTCCATCGGCGGCGGGCGCGCTGCCGGGGCCGGGTTCACCGCCGTTGCCGCAGGTGTTTCGGACGAAGGTGGAATTTGAGATTGTGATGGGGATGTTGAGGCCGGAGGCGGATGGGGCGATGGCGATGGCGGCACCGTTTCCGCCGTTACCGGCGTGTCCGCCGGGGGTATTGGGGCCGGAAGACGAGCTGTCTCCGCCGGTGCCGCCGTTGCCTGACGTGTTTCCGTCGAAGGTGCAGAGGTCGATGGAGACATTGCTTCCCGCGGAGCCTCCGGCGTAGGTGATGGCGCCGCCGTCACCGCCATCGCCGCCGTCGAAGGTGGGTCCGGCGCTACCTCCGTTGCCGGCGGCGTTATTGTCGAAGCGGCAATCGGTGATGGTGACGGTGTTTGAGCAGACGATGCCGCCGCCGCCGGTGCCGTCGCTGGCGGGGCCGACGCCCGAGGATACGCCATCGATATTGGAGTTATTGGAGAAGGTGGAATTGGAGACGAGGAGGTTGTTTCCTGAGTGGGCGATGGCGGCGCCGTGATTGTTGATGAGGACGCAGTTGTTGACGGTGAGATTGGTGGCGAGACTGGCGATGCCGGCGCCGACGCCTCCGACGCTCAGGCCGTCGGCGATGGTGAGTCCGGAGATGGAGATATTGCCGCTTGAGGCGGGAGCGAAGACGGGGAAGAGTGATCCGCCGCTGACGGTGACGACACCGGGTCCGGGGCCGACGAGGGTTATGGTAGTGTTCAGGGCGGGGATTTGTTGATTCAGATTGATTGTGCCGTTGACGCCGCCGGCGAAGGTGATGTCGACGTTGGAGCCGATTTGGGTGCTGATGGCTTGGGCACCGACAATGGCATTGTAGAGGGAGCCGGGGACGGTACCGCCGTTGGTGTTTGTGACCTCGGTTTGGGCGGTGAGGTTGAGATTGTAGGTATTGGTGGCGCCGGAAAATCCGAAGACGCGGATGAAGTAGGTATCGAAGGCGGTGACTTGGAGCGAGATGAGTTCGTTGTCGGTAGCGCTGGTGGAGGACGCGATGGCTGAGCCGCCGGCGGAGAGGAGTTCCATGTCGATATCGCCGAGGCCATGTTGGAACTCGGCGGCGATGAGGAGGGTGTGGTTGGTGGTGGGATCGATGCGGAAGAAATCTTCGTCGGTGGCGGAGTCGATGGTGAGGTTGGCGAAGGAAACCTGGATGGTGCCGCCGACGACGGTGGGGATGGCGGTGGAATCGTTGGGTTCGAGGGGGTCGGGGGCTTGGGCGAGGAGGGAGTGTGAGGGGAGAGTGAGGCAGAGTGCGAGGAGGAGGCAGAAGGAGGGGGAGATTGGTTTGGTATTCACGGCGACTGAATGTGGCGAAGGTTCAGTAATGGGCTGGCTTGGAAGGCCGCCGCGCCGTGTGGGGACATCGTGTGGGGGAAGGCCGGTACTAAGGGAAGGCGTAAGCGGCGATACTTGATGTTTCTGAGGGGAGGTTAACGAATTCGGGGGGATGAGGCAAGAGGCGAGGCGTTGGGTAGCAGAAAGTGGGAGGATGAGCGGGGAAGAAACGGCGGCACTGGGGAGGTAGCGAGGTGCAGTCCTCGCTTCGCCCTTTGGGCTTCGCTGCGGAGGCCCGTTGGGGACAACGGGCCTCACCTTCGTCAGTGGTGTCTAAAGCGGTATTGGCCGGGATGTGGGGTGACGGAGATCAGAGGAGTTGGCGGGTGTTTTGGAGGCCGTCGGCGGTGATGCGGGATTGGTAGTGGGCGGAGGATTCGTCCAGGTAGTTTTGCCAGTGGAGGGGGCGGAGGGCGGCGATGCCTTGGTCTTCGGGGGTGCGGCCGAGTGAGCCGTCGGCGATTTCCCAGCCGAACTGGGAGTGGCGGTTGCCGTAATCGAGGCGATGGATCCAGGCGTTGAATTCGTCTTTGCGCCAGAGGGCGGGGTCGTTGCCGGTGACGATTTTTCCGAAGGACCAGATGCGGTCGACGATTTCTTTATCGTATCGGGGGCGGAAGGCGGCGGCGGGGTCGGGGGTGTGATCGGGTTCAGTCATGGGACTGAGCGATGGCGGCGGGGATGGGATCGTCGGGGGCGACGTTGAACTGGAGGTCGTAGACGCGGCGGTAGGCATCGGAGTGGGCGAGCATTTCTTCGTGGGTGCCGGTGTCGACGATGTTTCCTTCTTCGAGGAGGATGATTTGGTCGGCTTCGAGGATGGTGGAGAGGCGGTGGGCGATGGCGATGACGGTTTTGCCTTGGGCGAGTTTGGAGATGGCGGCTTGGATATGTTTTTCTGATTCGGTATCGAGGGCGGAGGAGAACTCGTCGAGGAGGAGGATGGGGGCGTTACGAAGGAAGGCGCGGGCGATGGAGATACGTTGTTGTTGTCCGCCGGAGAGGTTACATCCTTTATCGCCGACGAGGGTGTCGTAACCATCTTTTTGTTCGAGGATGAATTCGTGGGCGTGGGCGTGTTTGGCGGCGGTTTCGATTTCTTCTTTGGTGGCGTCGAGTTTTCCGTATTGGATATTGGCGTAGATGGAATCGTGGAAGAGGAAGGTGTCCTGGGTGACGAGGCCGATGTTATCGCGGAGGGATTCCTGTGTGACGTCGGTGATGTTGTGGCCGTCGATGGAGATGGCGCCTTGGTCGGGGTTATAGAAGCGGAGGAGGAGGGAGAAGAGGGTGGATTTTCCGGAGCCGGAGCGGCCGACGAGGGCGTAGAATTTTCCGGGTTCCATGGAGAGGGAGATATTTTGGACGGCGGGTTTGTCGTCGACGTAAGCGAAGGACACATCGTTGAAGGTGATGGCGCCCTGGCATCGGTCGAGGGCGACGGCATCGGGAGCGTCCTGAACATCGGGGACGGCGTCCATGATGGCGAAGACCTTGGTGGAGGCGATGAGGCATTTTTGGAGTTGGATTTGGACGCGGGAGAGGGCTTTGGCGTGTGGGTAGAGGGCGACGAGGGCGATGTATCGGATGAGGAAGTCACCGGCGCTCATTTGGGTGGCCCAGGCGTAGACGAGGCCGGCGGCGATGCCGAGGGAGGCGACGGTTTCGACGAGGGGGCCGACGATTTCCATGGCTTTACGCCAGCGCATGATGAAGCCGATCATCTTGGTGGAGGCATCGTTAAATTTGGTGCGCTCGAATTCTTCCCGGGCGTGAGATTTGACGACGCGGATACCGGCGAAGGATTCCTGCATGGTGACCATGAGCATGCCGGCTTCTTGTTCTTCTTTACCTCCGGCCTGGCGGACTTTTTTGGAGACCATGATAACGGGGAGGAGGCAGAGGGGGAAGAGGACGAGGGCGCAGACGGCAAAGAGCCAGTCGATGTAGACCAAGGCGAAGACGATGGCGAGGATGGAGATGGGGTGTTTGACGAGGTCGCTGGAGAGTTGCGTGCCGGCTTGTTGGGCCATGCGGGTTTGGTTGAAGACGGTTTGGATGAGTTCCCCGGTTTTTTGTTTTCCGTGGAAGCCGATGGATTGCCGCATGAGGCTGGTGAAGGTCATGTCGCGCAGGTCGTAGAGGACGCGCATCCCGACCCACATCATGCAGTATTGGTTGAGGTAGGAGAGGAGGCCGCGGATGAGGATGAGGAGGGGGATGATGAGGCAGGCGAAGATGACGATTTTGGCGGAGCCACCTTTGCCGAGCGAGGGTCGGGGAACGTTGATTTCGCCGAAGGGGGTTTTGACGGGTTTGGTATCGGATACGGGAAGGGAGATCTTGGCGGTCTCTCCGGCGGTGGCGCCCTGGATGGGGAAGGCTTGGGGGACGGATCCGTTTTTGAGGTCGACGACGATGTTTTGGTTGGCGCCGGTTTCGGAGAGGACGATATCGATGGTCTCGCCTTCTTTAGGCAGGACGATTTCGAAGACCATCTTGAGTCCGAAGAGCATGACGGCGTTGAAGAGGCCGAAGATGACGCCGAAGGCGATACCGAGGACGAAGCGTTTTTTGTATGGTTTGACGTATGAGAGGAGGCGGAGGAAGGGGACCTTTGCGGTATCGAGAAACTCGGTCGTGGAAAGACCGGAGACGTCTTTGTGCGAGAGTTTCTTGATGGGTTGCTCGGGCATTTAGCTGTTAGCTTTTAGCGAGTAGCTCTTTTTTGGGGAGAGACTATTTGGAAGGGGCATCCCCTCACCACAAACCAAACCCCCCGCCCCGCGCAATGACAGACGGCAAGCACAAACGGTGTTGGGGAATAGTGTCAACAAAACACTGTAAGGGCCAAAAGAGCAAAGGGCGCGGGGACGGCG
>JBCCIR010000243.1:0-5508 GCA_039028175.1 Verrucomicrobiota bacterium
ACGAAGGTGCGGCCCGTTGTCCCCAACGGGCCTCCGCAGTGCAGCCCGAAGGGCTACGCGAGGACTAAACCGCCCGAATTTCCCAATACCATCCTCCCTCATCCCCCCCAAAAAACCTCCGCGCCTCCGCGTGAGACCCTCCCCAATTCTCACCATTATTTAAAATTGTCATAATATCAACAATGCTTTACCTTTCCCCGTGTCTCTCCGTCTCCGGACAGTCCTCTGCTGCCTAGCCGCCGGCGCCTGCTTCCCCCTGAAGCCCTCCCACGCCCTCAACATCAACTGGGGCTCCGCCGGCGCCGACCTCAAAATCATCCAAAGCGACGGCTCCGGCCTCACCGATCCCCCCTTCTCCTTCGAACTCGGCTCTTTCGGCGCCTCCTTCACCCCCGACGTCGAAAACATCGAACTCTGGATCACCAACTGGAAACCCTTCGACGCCTCCCCATACGCCCAAGGCTTCCCCGACCAGGACCCGCCCGTCCCCCCCAATCCCATCACCGGTCGCTTCGGCGGCGGCGCCTCCCTCCTCGCCGACCAAACCTCCGACAGCCCACACGCCAACGGCACCGATACCTTCGGCCCCAACGAACAAGCCTACGTCTTCATCCGTAACAGCGACACCTTCGACGAAGACGCCGAGTGGGCCCTCTACACCCGCACCAGCAACGGCCTCCCCAACTCCACTTTCGACGACGCCTGGATCTTTCCCGACGTCTCCCCCGGTCCACCCGGCATCCCTCTCGCCTGGGGTCTCAACGGCGCCGATACCGTGGTCGTCGGCGCCATCCAAGGCTCCAACATCGGCGGCGGCCACTTCACCGACACTTCTTCCAACTTCTTCATCCGCACCCACTCCGCCACCGCACCCGCCCAAGCCCCCGAACCCGCCGCCGCCCTCCTCGCCACCCTCGGCGCCGGCCTCCTCACCCTCCGCCATCGCTCACTCTAACGGATGTCCTCACTTCTCCATCACCCATTCGCCACCGCGTGCCTCACGTTCGCCCTCGTCTCGACACCACTCCACGCCGTCGATATCGACTGGGGCACCACCCCCTTCGCTGCCAACATTGAAAGCGACGGCACGACCCCCGTCGGCGACGACTTCGTCTTCTACCTCGGCTGGTTCGATAACGACGACGCCTGGCCCGGTCCCTCCTCATCCAATACCGCCGAATGGATGGACCACTGGCACCCCGTCGCCATCTCCGCCTTTAGCGGCCCACCCCAGAACCGCTTCGGCGGCACCCATACCGTCGGAGCCGGCGACCCGCCCGCAGGCACGACCGGTTACCTCCTCGGTATCAAACGAAATTGCACCAACGGCGAATGGGTCCTCCTCACCAACGACGCGTCTGAAACCGGCGATTCCAACCCCGGCGACGACTGGCTCTGGCCAGCATCCGGCGGCCCCGGCGGTTTCAACGAAACCTGGACCATCAACACCGCCTCCGTCGCCATCCTCGGCCAACGCATCGTCGTCACCCCCGTCCCTCTCTCCACGAAATTCCAATCCGCCGCCGTTTCCGGCACCGACCCCATCCCCATGCCCCCGGAACTCTGGCGCCAAATCACCTTCACCCCTACCCAGCTCGCCAATCCTTCCATCAGCGCTTGGTCCGCCGACCCGAACGAAAACGGCCGATCCAACCTCCTCGAGTTCGCCCTCGATACCTCTCCCCTCCTCTCCCACTCCGACAACGAACCCGTCGCCACCGTTATCGAAGTCGAAGGCCAAAAATACCTCGGTCTCATCGTCAACAAATCCCACGACGCCCAGGTCATCCTCCAGGGCGCTGTCAACGACACCCTGAATTCCTCCACCTGGAACGCCGGCCCGCCCCACGTCCTCGTCCACTCCCAATCCTGCTCTCAAATAATCTACCGCGACGCCACACCCATCACCACCGCCACCGTCCGATGCCTGCGATTAGAAGTCACATTACCCTAACGCTGTTCTTTTCGATCGTTCTCGTCGCCTGCGACCGAAAAGACCCGGCCGCGGTCTCCCCACCGGAATCGCCCGCGCTGCCACCCCCTCCCATCGCAGAACAAATCACGCCGCCCCCCGCTCCCCCTTCCGCCGAAGAACTCGTCCAAAACCTCACCCCCGAGAACGCCGCCCAAGCCCACGCCACCCTCCATCAAAATCCCGAAACCTGGCCCGACCACCTCACCCCCTTCTACCGTGCCTGGGCCGCCACCGACCCGAACGCCGCCCTCGCCGGCGCCGCGGACGAAAAAGAATCACACGCCGCCACCGCAGCGGTGGTCGAAGGATGGACCAGCACCGACCCCGCCGCCGCCCGCGCTTGGATCCGAAACCAAACCACCGGTCCCCATCGCCTCTACTACCAACGCTCCCTCGTCAAGGCTTGGCCCTCCCATCGCCTCGCCGAACTCGCCGAAGAAATCGCCCGCGAAGCCGCCCACCCCGACGCCACCCCGCTCGTCACCCAACTCACCACCACCTGGGCTGCGCATAACCCCACCCAGACCGCCCAATGGCTCGACTCCCTCCCCGATTCCACCGCCCGCACCCAGGCCACCCAGGCGCTCTACCTCCAATGGGGTGCCGACGACCCCACCACCGCCAGCGAATACCTCGCCACCCTAACCGAAACCCCTACCCGCGACCGCGCCATCAGCGCCTTCGCCCGCGCCATCGCCGCAGAAGATCCCAACGCCGCCATCGCCTGGACCACCCAAATCACCGACCCCAACCTTCGCTCCCAAACCACCACCGCCCTCCCCAAGATCAAATCCTACCACGAGTCCGATTTGAAATAAGTCCTACCCCTCCCCCTCCCAAATCGCTCCAAAAAAATCCCGCGGTAGCGGGATTCCATCTGCGAAATCTGCGGGCAAAAATGCCTTCCCTCAGATCAGTTCCCGCTCCCACCCGCATACTCCCGCGCCCACCCATCCGCCTCCAGCACCTGCTCCAATGTCGGATGATCCACCACATCATGCGCCCCCATCGCCCCGCCCACCGTCTGCCATATCTCCGGAAACGAACAACGCCCCTCAAGAAACGCCGCCACCGCCACTTCATTCGCCGCATTCATCACCGCCGGTAAGGTCCCCCCGCGTATCCCCGCATCCTTCGCCAATCCCAGCGCCGGAAAATCATCCCAACGCGGCCCCTCAAAATCCAACTTCGACAACGCCGCAAAATCCAACGGCTCCAAGTTGTTCGCCACCCGCTCCGGCCACGTCACCGCATACTGAATCGGAAAACACATGTCCGAATGACTCAACTGCGCCAATACCGACCCGTCGATAAACTCCACCATCGAATGCACGATACTCTGCGGATGCACCACCACATCCACGCGCTCCATCTCGACACCAAATAACCACCGCGCTTCGATCATCTCCAGCCCCTTGTTAAATAGCGTCGCCGAATCGATCGTGATCTTCTTCCCCATGTCCCAGGTCGGATGCTTCAACGCTTCCTCCACGGTCACTTCCCCCAGCTCCTCCCCCGGTGTCTCCCGAAACGGCCCCCCGCTCGCCGTCAAAATAATCCGCTTCACCTCCCCCGTGTCCCGCCCCTCCAAACACTGAAAAATCGCGTTGTGCTCGCTGTCCACCGGCAACACCCGCACACCCTTCCGCGCCGCCGCTTCCATCACCGCTTCCCCGGCCATCACCAAGATCTCCTTGCTCGCCACCGCAATATCCTTCCCCGCCTCAATCGCCGCCAGAGCCGGCCGCAACCCCGCGGTCCCCACAATCGCAATCAAAACCAGGTCCGCCTCCGCCAAGCTCGCCAATTCCACCAATCCCTCTTCCCCTTCAAAAACCGACACCCCTTCCGGCAGTTCCCCCCGCAATTCCCCCGCCCGCTCCCCGTCCGCCAAAGCCACCGCCTTCACACCCGTCTCCGCCACCTGCCCCGCCAATGCCTCCACACTCCGGTTCGCCGCCAACCCCACCAGTTCCATCCGCTCCGGAATATCCCGCGCCACCTTCAACGCACTCGTCCCAATCGACCCCGTCGACCCTAGCACAACCACTTTCTTACGACGGGACATACAAAAGCTCTAGTTCGTGAACACCAATAGAAAATATAACACCGGCGCCGTGAAACAAATGCTGTCAATCAAGTCGATCGTCCCCCCGATCCCAGGCAAGACATGCCCGGAATCCTTCGTCGCTAAACTCCGCTTGACCACCGATTCCGCGAGATCGCCCAACACCGCCACCACGCCCAGGATCAACCCCACAACCACCGCCCCCACCCCGCTGAAATACCACGACCCCTCTTCAAACAGGGCCACCACCGCCAAACTGCCACCGACCGCAAACAACAAACCGCCGACTATTCCTTCCCACGTCTTCTTCGGACTGATGTGCGCCATAAACGAATGCTTCCCCATCACCGATCCCACCAAGTACGCCCCCATGTCGGTAAACTTTGTCACCACCAACAAATACACCACCAGGAAAACGCCACCCGAGCCGTCGCCAAATAATAACAATTTCACCACGAATCCAAACATCACCGCCAACCACACAAACCCAAACAGCGCCACCGCAATCCGGCGCACCGTTTCCCCCGGCTCAGGCGCCCGCACCATCTCGGAAACAAATAAACACAACACCAACCCCACGATCACCATCCCGTCAAATGCGACATACAAGGCCATGTGATGCCAAACATCACTCGAATACACCAGGAACAATCCCGCCAAATAAATACCCGCCACCGCCATCACCATCCAGACCCGCCATCCCATCCCCGGCAAGTTCGCCATCCGGAAAAACTCCGCCAAACTGATCAACACCACCAACTCCACGATCACCAGATACAACCACTCCTGGGAAAACACGACCGCCACCACTATCAACGCCCACAACCCCAGCGTGCTCACCAAGCGAGATAAAAACACCCCGCCCTTCTTCTTCTTCGCGCTCCCACCACCACCCCCTTCACTTTCTCCACTCCCCCCATCTCCCCCAGTTGCCGCCGGCTCATCAGACATCGGCCCGTATCACAAAAAACCCCCCCAACAATGACAACCCAATAATCGAGTATTTCCCCACCTCAAGGTCTGAATAGTGACCCCCGATCACTGAATACTCCCCTCGCATCATTACCGCTCCCGCTTTTCACCCAGTAACTCCTCCAACTCCCGAAACGACCCCTCAATCTCCTCCAACGCCGCCACCTGCGGCCCATACAACTCATCCTGCACCCGGCTCAACTCCCGCACCTGCTCCTCCAATTTCCCAAAATGATCAAAATACCGATCCACCCCCTCCTCAAACGCCGCCCCCATCTCCTCCTCAAACACCTCCCGCCCCGACTCCAGCCGACGACGCGCATACCCCAAAGCCGCCCCACGACCAAATCGCCCCACGACCAATCCCCCCAACACCAATAAAATCGCCACCACCGTCAACACCGCATCCGTCACATACACGGGCCCCGGGAACCGCAATACCCCCGCCCATCCCAATCCCGCCGCCACCCCTAACAATATCCCCACCCCCGAC
>JBCCIR010000244.1:0-5362 GCA_039028175.1 Verrucomicrobiota bacterium
CCGATTTTTAACACCCCTCATTCCACCCCTCTGAACCGTGTCTGACTCCCCCCTCGAATACGATTTCGCCGTCATCGGCGGCGGCAGCGCCGGCTACGCCGCCGCCCGTACCGCCGCCAGTTTCGGCCTCAAAACGGTCGTCATCGACGGCTCAGAGACCCTCGGCGGCCTCTGCATCCTCCGCGGGTGCATGCCCAGCAAAACCCTCATCGAAAGCGCCAATCGCAACCTCTCCCTCCGCCGCGCCGCCGAGTTCGGCCTCCGCGCCCACAACCTCGAAGTCCACCCAACTGAAATCCGCGATCGCAAACGGAAACTCATCGGCGAGTTCGCCGACTACCGCAAAGAACAACTCTCCGATGGCCCCTTCGACCTCCTCCGCGGCAACGGTGCCTTCCGCGACCCCCATCTCATCGAAGTCACCCCTCGCGAACCCACCGATTCCACCCGCCTCGTCCGCGCCAAGTCCACCCTCGTCGCCACCGGCTCCGTCATCCAACACCTCGACCTCCCCGGCGCCAACGACACCGGATACCTCACCAGCGACGAGGTCCTCGACGGCAACCGCCTCCCGGCTTCCATCATTGTCCTCGGCGGCGGCGCCATCGCCCTCGAAATGGCACACTACTTCGAAGGCCTCGGCTCCATCGTGACAGTCATCCAACGAAGCCCTCACGTCCTCAAAGAACTCGACGACGACGTCACTTCCGCTGTCGAATCCGCCCTCCGCCACCGCGAAATTACCCTCCACTGCGATACCAGCCTCGAAAAAATCACCACGGAAGAAGGACAGAAAGCCGTCCACTTCCAACACCACGGCAATCCCGTCGTCGCCCGCGCCGACGAAATCCTCATGGCCCTCGGCCGCAAACCCGCCACCGCTGGCCTCCAACTCGATCAGGCCGGCGTTTCCACCGAAAACGGTCGCGTCCTCACCGACCCCACCCAGACCACCAACATCCCCCACATCTTCGCCGCGGGCGACGCCTGCGGCCCCCACGAAATTGTCCACATCGCGATCGAACAAGGCGAAATCGCCGCCACCAACGCCGCCGTCGCCCTCGGCCGCCTCGACGCCTCGCAGAAACGCCACATCGACTACCGCCTCAAAATCCTCGGCATCTTCACCGAACCCCAGGTCGCGGCCGTTGGTCTCTCCGAACGCGAAGCCGCTCACGACAACATCCCCGTCAAAGCCGCTTCCTACCCCTTCGACGATCACGGCAAATCCATCGTCCGCGGCGAAACCGAAGGTTTCGTCAAACTCATCGCCCACGCCGAGACCCAAGAAATCCTCGGCGCCTCAGTCGTCGGCCCCGAAGCCGTCGAACTCATCCACGAAATCGTCGTCGCCATGCACTTCCACGCCACCACGAACGACCTCGCCTCCATCCCCCACTACCACCCCACCCTGAGCGAAATTTGGACCTATCCAGCCGAAGAAATCAGTACTTCCGAACCAAGCGCCTGAGCCAATTCTCCAAATTACCCCCTCATCAATCCCGCCAGCCCTGCTCCCTCAAAGAAAATTCACCTCGCCCCCGTCTCAAAACACGCTCTCACCCGCCCCCCATCACCCAATCGAGGTGATTCACTTGTCGTGATACTTCGAGCTTTTTTTTATAATTTTAAAAAGAATCACGTTGATTACACCCGCAAAATTACTTACTTATAATAGCTGTAGTAAATGGACCCTGCCTCGCGGCCCAAGCCCATTTATTCAACTCATCCAACTCGTTAACCAATAATCAAATACCGTGCCACTTAAGCAGATCATCAATCAGGATAAAACTCCCGCGCCGGAACCCGCTGAAAAAGCGGCGCCCACGCCCGAGTCTGCCCCCGCCGGAAAATCTCAACCATCTCAATCCCGTACCAGTACACTCATGAGCACTAGCAAAAACATACTTTCCAGCGACGTCGAAATTCGAGGCAACCTGAAATTCTCTAACGACCTGATTATCGACGGCAAAATCGAAGGTGAAGTAAACTCCGATGGCAATCTCACCGTCGGAGAAAACGCCGCTATCAAAGGCGAAATCAAAACCAAATCCGTGACCGTCTTCGGAAAAGTCGAAGGCAATATCACCGTCGCCGATCGCGCCGAACTCAAATCACAAGCCGAGCTCGTCGGCGATATCAAAGCCGGAACCCTCAGTATCGAGGAAGGCGCCACCTTCCTCGGCAGCTCCACCGTCGGCAAGAATGCCGCATCCGGTGGCGGCGGAATGAGTTCCTCAGGCCAGGCTTCCTCCTCCCCCGGTGGCGGAGAAAAGAAACTGGCCGCCGCCGGCTGATTTCCCCCTCTCGTTCGGCCCCCCCTAACATTCCCGCACGATCACCCGCCCAGAGCCCTCATCCCGGGGCTCCCCGCGTGGTTGATGCCTCGCATCGGTGAGCAAACACTCTAAACAACACAACTCAAAACATCACGCCCAGCTCGTCTGCCCCCACTGCCACGCCACCCAGTGGGAACCCAAAAGGGCCGTCTCCACCTATTGCCGCAATTGCGGACAATACTTCGGCATCGTCGACGGCCAGGCCCGCTCGCCAAAAAAACCCAACGGTATCGTCGTCCCCTCGCAGGAATCACGCAATCCCCTGCCCGCCGCCGATACCAAATCACCTGCCACCCCCGCCGTAAAAGGCACTTGGCGCTCTCTCATCGAAAAACTTCCCCTGTCCTCGCCTCGCACCAACGGCGCCCATCGAAAAGTCGTCTGCCCGGACTGCGGTTTCGCACAACAAGTCAGCGCGTCCGCCACCTCCAGCATCTGCCCCTCCTGTAGTGCCTACACCAGCTTGGAAGACGTTCACATCCAACACGACTCCCCCAACAAAATCAAAACCCAAGGCGATGTCTTCATTCACAAAAACGCCGCCCTCCAAACCGGTTCCATCACTTGCCGCCACCTCCACGCCCAAGGCAGCGTGTCCGGAAAGATTTACTGCACCGGCAATGCCACCTTCAGCGCCCACTCAAAAATCGCCGGCGCCTTCACCTGCCAACACCTCCTCATCCATCGCGACGCCCAAGTCTCCTTCCTCCAACCCGTCCGCGCTCATTCCCTCGAAATCATCGGCGACACCTCCGGCGACTTCTACTGCGACGGCGCCGTGAAAATCGGTCCCAAGGCCGCCATCACCGGCGAACTCCTCGCCAAATCCCTTTCCATCGATCCCGGAGGTAAACTGAACGGAAACTTCCACATCTGCCGCGACGAAATACACGCCCAGGAAGCCCTCCGCGAGGCCGAAGAACGTACCCGCGTCCCAAATCACTTCAAATCCTTCGACGGGGAATTCTTCCCCAAATCCTGATTTCCCCGGCCCGAAAACTCCCCCCTCGTGGCGCCCACCCCCTTGCCACAACCCCCACCCTTTGTCACAGTATCCCTATGGCCACCGCCACTCCACCATCCATCGACCTCCAATCGGAAATACTTCGGCTCAAAGAGGAACAAAACGCCGTTATCCTCGCCCACAACTATCAAGTCGGCCCCATCCAGGATATCGCTGACTTCGTCGGCGACTCTCTCGGCCTCTCCTACAAGGCAAGCGAAACCGATGCCGACGTCATCGCCTTCTGCGGCGTCCATTTCATGGCCGAAACCGCCAAAATCATCAACCCCCACAAAACCGTCGTCCTCCCCGATAAAGACGCCGGCTGCTCCCTCGAAGAATCCTGCCCCGGCGAGGACCTCGAAGCCTTCCTCAAGGAACACAAAGACAAAAACTACTACGTCATCGCCTACATCAATTGCAGCGCCCACGTCAAAGCCCTCTCCGATGTCATCTGCACTTCCGGCAACGCCGTCGGAATCGTCGAAGCCGCCCCGGAAGATCGCCCCATCCTCTTCGTCCCCGACCAAAACCTCGGTGCCTGGGTCATGGAACAAACCGGGCGCGAAATGGACCTCTGGCAAGGCGCCTGCTACGTCCACGTCGAATTCACCCGCGACAGCATCAACGCCATCAAAACCGACCACCCCGATGCCGTCGTCGTCGCCCACCCGGAATGCACCTACGCCGTCCGCATCCTCGCCGATGAAGTCTGCTCCACCGAGAAAATGGTCCACTTCTGCCGCGACTCCGAAGCCGAAAACATCATCGTCGTAACCGAAGCCGGCATGCTCCACCGCCTCCAAAAAGAAGCCCCCCACAAAAACCTCATTCCCGGCCCCACCGACAATTGCGCCTGCGCCGAATGCCGCTTCATGAAAATGAACACCCTGGAAAAACTCCACGACTGCCTCCTCAATCTCGCCCCCACCATCGACCTCCCCGAAGACCTCCGCCGCCGCGCCGAAGCCCCCATCCTCCGCATGCTCGAGCTCAGCCGCTAGGGCACCTCCTCGCTCCCGTCGTCCCCCGCTTTCAGCCGCCGGAACCCCCTCCGCACCGCGCCCTCATTCGACCTTTTGTTCCCAAGGGATCCACAAGCTATCCACGGCTTATCCCCAAAAACCCCAAAAAATTCATTTAAGATGTTGTAATTACCATAATTAATGTATATTATCGGAATTTCTAATATTACTGAACACCGGTAGAGATTGAATTTTTAGATATGAGTGCTAAATTCAAGACCTTTCTCACGCTTGTCGTGACGCAGCCCCATCCCCCCAAAATCCCCGCCGCCATGGCTCCCCCCCCACGCACGTGGCCACGCAAATCCCTCGCCTCCACCCTCGCCGCCCGGCTCCAGGGTTCCTCCTCTCGTTAACCCATTCCCAGGACCTCTATCGCCATGTACAAACTGACCATCCACCTCGCCGACGGCTCCTCCTTCGAGCAATCGCTGGAAGGTCCCCTCGTACGCCTCGGCCGCAAAAAAGATAACAATATCGTTATCCGCGATAAACATATCTCCGGTTTCCACGCCGAATTCCACCAACAAAGCGACGGCACCTACGAAGTCCGCGACCTCGAATCCCACAACGGCATCTACATCGATAACAAAAAGGTCAATGCCCAAATCCTCAAAGACGGCGACCGCCTCAAACTCGGAGTCATCAATATCGACGTCCGCCTCGACTCCTCAGGAGCCAAAGACAAACCCGCCGGCCCCGTTGTCAAACGCCTCAGCCCCGATCGCGAATCCCAACCCGCCCAACCCGCTCCGCCGGCTCCCGCTGCCGCGCCCGCAAAACCCGCCACGCCTCCCGCCCCCAAAGTAGCCACCACTCCCAAACCGGCCAGCGGCAAAACCACGCCCACACCCCCCTCAAAGGACCCCGGCACCGCTCCCCCACATCCCGCCTCCGCCACGCCAAAACCCAAGGACAATCCCAAAGCCACTCCCGCCCCTCGCCGGGCCGCCGCTTCCATCACTCCCAAACCTCCTCTCGTCACAAAAGAACCC
>JBCCIR010000245.1:0-5340 GCA_039028175.1 Verrucomicrobiota bacterium
AAAGACGACTCCCCGGTCCGGTGCCGCCCCGTCAATCTCACGCCCCGCCAAAATCACACCGCCCTCCGTAATCTCATTCAACCCCGCCACCATCGACAAAACCGTCGACTTCCCACACCCCGAATGCCCCAGGATACAAACAAACTCCCCCTTCTCAATCTTCAGATCGAAGTGCTCCACAATCACCGCATCCCCCGTCGGCGTCTTGTATGTCTTCCCCAAATTGTATGTCTCAAAATACGGCATAATGAGTATCTCACCTCGTGCTCAAAACCTTCTTCGGCTTCGGCCGAATCCCAAAGATCAGCCGCGGACGATGCTGGGAAATATCCACGGGGGCAATGTTTGGCAACGACACGGCTTTCGATTCACTCCGCGCACGCTCCCGGGCCTTCTCCTCCAACAAAAAGTTGATGATCTCACTCCGCATCTTCTTAAACTCACCACCCGAATGAATCTCATGGCGACTCCGCGGACGCGGCACGCCGATCTCCACCTCCATACCCAAGGTCGCCGGCGGCCCGACACTCAAAGGAATGATCCGGTCCGCCATGTAAAGCCCTTCATCCACGTCATTCGTGATCATGACCACGGTCTGACCCTCCGCCTCCCAAATCCCTAGAATCTCATCCTGGATGACACTCCGCGTCAAAGCATCCAACGCACTCAAAGGCTCATCCAGTAACAACAAGGTCGGATTCATCGACAAGGTCCGCGCCACCGAATTGCGCTGACGCATTCCCCCGGACAGTTCCCCGGGCTTCTTGTGCGCCGCATCCGTCAAATTCACCTGGTCAATCGCCTTGCGAATCCGCTTAACCTTCCGCGCCGCCTCTTCGTGCATGAACACTTCGTCGACCGCCACCCCGACGTTCCGATGCACGCTCAGCCAGGGCAGCAAAGAGTAATTCTGAAAAACAAGACCCCGCTCCGGATCCGGTCCCTCGACGACTTTGCCGTCCACCAAGACCTCTCCCTCGTCCGGAATCAATAACCCCGCAATCAGGTTGATCAAGGTCGTCTTGCCCGTCCCCGAATAACCCACCAAGGCCACAAACTCTCCCTTCTCAATCTCCAGATTGATCCCCTCCAATACCTCCGTCCGGTTCGACCCCGAACCGAAGCCCACACTCACATCTCTGAATTCTATGTAAGCCACTAGATCGTCTGCTCCTCAAAGGTTACTAAGCGCTGCAGCACCAGCATGATCCGGTCCAATAAGAATCCGATCCCGCCGATAAAGAACACCGCCACAATGATCTGGGCCGTGCTCAGCGTGTCGCCGTTCTGATACATGTCCCACACGAACTTTCCTAAGCCCTGATTCTGAGCCATCATGTCCGCCGCGACCAATACCATCCAACCCACTCCGATCGACAAGCGAAGACCCGTGAAGATCAAAGGTAACGAAGCCGGCAACACAATCTTCCAAATCCGCTTGAACCATCCCAGCTTCAACACTTTCGCCACGTTCAAGTGATCCTTGTCCACCGATGCCACCCCCACCGCCGTGTTGATCAAGGTCGGCCAGAGCGAACAAAGCATCACCACGCCCGCGGACGTAAACAACGCACGCTGCCAAATCGATCCCGCATCCGGCGTGTCAATCCCCCAGGTCGTGAACACAAACACGATCGGAAACCACGCCAACGGCGAAACCGGTTTCAACAACTGCACCAACGGATTGATCGCAATGTTGAACTTGCTCGACAATCCGCACAAGGTCCCCAACGGCACCGCAATCAGGGTCGCCGCCAGGAAACCAATCGCCACCGTCAACAAACTAATCCAAATCTGATCAAAGAACGTCTTGTTCCCTTGGTAAGACTTGTCCGCAAATTTCGCCGCCATCTCATCATACCGCTCCGCCTTTTCCGAATCCCCCTCCGCCGCCGCTTCCTGCGCCCGCTCCTCAAACCCCGCCACTCGCTCCGCCTGGTCACGATAAAAATCCTGCTCCGCCACCCCCTCCGCAACCGTGAATCCCACGATGCTCTTCGGGTCGCGCCCCTCGTTCTCCGCAAATAACGGCCCCTCCTTGCCCGCCACCAAGTCCGGAAAGGGATGCGACGCAAACGGAATCGCCTTGCCACCCCACGCATACCAGGTCTGATGCGGACTCGGAATCTCAACACTCCCGGACTTCACCACCGAGGCGCACATCGCCCAAGCCGTCAAAAACACCATGAACGCCACCAAAGGCAATACCGTGTTCGACGCCAACTCCCGCAACTGCTTCGCCGGCTCATCCCCGCCAATCAATCGCGCGATCGGCGAAAAATAGCCCAAGCCCAGCTGATTCAGCCGATGCGCCACCTTGTTCGGATTATACCGCATTCGGCGCCGCTTCTTCACCGGCTTGCTCTCCGCGCTCACCCCGGCCATTTCCGCCGGAGTCGTGTTCTTGCTGGAGGTTCCGCTCATGTCTTTTTGTCTCTGTCGTTTCGATGGATTCTCGGCCAACACACAAAGGGCACGCGTCGGCGCACCCCCCGCGGTCGACCGGCTACTTCAAGCCGATCACAAAACTCTGGATGTATTCATTCGGCTTCGTGCCGTCGTATGGATTTCCGTCGATGAATTCTTCCGTCGTCGATTTGTATCCACCGTCCTCAAATGCCGCAAACGCCGGCGCAAAGACCTCACGAGCAAAGTGACCGTCATCGATTAGCTCCTCAACCGCCGTCAAGTAAACGTCCGGCCGGTAAATCTTCTTGGCCATCTCGTCAAACCACTCATCCGCCTTCTGCTCGGGAATCTGCCCCCAGCGAATCATCTGCGTCAAAAACCACACACAATCCGAGTAATAGGGATAAGATGCGTTGTATCGGAAGAAGACGTTGAAGTCCGGCATCTCACGAACATCCACCCCCGGCTCAAACTCAAACGTCCCCGTCATGCTGTTCTTGATGACCTCAAATGGCGCCCCCACGTAATTGGGCTTCGATAAAATTTCGGCCGCTTCCAACCGATTCTCAGGCGACGCATCCAGCCAATGCCCGGCCCGAATCAAGGCCTTGGTCACCGCAATCCACGTGTTCGGATTCGCCTCCGCCCACTCCCGCGATACCCCGAACACCTTCTCCGGATTGTTCTTCCAAATATCGTAATTCGTGGTGACCGGCACACCGATCTTCTTGAAGACCGCCTGCTGATTCCAAGGCTCTCCCACGCAATACGCACAGATCGTCCCCTGCTCCAAGGTCTGCGGCATCTGCGGAGGAGGCGTCACCGACAGCTCCACGTCACCATTCAAGAAACCCGGCACATCCACCTGCCCCGTCTCCGGATCAAAGTAAAAACCAGGGTTGATCCCCGCAGCCGCCAGCCAATATCGAATTTCGTAATTGTGCGTCGACACCGGGAACACCATCCCCATCTTCAACTTGTTGCCCTCGTCCTTGGAACGATCCACGATCGGCTTCAAGCTGTCCGCCGTGATCGGATGAACCGGGCGCCCGAATTCATCCTTCAAGACCCTCGGCTTCATCTCAGCCCAAATCTCGTTCGAGACGGTGATCCCGTTCCCGTTGTAATCGAGACTGTATGCCGTCATGATGTCGGCCTGCGTCCCAAATCCGACCGTCGCCCCAATCGGTTGACCCGCCAGCATGTGCGCGCCGTCCAAGTCACCCGTGATCACCCGGTTTAACAATTCCTTCCAGTTCCCCTGCGCCTCCACCGTCACGCTCAAGCCCTCGTCATCAAAATACCCCTTCTCTTTCGCGATCACGATCGGCGCACAATCCGTCAGTTTGATGAATCCAAACTTCAAGGTGTCCTTCTCCAAATCAAGAAGGTCCGCGTTCGCCCAGCCCGCGGCCCAGATACTGCCGGCTACGATGATTCCAATACTCGCTCTCATTACTCTCATGTTGTTCCTGTCTGTTTTTGGTTCTCTGATTCTGCTTCCTATAAACTCGCCGTCACCCGCTCGGACCTCGACGGGACCGCCTTCACTCCCCTCGCGCGCTTCACACGCTGAACCGCTCCCGAATCCTTCCCCGGAATCTTCCCGACCAATTCCATCGCCTCGTCATAGTGATCCGTCCGAAACATCTCGCTCGGCTTGACCGATGCCGACCCGATCTCCCGGGCCGACATCAATCCACACAGCCGAATCTGCGTAAGCAGCCAGTTCGCCTTCTCCACGCTCGGACGATTCACCCCATACCGGCTGAACAAATGAAAATCACCGCCGGCACCCAGGCTCCCGTTGAAACTCTCGAGAATCACCCGCTTCTTCAGATGCAAATACTCCCGGCGTGAAAGCAAACACGCCAGGTTCTCGTAATTCACCGGCTGATCACAGAAGTCGCACGCCTCCTGCAGGGCGGCAATAAGACGCAAATACGTATCCCTCTCGCGCTCCACAAACGACTCCCGCACCACCAAGGCCTTCTCCGGATGCATCTGCGATAACTCGTCACTGCGCGCCACCACTCCGCCGCTCCCGTTCTTCATCGCCACGGTGTTATACGGCTCCCCCACACAAAATCCGTCCACGTGCCCCGCCTCCATCATCTCCGTCATCAACGGCGGAGGCACCACCACGATCCGAACATCACGCCCCACCATGATCCCCGATCGCCGAAACCAATCTCGCATCAAAAAGTTGTGCGACGAAAACGGATGCACCACTCCAAAGGTCAACACCCGTCCGTTGCCTCGAAGATAGTCCGCCAGCTTGTCCCCGCTCGTGACCCCCGCCTCCAACAACTCGCGAGACAAGGTGATCGCATCCCCATGCGAATTAAAAAGAAAACCCGTCACACAAGACTGCCGAATCGTGCCCAAACCACTGTTGATCGCAATCACCAAACCCGCCACCGCATGGGCCGCATCCAACTCCCCATAAACAATCTTGTCCCGGATCGTCGCCCAGCCCGCCTCACGACACAACTCCACGTCCACCCCATGCTTCGCAAAAAATCCAAACTCCCTCGCCACCGCCAACGGCGCACAGTCAATCAACGGCACAAAACCGATCTTCACCGCTCGCTTCCGATCCAAGTCTCTTTCGGGAATTCGTGGCATACCCAAAGAATTAGCCTTTTGCGTGCCAACTAAACCCCGGCTGGCTCAGAAGATGCTTACATCCTTTTCATTATCCTGATGAATCCCATTCATTGATCCATGGAACTCTTCGATACCCGCCAACTCCACGCCTTCGAAACTCTCGTCCAAGCAGGAAGTTTCACCGCCGCCGCCCAAAAATTGCAGACGACAGCCGAATCGTATGAACAACAGCTGTCATCGGCTCAAGAGGAAGCCAAGTCGAACCTGTTGGAAATCGATCGCCTAAAGGCAATGTTGCACGAAGCAAACCTGCGTGCTTCT
>JBCCIR010000246.1:0-5299 GCA_039028175.1 Verrucomicrobiota bacterium
ATTCCGGCTCACAATAAAGCGGATGAATAGGGACGTCGCATCATCCGGCCATTCATAACCGAGATCCATCGTGTAGCGGTCGTTGCCGCCGAGCGTGCTGCTGTAGACCGTGCTTTCGGTCGGTTTCCAATTTTGAAGATCGGTGGAGAGGTGAGCGACGACCTTGGTGTCGGAATCATTGACGACCGAGTTCAACGTCAGCCGGAACTCAGTAGCGGTGATCCTCAGTTCGGAGACCGGGTTCATGCCTCCCGGGACATTGGGATCGGTCCCGAAAGCGTATTCGATGAGGTTGGAGTGTCCATCGCCGTCCGGATCAGCGAATTTGCCCCAGACGGTCGCCTCCAGGTTGGAGTCGTTTTGTTGTCCAGGGAAGTGGAGCGATTGCCACGTGCCCAGTTTTGAGGTGAGGAGACTTGTGCTGGGCACCGTCCCATCAGAGAATCGAACCAGTTCGATGTTCTGGAGGGTATCGGTACCATCGCGCCCAGCAACGGAGTCGGTGATCGTGATCATACCAGCGGCCTCGGCGATGGCGTATTCCGCCTTGGCTCCGGCGAAAACGGCTGTGTCAGCACCCTCAGCGCCATCGAGTATGTTGTTTCCACTGTTGCCGGTGAGCGTGTTGGCCTGATCGTTTCCGGTCAGATTCGAGTTCGCGGTGCCGACAAGCCGAGCGTTGAGCAGGTAGCGTGAATGATGGGTGTAGCGCTTGGCTGGGTCGAAGGCCATTTCAAATGTGCCGGTGAAAGAGGGATCGATCCGCGCTTCGTAGGTCAGGAACTCAGGAAAAAATTTGCTCAGTAGTGCATTCCCCATGGGGTCTTCGGTGGCGATTTCCAACCGGTCCTTGGCGATGTACTCGCCCCACATCCCCACGCCGGGCACCTCGGTCCACGCCCCCCAAAGGCCGTAGTAACTATCAATAAGGCTGGCCAAATACTCCTGAGAAAGGCTGTTCTCGGCGGAGAGCTCGTTGTACCAATCGGGTTCGTTTCTCGCGCCCATTGGCCAGATTTGAAAGTTGTTGGCGATCGCGTTGTTCGTTGCGGCGCGGATCTCCTTCTGATAAGCCGGAAGCATTCCTGGCTGCGAGTTTGGCCCATCGACGCCGATGCCGGTATCATGAACGAGGTGCAGAATCTCCTCAAACGTGGCGTCGCGATGGTCGTAGTTCTGGCTTTGATACCATGCATGGCCCTCGACCTGTATCTCGTTCTGATAGAGCGCCTGGGCTGGGAGATTCGGCTCGTTGCCTTCCGCGTGGGTGCCGTTCACCAGCATCAGCATCGCGTTATTCGCCGCCATTCGATCGGCGATGGCGCCCTTGTTAATACCATGCTGCGAACCAGGGACATCCGTCAGGAACATTCGCAGGATCTCGCGTGCCCTGACAATTTGGCCGATACTGAGGCGGGGTTGGGCGATGATGTGGATTGGCTTCCCGCTTGGCGTGCTCACCTTGGTGTAACGATTGAAGTTGTTGAAAGCAGGGTGCACGCCCGAGGGCATGGCCACGATGCCATCGGGAGATTTGCTGGTGTCGATGGCGTCCGGCAAGTCCTGCCCCGTTGCGGCGAACGGAAGCGCCACGGCCATGGTCGCTCCAAGGACGGATTTCAGAGCGAAGAAAGGGAACTGGCGATGATATGGGGGGTGATTCATGCTTCGAAAACAAACGACCCCACTCCTTATTACCGAGTTGGTTGACCATTCTTTTTTAATCCGATTGAAATTTTTTGGAAATAAAAACGCTGAGTGTGTGTTTTCCGTTTATGGAACAGGCGACATCGATTCTGATTGTGGCCAACGCCCCGCCCTTATCAGTGCAAAAGTTCTCCCGACCCTCCGCAGCCTCTGGTGGTGACAGATCTGTGATCCAGCGGGCCAAGGATGGGGAGCGGGACGCCATTCTTGCGCTCATCCAACCCCATGAAGGGGAGATCTTCGGGTTCCTCCGCCGGATGTTGGGCAATCAGCATGACGCTCAGGACATCTGTCAGGAAGCGATTTACAAGGCGGTGCGCGCCCTTGGGAGACTTGAGGATGATTCCCGGGACGTCCGGGCCTGGCTGTTTCAGATCGCCCGAAACGAGGCCCTTAATTTCATCAGGAAGCGTAATCGGATTACCTACGAGGGGGACGATGGTCGTGCCAATCTGCTCGTCGACGGGGGGCCCGGTCCGGATGAGCAGATTGATCCAGGAAAAGACGTCGACCGGCTTTACGCAGCGATCGATCAACTACCCGACCATGAGCGGGAGGTGGTTCTTCTGCGATTGCAGCACGAGATGCGTTTCCGCGAGATTGCTGAAGTGATCGGCATCACTCAAAGTGCCGCCCTCGTACGGATGCATCGCGCTACCAACCACCTGCGTGACCTGATGCTTGAGGAGGAAGAATTCCATGGACGACACTGACCCTTTGTTCCACGATCTCCTGCTTTACGGTAGTGGAGAACTCGACCCTGATCGGCGCCGCGAAGTAGAGGCCCGAATAGCAGCCGATCCAGCAGCCGCTGTCTTTCTCGACCAGCTTTCGACACAAGCCCGTTTGCTTCGAGCCTGCGAATCGGCTTCGCCGATGGCATTTACCGAAGCAGCACTCGAACGGCAGGCCGAAGAGGGGGGCGGTCTCGAGGCTTTTCCCAGTCGGCATTTCCGGGGGGGCCTCGCAGCGGCGGCGGCGGTGGTTTTCGCCATCGGCATTCTCGTCCTTCAGATGTCAATCGATTTTCCCGACTCACCGAATGGTGAGCCACGCCACTTTTCCAGCCGCCGACCGGAACGTATGGACCAACTTGAATGGCTCGCTCAATCGAGCCAATTGCTGAACCGTCGGTCTGGCAGCTCAACCTGGGCCGCCTATGCCAATCCATCTTTGCCCGATCGCTAGTTTGAATTGATATGAACTACTTCATCCCGATCTCTCAACTCACCACTGCGGTGCTCGTTTCCATGATGCTGTCCTGTCAACCGGGAAGCGGTGACGACTCATTGGATCCCGAAGAGCGCACTGAGATCCTCCTTTTTCTTAAAGATCGCCTGCCCGAACACCACCGGGAATTCGAACAGGAGCAAGCGGAGGAAATCCTGGAAGGGGCGATGGGCATTCGAGAGGAGTGGGAGTCACTCCGGGCGCGCGAGCCCGAGGCTGCATCGGCTTTCCTGATATTGCTCGGTCTTGAAGCTCGGGCGACCAATGTCGCCGACAGGCTCGTGTTGAGTGAGGACAGGATGGAGAAAGAGGCACTGTCCGAGGAGTTACGCGGCCTCCTTGCCCAACAATTTGATGCCCGGCTTGTTTTTGAGTCGGGAAAGATCAACGTCATTGAGGCGGAGATTGCCGCATTCAAACAACAGCACTTTCGTGAAAAGGAGCGTCGGGTGCAGGTGTTGGCTGAGGATTTTGAAAGCATCCTTGAGGACAGTCGGCGCGACCTGGGCCGGTAGGGGAGCCTCGGAGCCTAAACTAAGGCTGGATATCTCCTGCGGCGTCCGAACACGCAACTTCAGCCGAGTTAGGCAGTCGCTCCGTCCACGCTCGCCTCGAAATTCTCGTGTGTTGGCGTAGTAGCAATCAACGGCTTCCGCGTCCCGATCACTTCTGCCTTGGCGTCTGACCATGAAGTTAGATCAGCGCTGGTCTGAACATGGTAGTCAAAGTAATCGGCGGCGTTCAAGCTCCGCTGGAACCGGACCTTTAGTCCGCCCTCATTCCAAACAGGCTCGAGTAGAGGAAGCTCTGTTCCGGATCTCGCACTTTTCGAACTCCTCCCGACAGCAAGCTCGACCATAACATCAACACCATTGCGATCCGGGTTAAGCATCAGGCCTCTCTTCAGATCGAAGACTTGCAGATGCCCTTGATCCCGGTAGCCGTATGAGGTCACGTTTGGACCGATCACAACAAGCAGCTGAGAGCCCACCACAAGCATCTTCTTCACATCTCCCGCGAGTTCAATGGAATCGAACACCTGAACGTTCTCGGGATTGGCGATAATGTAGGCTCGTACCCGATTGGAGTTGGAAGACTCCGGCGATAGCGAATGGATAGGCGACGGCCGCTACCGGTGGGGCACTGAACAATCCGGAAAACCTTCCGACATTCCTTGGCTTCTCAGGGTCCTAAAAATCATTAACGTTGGGGTTTGAGCCAAAGTTGAAGACATAGTTTCCCCATGAAGTACCAAAGGAGCCGAGGTAGGGCTCATGCAATCTGGCAAAGACAGTCGGTTCTCCAGCCTCGTTGAGACCCGCGGTCGCCATGGGGGTGCCATCGGCAATGCTGATGACGTGACGTCCGACAAAGTAAGGGATACCGGTGTACTGAAATTCAGCAATCGTGTAAGTTCTCCCGACGGCTCCACGTCGTAGAAATGTGTTCGACCCCCACTCGACCAGACGGCGAAAGAGCCATTCGTTTCTAAGAATCCGCTGGTTAATTGGGCAGACTCAGTCAATACCATCGCTTCGGGGTCGGTCACATCCACTTCGTACCACGGACGGCCAGTCCAATACCAGTTATTGCCGTCGCCTGGTCCTAGGAGGAATTCCTCCTCTATAGCACGTGTTCGGGCCATGACTTCACCATTGAAGAAGGCTTCCACTCGATCCGGGTGAATCTGGCGCACGGGAGAAGATGGTTGGGCAGGATTCCGATCGCTTTTTCCAGTGAACCGGAAAGCGAATCTCAGAATTCGACGACCGTCCGGTGAAAATCTGGTCACGCCCGGGTGGTCAGACTCCAGCTATTCTTGGCCGCAACATGATCTGTGTTTGGCGGTTCGAGAAATCCCTTCGAAATTCGGTCGTCTAAGCGAAAATGGCAGAGAGGGAAGGAATCGAACCGCTGCGGCACGTAGCCGACCAAGTGGCGCGTTCTGGATAGGGCTCACCGTAGAATCTAACCTCTCCTGACGCTTTGGGAATCAGATCGAGGCAGGCTTTCAACAAGGTGCTCTTGCCCGCACCTCTCAGCCCCACGATGCCGACCAACTCACCCTCAGGAATGTGGGTGTCGATATCCCGAAAAGCCGGCTTGGGATGATGGCTAGGGTTAGGTCGTGCGCCGAGTGGTACCTTGTCGGATGCGACGACACATCGCCGCCTACGGCACCGCGAGGCGGAGATGAAGCCTTTAAGAAACGGCTCATCGTTGATCGTGAGGGGCGTCCTAATCAGAATTCAATGGTAGCTCTCAAACCTAACAGAATTGCTTTTCTTCTGCCTTCGTGGGAATCGAGAATGTACTGAATGTCGGGCTGAATGCTGAAATAGTCGTTCACCGGAAATCGATA
>JBCCIR010000247.1:0-5299 GCA_039028175.1 Verrucomicrobiota bacterium
CGGTTGCCGTAGTTGGTAGAGCGATGGGGGTGGCGGGGTGGTGGGGGGTCGTGGGTTTCTTTGAATAGTGAACAGGGAACACGGAATGATGAATGATGAAGTGGGAGGCGGGGGGAGGCAGCTAGGGGGAGGGTGGGAGGTCGGCGTTTACTTCGTTTAGGAAGGCTTTGAGGAGGGTGTTTAGTTGTTTGGTTTTTTCTTTGTTTTCGGAGGTGAGGTCGTGTTGTTCGGAGAGGTCGGTGGAGAGGTCGAAGAGTTCGAGTTTGTTTTTCTTTCGGTCCCAGGTTTTGACGAGTTTGAAATTGTCGAGGCGGATGGCGGAGATGGGATCGCGGTCGGCGGCCTGGTGGAAGATGAGGTAAGGGCGGGGTCGGTCAACGGAGCCGCTGCCGTTGTTGTGAAGGACGGCGGCAAGGGAACCGCCGTCGATGTTGTCGGGGAGCGGGTCGGGGTATTTCGCGAGGTCGGCGAGGGTGGGAAAGATGTCGAGGCCGGTCACGGGGACATCGCTGTGTGAGCCGGGGGCGACGCCGGGGCCGGCGATGATGAAGGGGACCCGGATGCCGCCTTCATAGAAGGAATGTTTGCCGTCGCGGAGGGGGGCGTTGCGGTCTTCGATGCGGTCGGGCGCTTTGGGGATGGTGGTGCGACCTCCGTTGTCGGAGAAGTAAATGATGTAAGTGTTATCGAGAAGATCGAGCTCGGTGAGTTTGTCGATGACACGGCCGAAGCCGGCGTCCATGTCTTCGGTCATGGCGGCGAACTCGGGCATGTTGTGTTTTTTGCCGGGGGGGCGATCGCCCAGGGCATCGAGGGTCGATTGGTTGTAGAAGATGTCGAGGTGGACGGCGTAATGGGAGATTTGGAGGAAGAAGGGGGTATCGGCTTGGTGATTGGATTCGATGAATTCGACGGCGCGCTCGGTGATGGAATCGATGCGTTTGGGATCGGCCTGGGCGGCGGGGCCGCCGGTGCCCTTGGCGCCGCCGGTGTTGTTGCCGGTATATCCGTCGGAGGCGTCGAAGCCTTGTTCTTCCGGCGTGATTTCGTCGTATCGATGATCCCATTTGCCGAAGTGGGCGGTTTGGTATGCCGGATCAGCGGCCTTGAGCATGCGGGGGATATTGAGTTGTTTGCGGTAGGTATCGGTCCAGTTTTTGCGGTCGGCGTTGTATTCGTGGCGCGCGGGGGTTTGGCCGGTCTGGATGGCGCGGCGGGTGGGACAACAGGAAGCGGCGGGGGAGTAGCCCTGGGAGAAGGTCATGCCCAAGGCGGCGAGACGTTCGGTGTTGGGGGTTTGGAAGTAATCGCTGACGGTGCGTGGGTCGTCGGGGATGATTTGGTGGGAGGTGCCGACGTATGATTGGTCGTCGGTGAGGATGAGGATGAAGTTTGGGGAAGAGTTTGCGACGGGGGCGGGAAGGAGCGATGCGAAGAAGAGGGTGAGGAGGAGGGTTTGGGTTGAGGGCATGAGATTAGTTTAGTCGGTTAGTCGGTTAGTCGGTTAGTCGGTTAGTCGGTTTGGGAAGGTGGAGCGTTGGGGGGGATTGGGTGGGAGGAAGGTGTTGGTTTTTTGAATAGTGAATATTGAACAAGGAATTTCGAATGATGAAGTTACAGCTTCGCGGGATCAATGCTTGGAAGCGAACTTGAGCGATTGGTTTACGACAGGTGAATGAACCGCTCGTGGGGTCCTTGCCTTCGGCGATGCTCAGGCCAAGCTCTCGCTTTGCTCGCTCAGGATGACATGGTGTGTTTAGGGGTTGGGAAGAGGAGGGCGGAGAGGAGGGTGATGAGGATTAGAATGAGGGGAGGGAACGGAGAGGGGTAGGTTTTGGTGATTTGGTAGAAGACCAAGGTGGCGGCGATGAAGGCGACGGCGGCGGCGGCGCTGACGAAGAGGATGCGGCGTTTTCGGAAGCGCATGAGGTAAGCGCCGCCGGCGATGATGGCGGCCCAGAGGAGATATTGGGCGAAGGGAGACCAGAGTCGACCGGAGGCGGCGGAGGAGGAAGCGGGGGAGGAACCGGAGAGGACGGAAGCGGTGAGGCGTGCGAGGAGGGCGGCGTTGGAAAGGCGGGTACCATCGGGCAGTTGGTGGATTTGCGCGGCGGGACTGTCGTCGCCGATGATGACTACGGCGTCCTCGAGTTGGGAGAGGGCGTTGCGTTGGGCGGGGGGAAGATTTTGGAGGACGAGCTCGGTGCCGTGTGCGACGTCGATAAGGGTTTCCGCATCGAGGGTGAGAATGGTTGTTTCGGGATCGAGGGTGAAACCGCCGTTCGATTCGATAGGGAGAGTGAGGCTTTTAATGCGCACGCGGCTGAAGTCACTGATGCGGACGTCGATGTCATCGGGCCCGGCATCGACGGCGGCGGCGATGAGGAGGAGAGGGAGCGAGGGGTAGACCTGATCTTGGAGTTTGGCGACGAGGGCGACCGTGGTGGATTGGTCGCCGGGCATGGAGAGGAGAGACGGATGGGTGAAGCCGGTGAGGGTGGCGTCGCTGAGTCCGGATTCGGGGCCGATTTGGATGGAAGCGAAGGCGGGGAGGCCGGTGAGGTTACCATCGGTGTTGGCGATGGGCGTGAGATTGGTGGGGAGATCGGGATTGGTTTCGCCCATGGCGAGGCGATGGCCGAGGACGACGGCGGGGAGTGCGTCGATGTGTGTCTTGAGGAGGCCGGTACCGAATTCATCGACCTGGGGCCAATAAAGGGCGGGGGTTAGGGCAACGAGGGCGGGGTTTTGCTTGTGGAGATTGCTGAGGATGACGGCGTAATCGAGCCGGGTGAGAGGCCAGTCTTCGAAGGTTATGCGTTCTTCATCGGCGAGACGGACGAGAATGACGGGGCGAGGTTCGACGGCGGCGTATGAGAAAGAGGAAGAGGACGAGGTTTCCCCGGAGTTGGCTTGGAGCCAGGAGAGGAAGGCGCGGTCGGCTTTGTCGAAGGCGCCGTCGGATTGTTGCCAACCGAGGAGGAAAGCGGCGAAGAGGGAGAGGATGAGGAAGATGATGAGGCGAACGGGCACTTCTTTTTTTACAGAAGGGAACGAAGAGAACTAAGGAATTTTTTTCGGGCTTGCTGGCGCTTCGCTGACTTTGGGGATTGATTTGTTTGAACAGGAGGGAACAGAGAGAAGGGAGGATATTTTCAGGCTCGCTGTCGCTTCGCTGGCTTGGGCGGACGGGATTTCTTTAGATTTGGAGGAAACAGAGGGGGGAGGTTACGGGGTGTCGATGCGGAGGATGTGGGCGGTCTTGTATTGGGGGTCGAGGGAGACGTGGTTGATGGGGCCGTGCCACTGGTAGATTTCGTCATTGAGGAGGTCGTGGACGGTGAAGGCGCAGTCGTTGTTGGGGAAGCCGAGTTCGTAGAGGGGGAGGTGGACATCGGAGTCCTGGCGATTGGTGTCGTCGAGGTTGACGATCACGATGATGATGTTTTCGAGGTCGGCGGTGGTTTTGACGTAGGCGAGGACCTGATCGTTTCCGGTGTGGAGGACCTGGAGATTGTCGTATCCCTGGAGGGCGGGGTTTTCGCGGCGGATTTGGTTGAGGCGAGCGATATGGGGTTTGATATTGCCGGGGGCATTCCAGTCGCGGCGTTTGAACTGGAATTTTTCGTTGTCGTTGTATTCTTCGCGTTCGGGGTGGGGCTCGTTTTCGCAGAGTTCGTATCCGGAATACATGCCCCAGTTGGAGGAGAGGGTGGCGGCGAGGGTGGCGCGGATTTTGAATTGGTTGGGGCCGGCCCATTGGAGGGGGATGGCGAGAATATCGGGGGTGTTGGGCCAGAAGTTTGCGCGGTAGTAGTGGCGCATGTCGGAACCAGTGAGCTCGGTGGCGTATTCGGCGAGTTCGTGTTTGGAGACGCGCCAGGTGAAGTAGGAATAGCTTTGGGCGAAGCCGATTTTCCCGAGCATTTCCATGAGGCGCGGGCGGGTGAAGGCTTCGGCGAGGAAGATGACGTCGGGATAGCGGGCTTTGACTTCGCGGATGAGGTATTCCCAGAAGGCGAAGGGTTTGGTGTGGGGGTTATCGACGCGAAAGATGCGAACGCCTTTGCCGATCCAGAAGAAGACAATGGCGACGAGTTCTTTCCAGAGGTTACGCCAGTCGTCGCAGTGGAAATTGAGGGGGTAGATGTCCTGATATTTTTTGGGCGGGTTCTCGGCGTATTTAATGGAGCCATCGGGGCGTTGGAAGAACCAGTCGGGGTGATCTTTGACGTAGGGGTGATCGGGCGAGCAATTGATGGCGAAGTCGAGGGCGATTTCGAGTCCGCGTTGGCGGGTTTCGTGGACGAGCCATTCGAAGTCTTCGATGGTGCCGAGGGAAGGTTCGACCGCGTAGTGTCCGCCGGCGTCGGAGCCGATGGCCCAGGGGGAACCGGGGTCGTCGGGCTGGGCATTGAGGGTGCCGTTTTTGCCTTTGCGGGCGGTGACCCCGATGGGGTGGATGGGGGGAAAGTAGATGACGTCGAAGCCCATGGCCTTGGCGTCCTCGATGCGGGGGAGGCAGTCGCGAAAGGTGGAGGAGCGATCGCCGAGGCCTTCGGCGGAGCGCGGGAAGAACTCATACCATGCGGAGAAGCGGGCGCGTTCGCGATCGACGTCGATGGGGAGAGCGCGTTCGAGCGAGGTGGAGAGGGAGCGATCGGGCCAGCGCTCCATCATGGCGATGAGCTCGGGTTGCTGGAGGAGGTTGTGAACTTGATCGGGGGTGGCGGTGCGGAAGGCTTCGGCGATTTGGCTGAGTTGTTGGGCGGGATCGGTCTGTTGATGGGCGAGGGCACGTCGTCCGGCGGCGACGATGAGGATGGCGCCTTCGGTGATTTCCACGGAGAGATCGTCGAGTTTGGCTTCGTATTTTTTCTCGAACTCGTGGAGCCAGGTGAGCCATGGGTCGGCCCAGGCTTCGATGGTGATTTCGTGTTTTCCGATATCGGTGAAGTGGCAGGCGCCGGTCCAGCGATCGTTCTCGATGGGGCGCATGGGGGATTCGTTCCATGTGGTGCCGCCGTGGGCGCGCCACTTGAGGAGGGCGCGGAGGATGTCGTGGCCGTCTTTAAAGATATCGGCTTGGACGAAGTGGTCTTCGCCGGCGGTGCGTTTCACGGCGTATCGGCCGTTATCGAGGGAGGGGGAGATATTGGTGATGACCGTCGTGGGGGCGTGGAGGCGGGGTTTGGACTGGGGTGGGGTTTGCGATGGGGGGGAGCGTGGTATTAGAAGGTTGCGCTGGCTAATCCTTGGGGTTGGTAGCCGTAGCAGTGGTGGGTTGCGCTGGCAACCC
>JBCCIR010000248.1:0-5207 GCA_039028175.1 Verrucomicrobiota bacterium
CCCTTCCTCACCCTTTCTCCGCGAAATCGCCCCCCACTCCCTCACGCCATTCTCAAAACTTATAGTTCGCACCCACCCCAAAAATAAAGAGAGACCGGCAGCTAAGGTTGGGCGCAGGTTCGCCGCCGGTCTCTCTCACAGTCGCCACTCCAACGAATGACGAATCTGTTTATGTGTTGTGGGGATTGGCTTCGGTCTCGGCCTCTTCGAAATTCGTGATCCGTCTCCTAACCCTCTAAATCGGCAAGCCATAAGGTCCCATACAAGGACCCCGTCGCCGACGCGTTCTCCAAGACATGAAACTCATCGATCGTCGAAAATCCATTCGAGCTGGTCTCACCAAATTCCAGCTTCAAGAAGTACTCCCGGCCGTTGATCGTCTGCGTCAATTCCGAGGCCACGTCCTGCAACTGCACGTAGTCCGCGCTCGCCCAGGGGTCGTCGGTGTTCACAGTGTTCAATAAATCGATCGCGAAATCAAAGGTCGTGTCCGCAGTGGCATCATAGAAGGTCAAATCCATCATCAATTCCACCGCGTTCGCCCCCGTCCGACTCCAAATCGTCCCGTTGTAGTAATCCAATGTCCCAATCAAGAACTGCTCGCCCGGCGACACATCAAGGAACGTCTGCCCCGCGAACAAAAGAGAACTTGCCGGATTCGAATTGGCAGAGTCACCCCACGTGAAAAATGTCGTGTTCGCCGCCTCATCCGTCACAATGTCATACACCATTCGGCGCCCACCTTGCGTATTCTCAAAACGACCGCTCGTCTCCCCACTGATCTCAAACAACGGATCCGGCTCCGCAACCACCGCGACCGCTACCGGACTGTCCAAGTAATGCGGCACCGTCGACACCACCCGAGCTTCAATCGTCGCCGGACTCACCTGATACTGCGCAATATTCAGATCGAAAGCCCCGCCGTATGGCGCCCATGCACCGCCGTCCACACGGTATTCCAATTGCGCGTGCTCCGTCGAATTTGGATTCACAATCGTCACCGACACCACCCGGTGCACATCATAGTCAAACTTCAGCGCACTCGTGTAAATATTCGGAGCCAACAAGTCGGCCGGCGCCGCCGCATCAATATTCGCCGTCGCCACATCACTCATCAGGTAATATTCCGACAATGGAAACGCCCGCGCCTCAATCGCCGCCCCGGAACCATACTGCTCCGCCTCCAGATCGAACGCCTCCCGGTAAAACTTCCAAATGCCGCTGTTGACCCGATATTGAATGAGCGACGCCTCGGCCGGATTGGGATCACTCATGCTCACGCTCACGATCCGGTTGTCCTCATAATCAAACGCCCCCGCACTCGCGGCAATCAAGGGCTTCTCCAGGGTGATCGGCGTGGCACTATAATGCTCCGACGCATGCGCACTGTCCGTAAACTCGGGCACGAGGCTGTGCGCAAAGGCCTTCACCTCCACACCCGGACGGACGGAAAGCGGACCGCCGTAAGTATACCAGTTCGATCCGTCCAAACTGTAGATGATCGACGAAGAGGCAGCCGGATTCGGATTGCTCAGGCTCACGGTTAGTTCAAAGTCGCTGATCGGAAAACTGCCCGAAGGCACCGAGAACTGCGGCGGATCAAGCGCCGTCGGCCCCGGACCCGGTCCAGGCCCCGGATTCGGCCCCGGACCACCCGATGGCGGCCCCGTCGGACCCGTGGGCACATCGCCAAATGGCACTTCCGTCGGCGCCGGATTGGCCACAGCGGTCACGTCGGCAAAATCCCAAATCCACTTGTCCGTCGCCGCATACTTCAAGTTCAAATTCCGCGCCTCCTCACCACTCAATACCGCCGCATTGCCCGCATCCCGGGTGAAAGCCGCAACGCCGCCCTCTCCCGTCCGCGCCACCCGAAATCGCTTCGCATCAATATCCCATATCGCACGCGCCTCTGAACCCGAGGCCTCGGCCTCCGATTGCATTTGGACCCCCAATTGCATATCCACCATCGATCCGGTAATCCCCGGCGTCTGCTCTGCCGTCACCGCGTCCGCTACCGTCCGCAATCGCGCAACCACTCCCTCCGGCGTCGTCACCCCCTCCAAGGAACCACCCATCGCTTCATACACCCCCACCGCGGTGTTCACCCGCACCACATCACTCTCCAACTTGGCCTCTCGTGCCGCCTCGCGGTTCCCCGCATAAACCGATATCCCAAGTCCGGCCAAAATAGCCACCACGCCAACGACGGTCAAAACCTCAACCACCGTAAAGCCCTGCTTGTTTCTGTGTCCCCGTTTCATTCTGGTAATTCCACTGATTACAGCAGAATACCAAAATTAAGAATAATGTCAAATATTTTTCATAATTTTGAGAATATGAAGTGAAAATGAGACACTATACCTTTACGACCCTCTAATCCTCAATCAGTTGCCTCATATCTGCGAGTCTCTCGAATCGTTCGCAACCTTGTGAAATCCCCTTGCGCCACGACCAAACTTTCCCACTCGCCGCGCCCTGGAACCTAAGAACCTAAGAACCAAAAACGAAGAGGCCGGCAACCAAAGCTGCCGGCCTCCCCTCACTCTGTCTGTCTTGTTTCTCTCTCGATTTTCTCCCTCAGGAGAAAGCCTTGCGACGGTGGCACGTCTCCACCGGTCGACGATCATCAACCGTCATCGTCATCGTCATCGTCATCGTCATCGTCGTCGTCGTCGTCGTCATCGTCGTCGTCGTCGTCGTCACCCCGTTTGTCGGCGACATCGATCATGGTACCACCCGTCTCGTCCGCAATATATTGAAGATTGTTCACCGCAACCTCGCCAACACCGATGCCAATCGTGTGAACCTCTACCCCCCGATCCACCAGAGGTTGAAGATCATCACGCCACTCCCATTTCTGATGCGCTTCTCCATCGGTAAGGAAAATCACCTGCTGCAACTCAGACCCGTAAGCCAGGGGAATGGTCAAGGCCGCCTCGTAATTGGTTCCGCTGCTGCTGTGCCCCACATCGTCAATTGCCGCAATTATCTTCGCCTTGTTGGCGCTCGTCGCCGCAAGAAGACTCTCACTCCCGTCCGCCCAGTGAACGTTCCCCCCAAAGAACACCACGTTAAAGTGATCATCTGACTGAAACGACTCCAGCGTCGCCACCATCTCCTGCTTCACGTACTCAAAACGACTGAGCCCCGTGTTCAAATACTCGTCACGCATCGAACCCGAGGCATCCACCACGAAAAGCACGTTCTTTTCAGATATCTCCACCCCCATGAAATTGGATGAAGTCGCTTCCTCCACAACTCCACTGTCCATCCACAACAAGTCATTCCGAGCTTTCGAATAGGCCCAAACTTCAAACCCATTCGGGTAAGACGAGCGACTCAATTGAAGCGATCCCGAGTAATTCGCCCAAGTCGCTCGATCCGGAGTCGCGGCTCCCGCCGAAATGACAACATACTTGATGTCCGAAGTCCCCCTCGGATTCGGATTCGACAAGGTGACCCGTATTCGATCCACGGAATTGCTGAACATTGAATCACTCAGAACGATCAATGGTTCCGAAAGCTGCCCAGGTGAGAAACTGCCAATCAACTGCGACGCCGGGTCGCTGTCCTGGTAATACTCCTTAAGGGCCACCACCTTCGCCTCAATAGACACCCCCGAAACGTAATTCATGTGCGCCACGTCAAACGCGTCTCCGTAGTCCATCCACGGGCCGCCATCCAAACGATACCGAACCATCGATACCCCAGGGTCATTCGAGTGACTGATCCCCACCCTGATTGACTGGTTCACAAACGCATCAAAGGCCGAGGCACTCGTCGCAATGACCGGGGCCTTCAATTGCACGGCGGTCGCTTCATACTGCTCCGATCCCGGGGGGCTGTCCACCCACTCCGAATCAACGCTCTTGGCATAAGCGTCAACTTGCATCCCCGGCGTTACCGTAATCGGCCCGCCATAAACGGCCCAATTGCTCCCGCCGTCCGTCGAATACATCAGCGTCGAAACCCCCGCATCATTCGGGTTCGTCAACTCCAGCCGATGATCAAAATCCGTCACCGGCCAAGACCCACTCGACATCGAATACAATGGCGTCTGCAAGGGCGTGGGAGGATTTGGCGAAACAACGATCGTCGAACCCCCACCACCCGTTGGTCCCAAGATAACCGGCAAAGGCGCCGGGTCGCCCAACTGTACAGAGGTCGGTCCGCCGACCTGCGGTTTCGCCCGCTCTTCATAGTCCCAAATCCAGTCATCTTCCGTCGCCAGCTTCAAATTCGCGTTCCGCCGCTCCTGCGACGCGGCTCCTTTCGCACCCCCCTTGACCATCTCCAAGTTATATCCGCCCGACTCCTTGCCCCCTTCTGAAACCACCCCTTTACCAACAACAACCCCCGGTTTCTCCAAGCTGAAGGTCATCGTAACCTCGCCACCTCCGTTTTCATCACCAGCGCCCGCCAAACCCTTCTCCTCGAATCCAGTCTCCCCACCGCCTCCAAGGTCGCCGCGAGGATTCGGATGCGATACGTGCGCCACTCCGGTTTCAAAACGTCCGCGATCCGCATCCCAGCTCGCACCGCCCTCCACCGAACTCATCGTAATGCGCCGGTCAATAAACGATCCCGTCAAACCCGCCACCTGCTCCGCGGAAACATCATCCGCCGTCGTCTGTAACTTCGCCATGACCTCCGCCGCAGAAGCCCCCTCGGGAACCTCTCCCCCAAAGGCCTGGTAAACATCCACCGCCACATTAAAATGCCGCGCCTGCGTCTCCAACTGCGCCTGCTTCATCGAGCTCGTAAAATCAGAAAAGGAACTCAATACGGCCGCCGCGATAATCCCCACCACCGCGATCGTCACAATCACCTCGGTCAGGCTGAAGGCGCCGGCAGATTTCAATTTCGTGTTCGTCTGTGTCTTCATCGTTCTCACGTTTGTTCGAATGGTCCCATACTTTAGAACCAAATTTACTAGTGGCAACCATATTTATTATAATTTTGATAATTTATTGCTATTTTGAGAACTGAGAGCGGGATTCCAAGGCGCCCTCAACGATTTCGCACCATTGAAATCCCTTCTTGAACCCAATTCAGTCCGAATTCTCACTTTTGAGAGCCCGGCAAGCCCATCCACACCCCATCCCCTTCCCAATCCCCCAACCCACCACCGCCCCCACACACGCTCCACCAACCCCACCCCCCAAAACAAAAAAAACCCCAACAGATGTCTAAACAACAAGCGG
>JBCCIR010000249.1:0-5186 GCA_039028175.1 Verrucomicrobiota bacterium
CCCCCCCCCCCCCCCCCCCATGATCACGTGGCGGGCGGCGGTGATGGGAGTATTTTTGTTGGGGTTTGTGGCGACGTATTTTTATTTTGCGACGCAGCTGATTTATCAAACGAATCAGAACCGGCTGAAGAGCGACCAGCAGCACAACATCAATCAGTCGGAGATTTCGTTGCAGCGCTATGCGGCGCGGGACGGGGAGTGGTGGTATCGGCTGCCGCATTTGACGGATGGGGTGGTGAATCCCTTGTGGCCGTATGTGGCGGGGCACCTGGCGTGGGATGGGGATCATCGGGAGTATTTTCGGCGGGGGAAGTGGTTGAACGTCGTGTGGGCGGGAGTTTTCTGTGTGGGGTTGGGGGTGGTGATGGCACTGCGGCGTTGGAGTTTATTGGGGGTGATGAACCTGGTATTGTTGGCGGGGTTTGGGGCGTTGGTTTTGCGGGCGACGTTTTTTCAGCCGGAGCCGTTGTATTACGTGTTCTTTTTTATCGCGTGGGTTTGTTGTCTGCGGTTGTTGTGGCGGAATCCGTTGTGGTTGTATGGGGTCTTGGGGTTGAGTGGGGGATTGGCGTATTTGGCGAAGAGTTCGGTGCAGCCGTTGTTAGCGGTTTTTGTGGGGGTGACCGTGTTGAAGTTGGTTTGGCTTTGGTGGGAGAAGCGGAAGAAGGGGGACGGGGAGGGGGAGTCGGGAGGGGGCGATTGGTCGTGGCGGCGGCATTTGGCGGGATTGGGGGTGTTGGTGGTGGTGTTTCTTGGGGTGAGTTCGCCGCGGTTGATTTACGCGGAGGAGACTTACGGGAGCGGTTTTCACAGTTACCCGGGGTATTGGATGTGGATGGACAGTTTTCCGGACGGGGTGGTGTTCATGCAGACGCACGGGTCGAAGGAGGCGCTGGAGGGATTGGCGGCGGAGGAGCGGCCTTCGGCGGGGAATTATCTGCGGACGCACTCGGCGGGGGCGTTCTGGGAGCGATTGACGAGTGGGACGGGGCGGGTGGTGGGGGATTTTTTTGCGCCGAGCCGGGTAAAGAACTGGGAAGGGAAGGAGATGCGGGCGTGGAAGCGGGTGATGCCGGGGCGGGGTTGGTATCTGGGGTGGTTGGCGGCGATTTTGGGGATATTGGCCGCGGCGGCGTGGTGGCGATGGCGGGGAGAGCGAAAGGGTGAGGATGACAAGGGGGGGTGTGAGTGTGGCGGGGCGACGGTGTTGGCGATGGTTTTTGTGGCGGGAACGGTGGGAGTTTATGCGTTGGCGTATGGGTGGTATGTGGCGATTGGGAAGGGGGATCGATTTATGATGGCCTTGTATTTGCCGTTGGTGTTCACGTTGCTATGGGGTTGTGAGGCGCTGGTGCGGCGGGCGGAGGGGCAGCGGTGGGTGGGGTGGTTTTACGGAGGAGCGAGCGGAGTGTTGTTGGCGGCGATCTTTTGGCGACTGGGGGAGTTGATGAGGTATTCGGAGTTTGCGGGGTGAGGGGTCTTAGTTGTGAATGGGTGCGAATCTTTTTCGCGCTGGCAGGAGCCGCGCTTACGAAGTGCGCCCACCGCGAGGGCGCGCTACCTGGCACGAGGATCGACGCGAGCCAGTGAGGAAGAATCAGGCTTTGAACTCGGTGCGGAGTTTTTCTTTTTCTTCTTCGCGCTGGCGTTCGAAGCGGGCGATATCGTCGGCGAGTTGTTGTTCGTGGACCTGGACTTGAGCAAAATCCTGGGCGATCTGGGCCTTGGCGACTTCGGCGGTGATGTAAGTTTTTCGTTCGGCGATTTTTGAGTCGTAGCGGTTGTCGACTTCGGCGAGACGGGCTTTTTGTTCGTCGGTGAGTTCGATTTTGGGCGCCGATTCTTCGAGGCGTTCCATGGCGAGTTCGTATGCGGATTTCATGGCGCTGGCGGGATGGTGAAATTGGAAGAAGTGTTTCTGCGGGTTGCAGAGGGTGGGTTGTGTTGATTAGAATAAGCCGCTTCCCGGGAGGATTAGCAAGTCGCGACATGTTTGAGCAGCAGGTTTCATCGATATTGTGTTTTGATTTTGATGGGACCTTGGTTGATCCGGAGGGTGGGGAGGCGTTTTGTCATGAGTTGATGGAGGATGTGCAGGCATTGAAGGGAGAAGGGGCGGTGTGGGGGGTGAATTCGGGGCGGTCGCTGTTTCAGGTATTGGAGGGTTTGCAGAGTCATGGGATTCCGTTGGTGCCGGATTTTATCATTGCCCAGGAGAGTGAGATTTATCGGTTGGGCGGTTTTAACCGGTGGGTGGATTTTGGGGATTGGAACAAGCGTTGTGTGCAGGATCATCGGAAATTTTTCCGGAGCACGGGGCGATTTTTCAAGCGGGTGCGCAATTTTGTGGAGACCACGACGGAGGCGCAGTATTTTCCATCGGGAGACGGGCCGGCGGGGGTATTGGCGCGGAGCGACGATGAGATGGAGTCGATTTGCGAGTTTATTGAATTGGAGAGTCGGAAAGTGCCGGCGTTGGGGTATCAGCGCAACGGATTGCACCTGCGGTTTTGTCATGCGGAGTATCACAAGGGGAGCGCGTTGGGTGAACTTGGGCGGCTCCTGAATATGGACCCGGAATTCATGTTCGCGGCCGGCGACAATCACAATGATTTGTCGATGTTGGACGGAGAGTATGCGCGGGCGGTGGCGTGTCCGGCGAATGCGGTGCCGGAGGTGAAGGAAGCGGTGGCGGAGCAGGGGGGGTATGTGGCGGAGGCGTCGTTCAGTGCGGGGATGCTGGAGGCAGTGCGGTATTACTATTTTTAGGCTTCCGGGGGTGTCGGTTCTTTATCGGGTGTCGGTTCTTCTTCGGGGGTGGATGCTTCCACGGGGGTGGGTTCTTCGGGGGGAGGTGGTTCTTCGGGAGGTGTTGAGTCCTCGGCGGCGGGGGGCTCGGCATTATTGGCGCCGAACTGCAGCGCGTCGTGGGAGGAAATGATTTCGGTTAGTTCGGGCCATCCTTCCGGGTTTTGGAGGTGGAAGGCGTGGAGGTAGAGGGAGACGTGATCGGCGGGGTGTTTCTTGAGGAGGGTATCGACCGCCTTGGTGAGTTTCTTGGAATCGAGGGTGTCGGGCAGGTCGCCTTCGACCTCTCCATTTTCGTCGTGCTCGATCCCCATGGCGTCGAGGAACTGGGTGAGCATGTCCGGTTGCTTGGTCATGAGCCAGACCTGGATGAGGTGCTCGGAGACGTCGTTGGAAGTTTTGAGGCGGAGGTTATCGCGGAGCCAGGCAAATTGCTGGGGGACAGATTTGCGTTGGACGAAGACGGGTCGCAGTCGTTTGTTGGCGGCGAGGGACGCGAGGGTGGTTTTGTAGGCGTCGCGCTCTTCCTCTCGAAGGAAGGAGAGCATGTCGTCGATGAGGGGGTCGGGTAGTTTTTGGTAAACTTCGTGGGTGCGCATTTGCTGAGTAGTGTTCAGTAATCAGTATTCAGTGATCAGACCGCGAGAGTGGGGAAGCTATTGGGGAGAGGTTTGTTTTAGGCGTGAATGGGCGTAGGCGGTGAATTTGGTGCTTAGTTCATCGCGGACGCGGCGGAATTCGGCAAGTTTTTCTTCATCGGAACCGGTGGCGTGGGCGGGGTCATCGAAGGGCCAGTGGTGGCGATGGACCTGACCGGGGAAGGTGGGGCAGGCTTGGTCGGCGTTGCCGCAGACGGTGATGACGGTATCGACGTCGCGGTCGAGGAATTGGTCGAGGTGTTTGGATTCGGCGGACGAGATGTCGAGATCGAGTTCTTTCAGGGCTTCGATGGCGAGTGGGTGGACGTAGCCGGCGGGTTTGGAGCCGGCGGAAGCGACTTCGAGGTAATCGCCGGCGGTCTGACGGAGCAGGGCTTCGGCCATTTGGGAGCGGCAGGAGTTGCCGGTACAGAGGATTAGTATCAATGGCTTTGCCATTTGTTTGTCGGTTTGTCGGTTTGTCGGTTAATCGGTTTTGGGATGTGAGGATCACTGGATGTTTCCCGCGCGAGACGGGGGCCAGTAGATGAGAGTTGCTTTGCCCAAGAGATTCTCCTTAGGAACAGAGCCCCAAATGCGGCTGTCAGAACTATTTGGAGAGTTGTCTCCCAGTACGAAAAGCGAATCTTTCGGAACAGTTATTCCGTAGGTAAGATTGTTCGGTCCCATGGGGAGGTAATGCACCCCGTCGGGAGGCTGAAAGGTTTCGCCGTTGATCTGCAGAGTATCGGCCTTGATTTGGAGCTGATCGCCGGGCAAACCGATGAGGCGTTTGACGTAGAAAACGTTGTCTGGATTGACTCCTGGCGGATTTGGAATGGGGAGATCGTTGATTGAAAATACAATCACGTCGCCTCGTTTCGGTTTTTTTCCGAAATAGCTGACACAGTATAGGTGATCACCGACCTCGAGGGTCGGAGCCATTCCGCTTGTTGGCATCCGAAAAGGTTTCATGTGGCCGGAAAACGACAGGACCATGAACATGGCGGCGGGGATGCCGGCCAAGATGCTGAGGACGATGAAAAATTTTCGCCAAGGATGGCGCATAGTGGTCAGTCGGTGTGGGCGAGGCCCATGGCTTTTCTCCAGCGGGAGCGTTTGGATTTCTTAGATTTGGCTCCGGCGCGTTGGGCCTGGGCTTTTTGGAAGACTTTTTCGCGTTGTTCGAGGTGGGGCATGATTTGGGTTTTAATGTGTTGGAAGGCGGCTTGGAGGCCGTCTTTTGAGTAGACGGCGCCGATGGCGGCTTCGACGGCGGTGGGGTTGCCGATGGCGGCGAGGGAGTCGTTCGAGGTGAAGCGGGTGAACTGTTCGCCATCGAGGGCGCCGTGGTTTTTCATGATCCACTCGCGGATGTAGAGGCCGAGCACGGCGTCACCGATCCAGGCGGCTTCCTGTTCTTGTTTGATTTTGGAGTTGGTGGCGGTCATGAGAACTTGCGCTAAGGTAAGGGGAATTTTCGCGGTGGAAAGCGGGTTCTTATATTGGTTGATTTGATGGAAACGAAGCAGGAGTTGGAGGCCTTGACGGGGCTGGAGCGGGGAGAGCTTGAAGCGTGGGTGGAAGAGTCCGGTGAGAAGCGGTATCGGGCGGGGCAGATCTTGGAGTGGGTGTATTATAAGCGGGTGGGGGAGCTGGGGGATATGACGAATTTGGGTAAGGGATTTCGGGAGCGCATGGGGGAATCATTCTCGTTGAGAACGGCGGAAGTGTTGGAGC
>JBCCIR010000250.1:0-5153 GCA_039028175.1 Verrucomicrobiota bacterium
CGCCGATACCCCGCCCAACCGCGCCGACTTCATCTGCCTCCATATCAAAACCCTCGTTGGCGATCGCCAACGCTGCTTCATCGGCTCCCTCAACCTCGACCCCCGCGCCATGGTCCTGAACACGGAAAACGGCCTCCTCATCGATTCCCCCGCCCTCTCTCAGCAACTCGCAGAATCCATCGATACCATGATGTCCCCCGAAAATGCCTGGCAGGTCTCCCTCGATTCCCACAACCGCCTCCGCTGGACCTCCGCCTCCGGCACTCGCACCGCCGAACCCGCCCGCACCTTCTCCCAACGCCTCGCCGCCTTCTTCTTCCAACTCCTCCCCATCGAAAGCCAACTTTAGCCCGCTCCCAAGTTCGAGTACCGAGCATCGAGTATCCAGCTATCCGAAAATATGCTCCACCTCATCGCCATCCTCACCCCCATCGCGCTGATCGATAGCTTCACCCCCGTCCGCTTCACCATCCTCTCTTCCCTCCTCGGCACCACCAGGCCGGTAAAAATGGCCTACGCCTTCATCTTCGGCATCTTCTTCGGTTACCTCGCCATCGGTTCCCTAATCCTCTTCGGCCTCGATGCCTTCATCAAAAAATGGGGTGACGCCATCGCCTCAGAATGGAACGCCCCCATCACCATATGGGATATCATCTTCCAGCTCATCATCGGCCTCCTCATGATCTTCTTCGCCTACCGCGCCGCCCGCCCAAAAAACAAGGTCTCGGAAGAGGCCAACCGCGAAGGCCTCCACCCCGCCTACATCTTCCTCCTCGGCTTCGTCCCCGCCTTCACTCCCACGCCGGGCATGCTTCCCTACTTCGCCTCCATCGACCAAATCCTCCAAGCCAATCTCTCCCGCCCCCAAATGTTCACGATGTTGCTCTACTACAACATCATCTTCCTCGTCCCCCCCTCCGTCCTCGTCATCGTCCGCGTCGTTTCCGAGGATTACAGCCGCAAAATCTTCGCCGCCATTACCAACTTCTTCGCCACCTGGGGCAAAGGGTTCATCATCACAGTCCTCATCCTCCTCGGCATCCTCCTCGTCGCCGACGCCGTCGGCCTTTACTTCGGACGCCCCATCCTCCCCGTCGCCGAAGGCCAGCTGCCACCACCATAACGAATCAAAAACATTAAAGCACTGACATCGAACCCTGTGTTCCCTTAAGCTCCCTCTATTACTGGAATCCCTTTGAAACGCCTCGCCCCCATCACCCTCGTCTGCTTGAGCCTCTCGCTCCCCGCCCTCGCCCACCCCCCCTTCGACGACCTGACGAACAACGACGTCCTCACCGAAGACAGCGACGAAATCGGAACCCAGATTGAACTACTCGAAGAAGCCCGCCGAAAAGAAAACCAATACGGCCCCCTCCTGAATCCCTACTTCAACGAATGGGATAAATTTTGGGTGAATGTAGACGACGCCACCGGCTTCGTCATGGGCTTCGCCTACACCACTGTATACATGGCCGCCACCAACGGCACCTACAACGCCGGCCGCTCCGGCGGCTCCGGCGACCTCGATATCTTCGGCCTCTGGCACGTCTTCAATCGCGACAACAATGACGGCCTCATCGGCGAAGGCACCCTCGCCTTCAATACCGAATACCGGCACCGCATCGGCGATATCACCCCTGCCGACCTCGCCAATTCCATCGGCTCTCTCTGGCCCACGACCTTCGGCTTCAACGAACAGGATATATCCATCATCGAACTCTGGTGGCAACAACACCTTCTCTTCGATGAACTCGTCCTCCGCGTCGGCAAAATCGACATGTCCAATCTCTTCGATGCCTACGGATTCAACTCCGCCAACTACTTCTACCAAAACAACGCCTTCTCCAGTAACCCCACCATCCCCTTCCCCAGCAACGGTCCCGCCCTCGCCCTCGAATGGAAACCCTCGGAAGACTTCTTCCTCATCGCCGGCATCGCCGACGGCGAAGGCGTGAAAACCGAAACCTTCTCCTCCTCCCTCTTCAACGTCGACTCCTGGTTCATCCCCGCCACCGTCGCCTGGATGCCCGAGGTCGCCGGCCTTGGCCGTGGCCTCTACCAATTCACCGCCTGGCACTCCGAAGAAAGAGACAATTCCGATCGCCCCTCCGCAAACGGCTTCTCCATCATCGCGCAACAGGAACTCCCCAACGCCTGGGTCCCCTTCGTCCGCTACTCCCGCTCCACCCGCAGCGCCACCGACACCCGCCAACTCATCACCGCCGGCGCCGTCCTCGAACGCCCCTTCAATCGCGAAAACGACCGCCTCGGCCTCGCCGCCGGCTGGGGCCAACCCCACGACCAAGACGTCTCCCGCGACCAATGGGTCGCCGAAATCTTCTACCGCCTCGCCCTCACCCCCGAAATGCAAATCTCCCCTCATATCCAACTGATCGTCGATCCTTCCGATAACCCCGATACCGATACCATCGGCATTTTTGGCATTAGAACCCGCATCAATTTCTGACGCCCCACCCCCACAACCCCATGAAATCACCAACCCCCGCCGCCCTCTTCCTAACGGTGTGCGCGGTCGCCGCTCTCCAAGCTGCCGATCCCGCAGACATGGTCTTCACCAACGGAAAAATCTACACCGTCGACGAATCAAACCCCTGGGCCGAAGCCGTTGCCGTTTCCGACAATTTAATCTCCTACGTCGGAGACAACGCGGGCGCCGAACCCTACGTCGGAGAAAACACCGAAAAAATTGACCTCGAAGGACGACTCGTCCTCCCCGGTTTCGTCGAGTCCCACATCCACCTCGGCGGCGGCGCCGGCACTTCATCAGGCCTCATCCTCTCAACCGAAGACTCACTCGAGGAAGTGCTCGAAAAAGTGCGGGAATACGCCGAAGCGAATCCCGATCTGCCCACGATCTTCGGCGCATCCTATCTCTCCACTCTTTTCGGACCCGAGGGCCCAAAAAAAGAAGTCCTCGACGAACTCATACCCGACCGCGCCGTCTTCCTTATGGATCACACGCTCCATTCCGTCTGGGTCAACTCCAAGGCCTACGAAGTCGCCGGAATCACCAAGGACACCCCCAACCCTCCCGGCGGTGAATACATCAAAAATGAGGACGGCGAACTCTCCGGCGCCATCCGCGGCGTCCCCGCCCACCTCCCCGTCCTCGAAGCCAATAACGCCATCTCCGTCGAAGGCCTCATGAACGTCCTCCCCCTCGTCCTGGAAGGACTCTCCGAATTCGGCTTCACCACCGCCATCGATATGGGAATGCCCTTCGCCGCGGAAGCCGCCTACGACGCGTTCGTCGCGCTCGACAATGCCGACGAACTCCCCATCCGCCTCAGCGTCACGTACTACGTCAATACCCCCGCCCTCGCCGAAGACGCCGTCGAGAAACTTCAAGAATACGCAAACAAATACCAATCCGAACACGTCTGGTTCGATACCCTCAAAATCACCGGCGATAGCGTGGTCGAAAACCAAAAAGCCGCCTTCATCGATCCCTACCTCACCACCGGCGACAATGGTTCCCTCTACTTCGACAAAGAAGCTCTCCTCGAAATGGTCCTCCCCGCCGCGGAAAAAGGCTTCCACATCACCATCCACACCATCGGAGACCTCGCCACCCGCACCGCCCTCGACGCAGCGGAAGAACTGCGCGCCGCCGGATACGAAGACACCCTCTTCAGCACCACCCATTCCCAAATGGTCCAACCCGAAGACCGCCCACGATACAAAGAACTAAACGTCACCGCACAAACCACCGGTAACTGGGCCGTGCCCCAAATGGGCTACTACGATCTCCTCGGCAAAGATCGCGTCGACTCCCTCCAATTCCCTTTTCGCACCTGGGCCGACGATGGCGTGAATATCGCCCTCGGCGCCGACTGGCCCGCAACCCCGGGCGGATTCGAACACGGCGTCCACCCCTTCAACAACATCTACTCCGCCATGCATCGCAAGGCCCCGAAAAACGCCCAAGCCGCCCTCGGCACCATCGACGCCACGCTCCCGCCCTACGACCAGGTCCTCACCCTCGAAGAATGCATCGAAGCCTATACCCTTGGCGGCGCCCGCATGCTCGGGATCGAAGACGATATCGGAAGCATCGAAGTCGGCAAGAAAGCCGATCTCATTCTCCTCGATCAAAACCTCTTCGAAATCGATCCCGAAAAGATTCCCGATACGAAAGTCCTCGCCACTATGTTCGACGGTCGCATCGTCCATGACGTCGTTTATGAACTTGGCGATTCTGAACTCGTCGACCTCGCCGACGTCGGCAAGGGCGCCATGGGACCCTGCTGCCGCATTTGCCCCGATACGGGCTCCTCCCCGCTCCTGAAGAAGAAAAGGAACTAGCTCCTCCTCGTCCCGCCAACGGTTCTTCCTTGGCTTCATGATCCGTATCTCGAAAAATACCACCCTCATGCCTCTCCGTCTCGCCATCTTCGCCTCACTTCTCGTCGTTCCCTCTCTCCCCGCCCAATCCAAAGGCACCGGCCACTGGACTCTCTACCACATCGCCGAGCTCGCAAAAAACGAACAACCCGGTTCCTACCCCGCCGGCACCGTCATTATGCTCGACGGAAGAAAGATCACCTATCGCGTCAACGCCGCCGAACATCGCAAAATGGAAATGGAGGGCACCACCCAGGCCTTTACGCCAAATCTCCAACGCGTCGCCGTCTTCGGTCGCGTCAAAAAAGGCCTCTGGCAGGAACTCCCCCAAGGTGCTTTCGGTTGGGGCAATCGCAGCAACTACAAATCCCCTTTCCGCATCCTCGCCGCCGACCAATCAATTCACCGCTTCGGCTCCCGCGTCTTCCGCCCCGACCTAGTCGGCTACACCACTCCCAACGGCATGAAACACGATGGATACTTCTGGATCGGCGACTCCGGCGGACGTATCAAGGGCCGCCTCCGCTTCGACCTCTTCGTCGGCGGCGAAGAAGCCTACGCCAGAGCAATGAAAGACGGTCTCGGCAAACAATCCGTCTACTGCGAAGTCGATCGCCTCCCCGATCCCCCGAAGGGTTGGGACCCGCGCACCACATCCGGCGCCACCCGCATCCTCGAAGCCCTCGGCTGGAACATCGAATCCGGCGCCTCCTCCATGCGCTCACAAAAAACCAATCAACACAGCGGACAGTCCCTCGCCCAATCCCTCAAAGAATTCCAACAACAAC
>JBCCIR010000251.1:0-5124 GCA_039028175.1 Verrucomicrobiota bacterium
CCACCGCCCCCACCTGCGCCAACGCCACAAACCCCAATATCCAAATCGCCACACTAAACGTGCGGCCCACCGGCTGTCTCGGGATCGCAGGGGGTTCTAAATTTTCCATGATTGTCCGCTCAAAATCGTTCCGGCCTCTCTCACTCCATCTCCAATACCCAGCCCGCCTCGCGCCAGCACCATAGATTTCCACCTATTCCCTGTCAACCACCCCCCGGCCCCACACCACACGCCCCCCCACAAATTTATCCCTCCCCTTCACCGCCGTCCTGCCCTACCCTCAATCCCAGCGCCACAGGCATGAATCCCGTCCTCCATAAACAACCACGCCTCCTCGACCTCGATGGCACCCCGCCCGAGCAAATCGCCGCACGCCTCCGCCACCTCCCCGGCTTCGTCTTCCTCGATTCCTCCTCCCGTGATCTCCCCTCCCCAACCGATCACTCCGCCCCATCCCATCGCGACTCCTTCTCCCTCATCACCGCCAATCCCCATTCCATCACCCGCGGCCACCTCCTCAACCCCGAACCCCTCCGCACCAAACTCAACCGCCACTCCCACCAAAATAAAATCGACTGCGGTTTCCCCACCGGCGGCGCCTTCGGCACCGTCGCCTTCGACGGCTCATTCACCTTCGGACACTACGACCACATCCTCGCCTACCACCACCCCTCCGGCGACTGGTTCGAAGTCGGAGATGCCCTCTCCCACGAACTCACCAAGTCCCCACAACCCCCCAAACCAAACATCCCCAGATTCCCCCTCGACTTCAATTTCATCTCCTCCCCCGATTCCTTCATCGATTCCGTCCGCCAAGCTAAGGATTATATCGCCGCCGGAGACATCTACCAAGTCAACCTCAGCCACCAAGCCACTTCTCCCTGGCCCGAAAACGCCGACCCCTTCCCCCTCTACCAATCCCTCCGCCAAATCTCCCCCGCCCCATTCTCCGCATTTCTCCAACTCGACCCCTCTCATTCCATCCTCTCATCCTCCCCCGAACGCTTCCTGCGCATCAGCGGAAACGCCATCCGCACCTCCCCCATTAAAGGCACCCGGCCTCGGCTCAATGAACCTGCCGGCGATGAAAAATCCGCCTACGACCTCCTCACCTCCCCAAAAGAAATCGCCGAACTCATCATGATCACAGACCTCGAACGCAACGACTTGGGCCAGGTCTGCGAATTCGCCTCCGTGCACGCCACCGAACTCCTCAAACTCGAACGCTTTGCCCAGGTCTTCCACCTCGTCTCCACCGTCGATGGCACCCTCCGCCCCGATGTCGATCACCTCAAAGCCCTCACCGCCTGCTTCCCCGGTGGCTCCATCAGCGGCGCCCCCAAAAAACGCGCCCTCGAAATCATCCAGGAACTCGAACCCGCCCCCAGAGGCCTCTACACCGGCGCCATCGGATACATCGGCGCCAACGGCGAAAGCCAATTCAATATCGCCATCCGCACCCTCATCATCAATCACGCACGCCAAATCGCCCATTTCCACGTCGGCGCCGGTATCGTCGCCGATTCCGATCCCCTCAGCGAATACAGGGAAACCCTCCACAAAGCGTCCGGAATCCTTGAAACCGCAAAGGCTTGGAACCAAAACCTCCCCAATCCTCCCTGAATCCACCCCTAAACCCCTGTACACAAAAAGACCCGCAACAGGTCTCCCCGCTGCGGGCCCTTCCTTTAAGTGTCTAGCAGGCGCTTACAGCGATTTCTTCAGGTTGCTCGAAGGACTGAATCGAACGGACTTGGAAGCATTGATATGCATCGCTTCGCCCGTTTTCGGGTTCCGCCCCATCCGCGCGGCTCTTTCAGTAACTTTGAACGAACCAAAACCGACCAGCTGAACCGGACTTCCGCTCTTGATCCCTTTTTCCAAGCAATCCAACACCGCCTTGACGGCGTCTTCTGCTTCGCGTCTCGAGCTTCCCTCCAGCGCCCCCTGCACACAATCGATTAAATCAGATTTGTTCATGGCCTTCTTTTATGGGACCCAATTCCCTCTGTAAAGCGATTTTCGACCACCTTTTCCGATTTATTTCACCCGCGAACCCCCGCCCTTCAAGGGCTCCCGCCGATCCACCCTCCCCGGGTCGCCCGCCTCCACCCGCTCCGCCCCTCCCCGCCCCCCCGTGATCCCATTTCCCCCAATCCAAGCACCCGCCTTGCCTCCAGGCCCCAATCTGCTATCCTCCCACAGGATGTCCTCCCCCCTCGTCGTCGAAGTCCAGGTCCGCGCCGTCCTCCCCACCAGCGGCGGATGCGCCGTCTTTATCGGGAACGACGACAAAGTATTCGTCATCTACGTCGATCAGAACGTCGGGGCCGCTATCGCCATGTTTATGCGCCATACCCCCAAGGAACGGCCCCAAACCCACGACCTCATCGGTGACCTCCTCCTCGCCCTCGGCGTCTCCGTCGAACGCGTCGTAATCAATGATTTCCAAAACGGCGTCTACTACGCCCGTCTCATCCTCCAGGCCGAGAATGAGCTCCACCACAAGAAAGTCATCGAACTCGACGCCCGCCCCAGCGATAGCATCGCCATCGCCATCCAGCAGGACGCCCCCATCTACATCAGCGAAGAAGTCTGGTCCGACGTCGAAGATATGTCCGATGTCCTCCAAAAAATGGAAGATCGCGGCTTCGAAGAAGGCCATCGAGAGGACTGACGATTAGTGCTTGATTCCCCTCCGAGGATTCGAGAAAGTCGTCACGCGGCAGCTGGAAACATCCGTCCGCCCTTAATACTACAGGGCTCCGACTCAACTGGGAATTCTCTTCGCGCATATCGCTCTCCCCCGTCGAGTCAGGCTCTCAGGACAAGCCTTACCATCAATCTATGAAAATTCTCTTACTCGGCGCAGGCGGCTTCATCGGCGTAAACCTCACCGAAAAACTCCTAAAAGACGGACACCACGAAGTTACCGCAGTCGATATTCACGAGGAAAAAATCAAGCACATCCTAAACGACGTCGACCTCGAATACCTCCACCTCGATATCTCCGCCGACGAAGATAAAATCGAAGACCTCGTGAAAGTTGCCGACGTCGTCGTCGACCTCGTCGCCTTCGCCAACCCCGCCCTCTACGTCACCGACCCCGTCGGTGTCTTCGACCTCAACTTCACCCAGAACATGAAGGTCGTTAAACAATGTCTCACACATAAAAAACGCCTCATCCAATTCTCCACCTGCGAAGTCTACGGCATCACCGCCGCCCGCGCCTTCGGACTCGACTCCAAAGATCACCCCTGCCCCTTCAGCGAAGACGAAACACCCCTCATCATGGGCCCCGTCAAAAACCAACGCTGGATCTACGCCTGCGCCAAACAACTACTCGAACGCGTCCTCCATGGACACCGCATCCGCGACGGATTCGATTACTCCATTATCCGCCCCTTTAACTTCATCGGCCCAAGAATCGACTTCCTCCCCACCGAAGAAGGCGGCGGAAACCCCCGTGTTTTCAGCCATTTCATGGATGCCCTCCTCTACGGCACCAAACCCATGCAACTCGTCGACGGCGGCAACGTCTTCCGCGCCTATACCTACATCGACGATGCCGTCGACTGCATCGTCCGCGTCATCGAAGACAAAAATAACAACTGCAACGGCGAAATCTTCAACGTCGGCAAACCCGACAACGAAATCACCATCCGTGAACTCGCGGAAAAAATGCGCTCCATCTTCGACGAACACTTCCGCACTGATGCCGACCCCCCGGCCCCGGAAATCGTAGACGTCAGCTCGGAAGAATTCTACGGCCCCGGCTACGAAGACTGCGATCGCCGCATCGCCGATATCACCAAAGCCCGCACCCTCGTCGATTGGGAACCTCAATACGAAATCGACGAAGTAATCTACAAAACCATGGAGTACTTCGTCGCCCGACACCGCGAAAAACACCCCCAAGACCAGGTCGGCGCCAATACCGAACACGCCGAAGCCGTCTCCTGACCTCCGCACCCCCCGCGGAACACCGTCCCCGCTTCTCCCGAGGCCCGCCACGGCCGAGACCTTACCCCCGTCTCCCTTCACCACTATCCCGGACTGGCACTCCCCCGTTCACACGGCTATAGTTTAACCCCGCCCATGCCCCCACATGATCCCGCCACGCCCCCAGATGACTTCCGGTCCCCATCCGGCAACCCCGCCGATTCCCCGGCGCCTTCTCCCGATCAGGTCTTCACCAAGCGCGCCGCACGCCAACCCGACCCCCCCTCCTCATTCTCCACCCAACCCGCCGCCAATGCAGTCGATATCGACGCCTCCCTCCGGAAACTGCAGCGCACCATCAAAATCACCGCCCTCATCCTCGTCATCCTCTCCGGCATCACCGTCGTCATCCTCTACAACCTCTTCGCTTACCAATCCAGCAAAGCAACACCTCCCCCCACACTAAAAGACCCCGCATCCGCCTCCCCAGAAAGCCAAACCGCCATCACCAGCGTCTCCAACCGTATCCCCGAACTCCGCACCGTCGTCGAAAAATTCTCCGCCGCCACCTCCGTGGAAGACCTCCTCCCCATATGCCGGGATATCGATCGCACCGAACCCCTCATGCGCGACTTCTACGACCGCAACCCCTTCAATCCCGTCGACATCACCGCCTTCGCCATCGGCGATAGCCTCGTCGTCGAAGAGGATGCCGACTCCGGAAACGAGTTCGTCTACGTCGGCTTCGAGACTTCCGACTTCAATTCCAAAGTCGTCTGCCTCGAAATCGTCGACAACGAATTCAAAATCGATTGGGAAAGCGCAGTCGGATACTGCGAAATGGACTGGTCGGATTTCCATGCCCATCGCCCCACCACCCCAACCCTGTTTCGTGTCGTCGCCCTCCCCACCGACTACCACAACTACGAATTCAGCAATGCCGAAACCTGGGCCGCATTCAGCCTCCTCAACGGTCAGGGTATTTCACAAGTCTACGGCTTCGTCAAACGCAACAGCCCTCAACATCGCCAAATTATCAAAGCCTTCAGAAAAGCAAAGAGCGCCTGGCTCATCCTCCGGCTTAAATACCCCGAAAATGCCCGCTCCTCGTCCTGCGCAGAAATCACCGAGGTCATCCATGACCGGTGGGTCATCGGATATCTCCATGCAGAAACTCCCTCG
>JBCCIR010000252.1:0-5116 GCA_039028175.1 Verrucomicrobiota bacterium
CCCGGACGCCCCAAGTGCAAGACGCTCCCCCCCAACCCCAACACCAAAACCGCCAGCCCCGCCAACGCCACGCCCGGCCCACCCCACATCGCCCCCGCCAAAACACCAGCCGCCAACTGCGTCATCACCAACATCCACACAAGCGGATAGTGCCCGTGCTCAGGCTCCAATCGCCCGTCATCCGCCGGCCGCATCACCGCTCCGTTCGTCCGCCGATTCGCATAAACGGTCGTCGGCTGGGTATAGCGCGAATCAAATGCCCCCGGCACCAACGCCCGCTCCACCTCGTTCCTCTCCATGACCGACACTCGATCCACCACCCTGATCTTGATCGCTTCATTCGGACACGACTGCACACACGCCGGCGCTTCCCCCTCCGCCAACCGCCCGTGACACATGTCGCACTTCCGGACAATTCCCCGCCCCGCATTGTATTTCGGGACATCATAAGGACACTTCAATTCACAATACCGACACCCAATACACTGATCGTCCAAGTGCCGGACAATTCCCGTCACCTCATCCTTGTCGTAAGCAAGTACCGGACACCCGTTCGCACACGCCGGGTCCACACAATGATGACACGCCGTCGTCACCGTTTGCTGCGCAGGCTCGATAACCGTTCCCCCAAACAACACGCCCACATCACGCCAACTCTCTCCCTCATCCAACCCGTTCATGCTGTGACAGGCCGTCACGCACGCCTTGCACCCGCTGCACTCCCCCAAATCCACCTCGAATGCATACTGCTCCCCCACTCCCGGCGCCGAAAGCGGAATCAAATCCCGGTAATACCGCGCTTGCACCGGTTCCTCCACGCCCGCATGCTTCTGCGCAAACCGCTCCACCGCCGTGAGCGACCGCTGCTCCGCCAACAACTCGTCCAACAAGGTCAGCTCGCTCCCCGCTCCCCCCCTCATGCAATCCCACCCGCCGCCATCCGGGCCTCCGTCATCTCCACCAAAGCCGCTTCCTCGTGACGCGTCACAAAATCTAAAAACCGCTCCCCCTCCTCCCGCTTCTCCATAAACCCTTCCAACATCGCCAAAACCAACCGATTCAACTCCTCGCCCGCCACGACACTCTTGAACAATTGCCGTCCCAATCGCTTGTTCGCCCCAAAGCCGCCCCCCACAAAAACATGATACCCCTCAAGGGACTCCTCCCCGCGCTTCACCTTACACGCCAACAATCCGATGTCCCCGATGTAATGCTGTGCACAGGAGTGCGGACACCCCGTCACATGAATGTTGATCGGATCATCCAATGCCATCCGCTCATCCAAAAAATCCACCAGCTCCATCGAATGCCCCTTCGTATCCGAACTCGCATACTTGCAATAACGATTCCCCGTACATGCCGCCACCGCCCCGCGCACCATCGATGCCCGAAAATCCAACCCCGCTTCCAATACCGCCGCTTTCGCCGCTTCCAACTTCTCGTCCGGGATGTTCGGAATAATCAAATTCTGCCAAATCGTCAGCCGCAATTCCCCGCTCCCATACTCCTCCGCAATCGCCGCCAACCCCCGCGCCTGTTCACTCGGCAAAATTCCCACCGGCACATACACCCCCAAATAGTTCAACCCCTCCTGCCGCTGCGCGTGCGCCCCCAAATGCGGGTGCGGCACCGCCGGTTTCTCCCGCACCACCACCAAGGCCCCATCCGCCGCATCCGCCTCCGCATCAAAACGCATCAAATCCCAACCCAACTTCTCCTCGGTCGCCTCCAAGAACTTCTCAAATCCCCAGTCCTTCAACAAATACACCAACCGCGCCTTCCCTCGGTTGCCGCGATTCCCATGCTCCACGTATACCCGCGTCATCGCCGTAACGACGTCCACCGCTTCCTCCGGCCGGCAAATCACACCGCTGTGCTCCGCAAATTCCTCGTGCCCCGTCACTCCACCTAACAAAACCTGAAAATAGACCCCCGCTTCCAGCTTCCCATGCAGGCGATGCCCTTCCGGAGCCGCCTCCAACTCCACCGCCCGCATCCCTATGTCGTTCGTGTCCTCCGCCACACCCACCATTCCGCCCCCATCAAACGAGATATTGTATTTCCGCGGCAAATCATAGAACTCCAACCCGTTGATCACCTCGTGCGCCAAATCCCTCACGAGGGGCAACACGTCGACCAATTCATGCGCGTCGATCCCCGCGGTCGGATTCGAAGTAAAGTTTCGTAAGTTGTCCGCCCCCGAACCACGCGACTGCAATCCGCAATCCTGAATCCGCCGTAACAACTCCGGTGTGTCCTTCGGCTGTACCACCCGGACCTGGAAATTGTTCCGCGTCGTGATCTGCAAATACCCGCTCGCTATATCATCCGAAATGTTCGCCAGCTCCCGCACTTGCTCACTCGTCACCACTCCGCCGGGAATCCGCAGCCGGCACATATACCCCTCATGCACCGGCGCTAACCAAAACAACCCGTTCCACTTGTATCGAAACACATTCTCCTTCTCCGGCGCGCGGTTCTCCCGCGCATCCGCCCGCAAAAGCGGCAACGCATCCAGGGGATTCAAGTCCGCTTTGATCTTCTCCTCGGGCGTGACCTTTTTCTTCTTCTCGGACGCCGGCCCCGCGCCCGGTTCCACATCCCCAAAACTCACCCCACGATTCTTCACCCCCGCAAATAAGCCCTCCAGATACGCCGACTGCTCCCCCGTCAACCGCTCTCCCCCAACTTCCTCCGGAATCAAATTGGCACTCATAATTCCCTGGCTCCTAGTAAACATCCCGCTGGTATCGCTTCTCCTTCTTCATCGTCGCCACATACCCTTCCGCTTCGTCGCCCGACTTCCCGCCGTGCTCTTCAATCAATCCCCGCAACGCTTCGTCCACATCCTTCGCCATTCGCTTCGCATCCCCACACACATAAAAATGCGCGCCCTCCTCCAGCCACCCCCACAACTCCGCCCCCCGCTCCCGCATCCGATGCTGCACGTACACTTTTTCCCCCTGGTCCCGCGACCACGCCGTGTCCAACCGGTGCAAAGCACCCCCATCCCGCATCGCCTCCAACTCCTCCCGATACAAGAAATCCGTCCCCGCGTGCGGATTGCCAAAAAATAACCAGTTCTCCCCGCTCGCCCCCGTCTCCCGACGCTCCTCCAAAAACGCCCGGAAGGGCGCAATCCCCGTCCCCGGCCCCACCATGATCACCCGCCTCCCCATGTCCTCCGGTAACTTGAAATGCTTCGCCCCTTGTAAAAACACCGGCACCGCACCCCCCTCTCCTACCCGCTCCGCCAAATACGTCGAACATACCCCCTTGCGCGCCCTCCCATGGGACTCATAGGTCACCGTCGCCACCGTCAAATGCACTTCCTCCGGATGCGCCTTCGGACTCGACGCAATCGAATACAACCGCGGATTCAATTTGCCGAGCAACGCAACAAACTCGCCGGCGGAAAATCCCAGCCCCGCATGCGCAAATAACAAATCAATCACCTCCCGCCCCCACAAAAATGACGCCAATGCGTCCTTCCCCTCCGGCTCCAACATTCCCGCCAATTCTCCGTCTCCCGACCGCTCCGCGACCGCCGCCATAAACTTCGTACCCGGCACGGTGATCCCGTAACTGCGACGCAACGCCATCCGAATCGACACTTCCTCGCCGTCCGCATCCGGCACCGCCTCCTCACCATCAAAACCCAAGGCCCCCAACACTTCTTCCACCAAATCCGGACAGTTCTCCGGATATACCCCCAGCACGTCCCCCACCTCATAACTCAATCCCGATCCCGCCAAACCAATCTCAAAATGCCGCGTGTCCCGCTCCGATCCCGCACCATTCAAACATCGGTTCACCAGCAAAGCCGCACCAAAGGGCCGCTTCTTGGAATAGGCCGGCGCCGCACCGACCGCGACATCGTCGCCCGCCGCCACGGCGCCGGTAACCTCCTCCTGAGATTCAACCCCCATCGCCCCCGTCACTTCATTCATCCAAACTTCCGCCGCGTCCTCAAAATCCACATCACAATCCACCCGGTCCACCATCCGCTCCGCCCCCAATTCCGCCATCCGCGCGTCAAAACGCTTCCCCATCTCACAAAAATCCGCGTAGTTCGTGTCCCCCAACGCCAGCACCGAATACTTCAAGTGCCCCAGGGACCCCGCCTCCGCCTCCCCCAATCGCTTCCAAAACGCCACCGCGTTGTCCGGCGGATCGCCATCCCCCCAGGTGCTCGACACTAACAATACCAATTCTTCCGCTGCCAGGTCCACTTCCTCGTGATCTTCCATCCCAAAAACCGGCGCCTCCCATCCCGTTGCCTCAAGCGTCTCGCCAAACCCCTCGCACAACCCCTGCGCATTGCCCGACTGACTGCCATACATCAATACCACCCGGCCCCGCTTCTCCGACTCCACCCCAACCGCCCCCTGCTCCCCGCCTTTCGCCTCCGCCGCAAACAATCCCACCAAATACCCGTTCAACCAATGCCGCTGCGCTTCTGAAAACGGGGCCGACTCAGGTATCGTGGGGATTGTTAAGCTCATGATCGCCCTCTCCCACTAAGCCGCCACTTCTTCCTCCTTCTCAAATCCAAGCAGGTTGCCCGCCTCCCGACTGTGAAAACGCGTCTCCCCGCGCACTTCCGCCCGTTCCTCCAAAAACGACATCAAATGCTCCCGGTATTCGTAATACTCACTCGTCGCCATGATGTCCTGACGGTTCCGCGGACGCTCCAAGGTGATCTCAATCACCTCCCCCACCCCCGCCGCCGGCCCGTTCGTCATCATCACCACGCGATCGGCAAGATAGATCGCCTCATCCACATCGTGCGTGATCATCATCGCCGTGAGCCGCTCCCGATTCCACAAATCCAATAACACCTGCTGCAGCTCAAACTTTGTCAGCTTGTCCAACATCCCGAACGGCTCATCCAACAATAACATCTTCGGCGACAATGCGAACGCCCGCGCCAACGCCACCCGCTGCCGCATCCCTCCCGATAACTCCGCCGGCTTCTTGTGCATCGCCCACGTCAAACCCACCACCGTCAGGTAATACTCGACGATCTGATCCCGCTCCTGCGCCGTCGCATGAAAATAGACCTGCTTCACCCCCAGCATCACGTTCTCCCAAGCCGTCATCCACGGAAGCAAAC
>JBCCIR010000253.1:0-5106 GCA_039028175.1 Verrucomicrobiota bacterium
CGACCACACGGGGAAGTTTATGAAATCGCTGCAACGTGCTGTAGGTGACACAGGAATGCTACGGAGGCCGAATGAAAATTGATATCGTCCACGGTGCCGCCTGCGTTCCAATCAGTCACTTGATCTCCCGCGGCCTAGCTTTTGGACGGGGCAAATTATGGCTGTTGGAGAATTTGGTGTCATGGATGATCGGTGCAATTTCACATGATAATGATGTTAGTTAAACTGTGATTCAATTCGTAATGACTCCCGAAAAACCGGCCCGCCAGCGCAAGAAGGAGGAGTTCGCAGGCTGAGCCCTTCCGGGCTCGCTCATGGCGGATAGTAATAGTAAGTGGTGACCGTTGTCGTCGATTCTGAGCCCGTTCTGCCCTTGGTGGAACGGGCTTTTTCATACCTTGGAATCTTTTTTCAGAAATCTTGTAACGCGGCTGGGGCGGGTTTCTCTCTTCAGGTATGAACAAATTCAATCTCATGAAATCACTCAAATCACTTCTCGCCATCGCCATTGTCGCCGCCAGCCTTCTGGCTCCCGGAAAAGCTGCCGCTCAAGGCTTCGACTTCGAAGTTAAACAAGCGGAAGCGGACTTTAGCAATCTCAGCAGTTTCCTAAATGGTTCCTTCCTTTGGGGCTTTTCCAATCGGTATACTGCTCCCGGTGTTGCGATTAGACAAGGATCGGGTTGTATTGTCTACGTGTATGCCCGAAGCACTAAGTCTTGCACACCCGCTTGCAGACTCACAGTTAACGATTTTTATTGGGAGGATAATTCGGGAGGGCAAACTAATCGATTGACCTTTAGTCAAAAAGGTAATGGGAGAAACCACGTATTTACATTTTGGTTCCCCAGCGCCGACGAAATGCGAGGTAAAACCTTAAACTTGCTCCTGCATACTGTAGATGGAATTGGTTATGGGGTTACTATGAACAACAAAACAGGTTCTATCACCATTCCAAAAAACCTTTAAATTTGGATGAAGTTTGGATCAGGGGCACCTCGAAAGGGGTGCCCTTTTTTATTGGGGAATTTGTGCGCCTTTGTTGGTTCTACGGGAAATTATATGCTATTGGTGTTGTGTTAGGTTTAGGTTATTGAACCAATCGGGGCGCATCCCAACTTCGTAAGGCCCCTCGTCGGAACCTCCTTGGATTCCCGGTTTCATGACGACTTCTTTGCCTTCAGTCCGGATAGCCGACGTTTTGCGATCTCGGATTACGGACTAAGTTATGAATTGCTGTTGGAGAAAGAGGAAAGCACGGACGAACTCACGGCGCGTGGGCACTCTCTTGTGATCATTGCCAATGTGAACGGTGAGCTCCATTTGCGGGTTTTCGATGATGACGGAAACAGATTGGCGGACTTGTCGGAATCGGGGATCGAACTAGGGATTGGTAGCGCGCCTTTTATTGGCCGAGGGCGTTAGCTACAGTGGTGTCGCGGAGTGGCTGAAGGAACTCAAAGCGCTGGTCCAATTAGGAGACGTCCTGGCCTGATTGGAAAAAGGAAGGCATGGTGGATATAGCATTCCGGACAAGCGCGTTTTCAAGTGGACATCTGGGCGCTGGAGCAAGGGGAGAGGATCCGTTCACTCAAACATCCGTCCTGGGTGAATACGTTGGATTGGGCCGAGAACGGACGCCTTATCACAGGTTCTCATGCACCGATTCTTTTCGCGCACGTCTGGAATCCCGACACTGGAGAACGGCTGGCAGTGCGGCGGGGAAAGACATTGTTTGTCGCGACTTCAAACGAATCACGATATGTGGTGACGAAAACCTGGAACACCCGAGGCGTTCAGGTTTGGGACCTTGAGACTCTGCAAACAATACACGAATTCAGCGATTACCCGAACGGGTTTCATGCGGCCGCATTCTCCCCTGATGACCGAATGTTGGTCGCCGCCGTTGGCCCGAACTATGAATTGATTGCTTGGGAAACGTCGAACTGGAGGAAGACAGGAGAATTCATCGGGCACAATTGGTTAGCGACGGATCTTTCCTTCACACCGGACGGGAAACGTCTCGCTTCGGCAGGGCCCGACAATCAATGTCTCGTCTGGGACGTGGCCACGCAACAACAGGTCGCGCGGTTTGAGAGAGTTACGACTGCCTTTTCCCCGGATGGATCCACGCTCGCTGTCGGGGGTTCCCCGGTGTTCAACCTGAGCACGTCGTCCGGGAAAGGGTCCTCGGTTCGTTTCTACCATGCGCCAACGCCTAAAGAAGTGGAGGAGCAACGGGCGCGGCGGGCCCGGGAGAGTTCGGTCACTGGTGATCCTAGGCAGCACGAAGTCTACCCAACGAATACCGGGGCGATAAAAGAGTGGCTCGTGCTGGCACCAGTTCCGTGGGCGCCAACCAAGGATTATGCCTATGTCAAAGAGCTCATTCCCGGGGAGGGCCGATTGAAACCCAGGGCAAATGAAACCGTTTCGATTGGTGGAACCGACCTGGCGTGGCAACCAGTGACCCTGAAGGATGATCACCGACTGACTTATGACGATCTCTCGGCGAACCTCTATCAGAGCCGGATCGGTATTTACGCGGTAAGCTATCTCGAATCGGAAACGGATCTCGACGGACTGTCCATGTGGGCTGAGATTAATGATCATGCAAGAATATTTCTCAATGGCGAGGTGGTGACGGATCACGATATGTGGACGAGGTCAGAGGAAATTCGGGTCGAAGGGGTTGCTCTTAAGGCCGGAAAAAATACGATCGTCTTCAAGTTGATCAATCTATCCGGGTCCTGGTCACTCTCACTTCGGTTCACTGACGCTGACGGCGCACCTATACCCGGTCTCCGCGCTACACTTTATCCTGGCGAATAAATGCAATCAGATACTGGGGGCTTGTGGGACGTTGATCCGTGACGTCCGATGAGGACTGAGTTATTTCAATCCTACAAGCCCACTCGGAGACTTTTTTCGGAAACCTGTAACGCGACGGAGCCGGCTTTCTCTCTTGGGATATGCACAATCTTAAATATCTCGTTCCCATTGTAGCTCTCACTTTGACTTCTCTACACAGAGCTGATTCTGCACCTTCCAGCACGCTTGGAGTCCAAGATTCTGAGCCGCAGAAACAGGGCCTGGCAAACCCGGATCAATATGAAGTGATTGACGTGGTGAAGATGACCCTTACGACACAATCGGAAGTTGACTCATTCAGCTCCATTCAAGTTACGCCATCACACCTCTGGCTTACAATCATAGATGATAAGGACGGAGTAGATGATATCGTCAATCTCAATGGGCTTTCTGGATTAGCTAGTGTTTATGCGTTAGACATTATTGGAAATTACGCCCTTGAAAATGTGGAGGGACTCAAAAATCTTGAATCGGTTTCCAAAGACTTGTCTATTTCGGCAAATCCTTTTCTCAAAAGCCTCAAGGGGCTTGATAAACTGTCTTATGTGGGAGAGGATTTTTGGATAGGCGGGAATCATTCCTTAGTTAATCTTGAGGGGCTTGAAAATCTAAAGGAAATTCATGAAACTCTTTGGGTTATGGGATCCAAATCTTTGGTTTCCCTTGATGGAATAAATCATCTCAACTACGTTAAATCAGGTGTAAACATTAAAGATAACAAATTACTTAAAAACTTTTGTGGTCTGTTTTATTTGATCAATGCTGGGGGGCCAGACGGCTACTATGACGTTGCGGGCAACTTAGTTAACCCTACCCAAGCGATGATTCTCGCTGACGGACCTTGTCAACCGCCGATGAGCGATTCTGAAACTGCCGACACCGATGGCGACCTCATTTCAGACGAATTGGAACGTTACCACAATTCCGATCTCCGCCGAACAGTTTATATCGGCTCGGACGATACAGGCATTGAAAATCAACGGTTCAGCGATGGCGGCACAACAACCGATCAGGTTGCGATGGAGATTTCTTTAGCCATGGCCGAAAATCCTCGACTGGATGGTCAGGAATTAGAAAACATGATTGATTATCGTTTAGGCCTCCTGGTTAGTGAAGGAGTGATCGACTGGGAAGAGCATGAGGTGCTCTTTCAGTCCCTCCTGAGCGAAGGACGTGATGAGATCAGCGCGATTGATCTCGCCGCTGAATATGATACCCGGGATAGCGGAGGAGGTGAGATAGTCAGGAACATTTCTGTTGAGAAAAGTGAAGATCCTCTTCCAGTTGAAAAAAGAAGGGTGCTTCCGGCCGGTGACGTCTGGAGTGACGATTCCATCACTATTGAAATCCCTGCGATTTCCTATGAATAATTCGTTGGCCTGGGCTTTTTTCAGGCGCCTCTTTGTAAGAGGCACATCCTCTTTCCCTTTCAGCCCTAAACGATAATTGTTTCACCGAGCGGTATTTTGTCGTTGGGGTATTCAGCGATATTGCTATTCTTCACTGCTATTGCTGAAAACGATGTCTGAGCCTGATCCGAGCCTGTGTCCTGAGTGTGGCCGTCCGCTTCCTCCGGAGACTCCTGCCTATCTTTGCCCCCGGTGTCTGGTAGGTTTTGCGGTGAAACCGTCAGATGATAAGGGCTTGTTTATATCCGTTGGCGATGAACCATTGGACTCAAGCCAATCAGGCGGTTCGGTCTTTGTCTCCGGCCGAGTTCTCGCAGATCGATACCGCATTGTTTCGCTTTTGGGCAGAGGCGGTATGGGTGAGGTCTACCGGGCCGATGATCTGAAACTCAACCAGTCGGTAGCGCTAAAATTTCTACCTGCGACCCTGGGCAATGCCCCCATACTACTTGAGTCGCTTTACAACGAGGTCAGGGCTGCAAGGCGGGTATCCCATCCAAATGTATGTCGGGTCTACGACATCGGTCAGGCCGAAGGGCTCCACTTTTTATCAATGGAATACATCGAAGGGGAGGATTTGGAATCTCTCTTGCGACGAATCGGGAGATTACCTCGAATGAAAGCCATTGAGTTGGCCCGCCAGCTTGGTGCCGGTCTTGTGGCGGCCCACGATGAGGGTTTGGTTCACCTCGACCTGAAACCGGCAAACTTGATGATCGATGGGCGTGGAAATCTGCGAATAACCGATTTTGGTCTGGCGCGCTTGGCTGAAGATTCTGGAGAGTTGAGGGCAGGAACCCCTTTCTACATGGCGCCCGAACATTTC
>JBCCIR010000254.1:0-5099 GCA_039028175.1 Verrucomicrobiota bacterium
ATTCGTTCAATGTGGATGACAGTGCCCGGGATTTCTTTGCCTCTTCCTGCACTAGAAGGGCTTGCCTCTTCTCCGCCTTTGCTCCCGCAACAATGCCGCCGACGCCTACGAGAATGCCGGCTCCCGTGATTCCGGCCAGTGCGCAAGCAACGCGATTTCGACGGATGAACTTTTTTGTTAGGTAGCCGATGGAGGGAGGCCTTGCCTCAATGCTGCGATGCCTCAGGACCCGTTTGATATCATCCGCTAGGTGTAACGGCGTGTGATATCGCCGGTCTCGCTCTCTGGCCAATGCCTTGACGGCAACCCAGTCCAGGTCCCCGCGAACCTGTCTATACAATCCCTTGGGAGATTGTTGGCGCCGCATCGAGATTTCGGCCAACCGATCGCGGGGAATGCGCCTGAGGAAGGTTGAGGGACGAGGGGAGTCATCCTCTCTGATCCGTCTGAGTACTTCTTCTCGGGACGTCTTACGCGTCGTCTTGGCGTCAAGCGGTGTGGCATCCGTTAAGAGTTGAAAGAGAATCACGCCTAGCGCGAAGACATCGCTGCGGACATCGATGTCTTCGCTCCCCATTGATTGTTCTGGACTCATGTAGGCCGGCGTTCCGATGAGCTGGTTCTCTCCCGTCAATAGAGTCATTCCCTGGGCAGAGCCGCTCATCGCTTTGGCAACGCCGAAGTCGATGACTTTGGGAATCGGCTTCGAGCTATGCTCGGCCACGAGGATGTTCGCAGGTTTCAAGTCCCGATGAATAATCCCTCGTTGATGGGCATAGGCCACGGCGTCGCACAGCTGCAGGAAGAGCTGTAACCGTTCGGTCAAGACTAAATGGTTTCGGTCGCAATAGCTCAACAATCCGTCTCCCTTGATGAATTCCATTACGAAGTAAGGACGTCCTTCATCCGTCAGCCCTGCATCGAAAACCTTGGCGATATTTGGATGGTCCAGGGAAGCCAGAGCCTGCTGTTCCGCCCGAAAACGCGCGAGAACCTCCTCGGTGTCCATTCCAAGTTTGATGATCTTCACCGCCACGTCTCTTTTGACGGGCTCTGACTGTGACGCCAAATAGACCGTCCCGAAGCCGCCTTCGCCAAGCCGCCGCTTGATGGAGAATTTTCCTACCCGTTCCAGCTCACTCTGGCGAAGTTCGGTCTGTTCACCATTCGAAGCTCGGTAGGTCGATTGCATTCCCAGCCCGACCAAACAGGAGGCGCAAAGATTCCCGAGGTTGTTTGGTGGAATTTGCCTGCCGCATTCTGGACAACTTCTCTTCTCTTGCATGGCCCTACAACAAGCATCGATGATCGGCTGCAAACGTCTATCGTGCAATCTTTTCGGGCATAATTCCTAGGGTCTCATTGATCGGAAACCATGGATTGAGGGCGTATCATATCTTAATGGCTGTCAACAGTTCGGACGTTTTTGCGGCTGCTACACCCCTCAAATACCTGCCGGCATTCATGAGGGATTTTTACAAGTTGTGACTTCGAGCATCTATCAATCGGGCCAGTTTCCGATATCGTCTGCGCTATCCACACCATCGATGCCCCAGCTGAGAACATCAAAGGCATCCGGGTTCCGGATGCCCGGGCGCCGATATTGGTATGGATTTCCCCATGGGTCGACAGGGACGGCATCGAGCTGCTTTTTCCATCTTCGCGGAGCCGGATTCGGCTCGGCAACCAGCGCGTCAAGCCCCTGGTCCCGGGTTGGCAGGGATCCATTGTCGATGGAGTACATTCGGATTGCGGAAGTGAGAGCCGCGATGTCCATGCGAGCGCTCTGCTCTTTTCCCGTCGTGATGACGTTCCTAATTTTGGCGGCCCCGGCTCCAACAAGCAGAGCGATGATCGCCAGCACCAGCACCATTTCGATCAGCGTGAAGGCGCCGGTGCGGTTTCTTTGTAGTTCTTTGGCTTTGTTCATGATGAGATTGGTTGAGTTGATTTCTGGTATCAGATCGAATTTGGGACCGGTCGCGTTACAAGCGTCCGTAAAAGACTTCGTCAGTTATTGTTGCTGGAACGAAGAATCATCCGTGGGATCGCTGCCCTCCTGTCTCCGGCAAGAACCGTCTGCGAATTGAACGGAAAGGCCTTCGTCGCGTCCCATGTTTTGAGGTTGCCCGCGTTGACACGAGTTCCCCGAGATCCGTGCGCCGTTGGATTCTGTGTCGCAGTTTTGGTGAGCCGTCCTCCTGACGCTGATCACGAGAGCCTGGCGGCGGGAACGCGAGTAAACGGGATTAGGCGACGGTTCGGACGCGGTTGGTCAATACGCGTTCTCTGGATGATGCAGAAAAAAGCCAAAGAATCGGTAACGCGGTCACGTCGATTTTCTCTCCACTGGAAGAACCCGACATTCTCAACACTTCGAAACCATCATGAAATCCATTTCTCACACCCGGTCTCTGAATGGTTCAGGGAGACCGATACTCCGGTTTCTCCGAATCATTGCCCTCGTGGTCGCGACGCTGCCGTTTCCGACCGCGCCCTTGCTCATGGCCGATGAATTCCTTCCGCCGAGTTATCCAATCGATCGCTTCGATCTCATTCTTCAACGAGACCCGTTTTCATCGAAAAGCCGCCCGGATCCGCAGTCGGAAACTGCGGGCTGGGCGGACGGTCTCGCAATTGCCTATGTTTCCCGGATTGCCGGCGAGTATCGCGTCGGAATCGTTTCTAAAGCCAATCGATTGAAAAGAACCAGGGGGCGCTATCAAGTCGTTCGTGAAAACGGAAGCGCGAATCAGAACGGGATCTTTCTCGTTTCGATCAAACCGAACCCGGATCTGCGGAAAGTGAAAGTTGTGCTTGGCAAAGGAAACGAACGGACGGAAATCGTCTACGCCCCCTCCTCCAAACGAAGAAAGGTGACTGTAGGGAAACGGAGACTCATCTTGCCTCCGGAGATGTTGAAACGGGACGAAAACGGGCACCTGAAAGGCCATTGATTCATGAGCATCCCGACCCAGTTCAAGTCAAGCTCGAATCATTCCAAAGCTTCGAGCAAAGCCTGCATTTCGCTCTCCACATCCGAGGAATTGGCGACCGTTTGAGCGACTTCCTCGCGAAACAAGGCGGCATAGCGCTTTCGAAATCGGTGCAGATTCACCCGCACCGCACTCTCGGTCATGTTGAGGCGAAGAGCCACGTCCTTCAGCTGCTCGGTGGATCCCCCGACGAGAAAACTCTGTAGCTCGGAAAACAGCGGCCCTTTCCCGGAATCCTCACAATCCTGGGCCAGATTCTTCAACACTCGCTGTAACAAGGTATTAGCCCAGGCCCGATCGAATTGTTTTTCGGGGTTGGATTCCAGATCCGGAAGTTCCAGATCGTATCTTCCCTCAGCGGCCGCTGCGTCGAGGCTGATAGCCTTCATGCCGCCTCCCCGTTTTTTGGCCCCGGCGTATTTCCATTGATCCGACAGGTAATGCTGGAAGGAAGCCATGAGAAAGGAACGAAACCGGCCCTTGGATCGGTCCACACTCTCAAGGTAATGCTTCTCGAGGAAACGGAGGAAAAACCCCTGGGTGTGGTCCTGGGCATCATGGGATGACAGGCCCTTCCGGCGGGCGAAGGCATAAAGGGGATACCAGTAGGCCTTGCACAATTCATGCAGCGCCTCCCCTGCAATTGTGCGTTGGGCATCATTTTGTGCGTCCAGAACCATCGTCCACCGGGTTGTCAAAAACGCGTGGTTACCATCCTGAGTCTCCATCATGATAGTAGTCTACCACTATCTTATCGGTAAACCAACATGTAGTATAGCCGGGAGAACTTATGGTGGCTACATGACTTTATCCTGCCCATGAGAACCGATACATATACGTCAGACATCGGAGAGAAAAGAGAAATATCATACTGAATTCTTCGGCGGCGTTGGCTTACACCTACATGGAGCTGAGAATTACGGGCCATGCCAATATTTCCTACGAATAGGATTGCAGATCCAATGGCTTGATTGAAGGGCACCTCGAAAGGGGTGTCCTTTTTCGCACGAGGATCAACATAAACGCCCTGCCACTAATTAACGAATTAATGGCACACTTTGGGGCGACTTCTGTTAAAATGTATGATAGGCGAGACCGCGTCTGGGATCACCACTGGGAGAAGGGAAGTCCGGCGCCAGAATTGTAGAGTATGACAACCTCCTCACTGGTGAGGACACGATTCCTCCAGAATCCAACCCCCTGCATCCGGCCCTCGAAATCGTAGGTGTTCTGATTCCAGAAAGCGCCTTTGCCCAGGCGCAGAAAGCCCCCCGGTCCGGGCTGGGCGAACGAATCGGCGGTGACGAAAGCGCCCCCGTTCACGCTGATGCCAACCTGGTCGTTCGCGTTGTCAAAATACCAGACGACGAACTGCCAGGTATCTTGCTGGGCGACCTGGTTTCCGGGTGCAAACCGCTGGTTCCCTATCTGCATCGCCCAATACCTGCTGGAGTCGTGAATCCGAACTCCGAAGTTGCTGTCGTCCGAGGGCTCCGATCCATTCCAACAGATATTCGACCAGTTGCTGAGATCCGTTGGATAGAACCAGCCGCAAATGGTGAACGAATCGTCCGGGGCAAGCTGATATTCGGGTTGGCTCGCAATCTCAAGATAATCGTCGTCACTTCCGCCCGCGCCTCCAAAACTCGCGGCTAGCGGGGCATATAAGCCGCCTGCCGTGCCCAAGTTCCCATTGACATCCTGTAGATCGCTGGTGCCCAGGGACTCGCTGCGCGGACCGTTTGCCGAGTCGTTCAACTCGAAATGCCAGAGCAGATTGGCAAGCAACCCCGTGCTCGGGGGGGCTTCGATCCTCTCCATTTTGATGCTAAAGAAGTAACGCTCGAATCCGCCGTTCGAGGTCAGGCGGACGCGTTCCAGCATTCCCACTCGATCCCTTGCGATCTCGTAGTCGTTATCATGGAGCGTCCATCCATCCTCTTGTGTGCGTGTTGCCAATGGCGACATTTCGTCTAGCGAGGAGGCCCCAAGGATCGTCAGAACGACGTCCGGGAGGAACGGATGGTGAAAGAACTCGAATTCGACTCCGTCGGTCACTTGAAGAGGGCACCCAAAAAAGGGAAGGGAAGGGGGAGACCTACC
>JBCCIR010000255.1:0-5050 GCA_039028175.1 Verrucomicrobiota bacterium
CCACCCACGACAGATCCCATACGCCACCGTCGCCGATAACATCGACCCCGCCGTCGCAATCAATCCGCCCACCACCGTCCCATACAAATAACCCAACGCCGAAATCAAAACCGTCGACGGCAAGGGCAAGACAATATCCAACACCAATAACACCAGTCCCGCCGCCCATGCCCACCGCCCATACCCGTCCAACCATGCCACCGCTCCGTCCCCGCTGAACAATTGGCCGAACCACTCCCCCCAGATCAAAAACGGAATCAAAAACAAAACCGCCAGGACCACAAACAACCAAACCAATCGCATCCCCACTCCTTAACAAAAACTTCTTCATCCCCCCCGGAAATTTTTGCTATTTCTTCCATCACTCGCTCGAAGCAACCGAAGAACCGATCACCCGAAAAATCGATCAACCCATGCCCAAACCCACGCCCGATCCCATCGATCCCGCCCAACTAACCGATCTCGCCCTCGCCACCATCGCCGAAGCCAAATTCCCCATGCTTGCCTCCATCGATGGCGATCAACCGCGCCTGCGCCCCGTCTCCCCCGTCCGCACCGACGGCTTCACCATCTACATCGCCAACCTCAAATCCTACCACAAAACCGGCGAGATCGATGCCAACCCAAAGGTCGAACTCTGCTACCTCGACTCCCACCACAATCAAGTCCGCATCACCGGAACCGCCGAACCCCTCAACGATCCACCCCTCCTTGAATCCATCTGGTCCGAAAACCCCCTGCTCCGCCAATACCTCGGCTCCGTCGACAACCCCGAACTCGTCATCTACGTCGTCCGCCCCTCCCTCGTCCGCTACATGCAGGAATGGGCCCTCGAATACCACACCGTCCCTCATTCAATGTGACGGCTTGAGCCACTTCCGCCCCACCTTTCACGCCTTACCTCCCGACCTTCGTAGCTCCTTGAGCAAAGAACGGTTCCCACCTTCTACGCCGCCAAAGGCGGCCTAGTACGGATTCCCCGTCGCAATCAAACGACCATCCCGCTTATACACCAACCGTCGGCCGTCGGCCGACATCTCCAGAAAACTCGACGCCCCAAACTTCTCCTCCGCCGTCAAATTCGGCACCCCGAAAAATGCCCCGTCCAAGGCATGACCCGGCTTGTCCAAAGTCGCCCCGTCCACCGTGCGGTTCACCGTGTTCACCAAGTCCAGCAACTGCACCCCGCCCGTCCCAAAGGTCAAGCCCACCACGTCCGCCCCCGTCGAGACCTGCGACAACACCTGCGCGTTGCGATGATCCACCCCGTCCTCCGCCGCTTCCGTCAGCTTCGTATACATCGGAATCCCAATCGCTGTCAAAATGCCGATCACACCGATCACAATCAACAACTCCACGATCGAAAAACCCTCCCCGCGCTCAATTCGATTCATCCCCCCAACTATATCACAGCTCCTGCGCCTCTGCAGAAGCACCCTCCCGAAGCCCCCCCGCCAGCCCCGCACGCCTGACCACGCCATTGCCCGATGCTCCCCCTTCCCGCCTTCCTCCACCGCAGAATCAAGAACGCCATTCCCCACCGCCGCCACGCCCACACAAATCCCCAACAAAGAAAACGATCTGCTTCTCCTTCTCAAAAATGAGAATGATCGCCCCGCCGCGCCACCGCCAGGAGACTCGCCCCCTACCAACGCCTCCCCCCCATCCGCCCAAACCACCCAAAAACAAGGCTCCATAAGAAAAGACTCATTTTTGATATAAAAATTTGATTAAATATGGAAATTATGATAAACATATCCCAACACCGCATTTCACCGTTTCAAAGCCATGATCAAAACCTTCTCCATCACCAACACCCTCCCCTCCTTCCTCCGCAATCACTGGCGCGAGAGCCTCACCCCCATCGCCCTCCTCGCCGTCGCCCTCGCTACTATCATCCAATTCTCCGAATCCACCCCCGCCCCCTCCCTCACACCCCCCACCATCGACTTCCTCCACGCACACCAAGCCAGGTAACGTTTGAGACGCCTGCCAGCCGGTCATTCAGCAACACGTCGCTCAACCGCCTTGGTAGTACCGTCTCGTTCGCCTTTAAGTTCTGCACCGGCATACTTCTTGCGAAATCGCTCTCGTTCAGCGTCAGGAATTGGCAGCAACGTCATGAAAACATTCTTCAATTCCGCATTCGTGTCGAGCCAGGTGGAGCCCTGCGGATAGCTAAATCCAAAGTTCCCGCAGACCCAGCAAAACGTGCCTTCGTGAAGAAGCTCCCCACCTCGGTATATTCTGATGCCGTGAATTGGATAATGGCAAAGGGCGCCTCCGGTATGCTCAGGCTCCGCAATTGCCGCACTCAGAACATCGAGGAGCTCCTGGCGAACCTTCGGTTCAACCTCCCGCGTCTTTAATATCTTGGTTCGTTTGTCGTAGGGCGCGATTGAGATCGACTTGCTGGCATCGGCGAAAACGTTTTCATCAGTCGTTTCGCCGAAATCCACCAAGTAGACAATAGCCCGATCTGCCTTCCTGATCAGAGCGGCTTTTCCTGCGCGATACTCAGCTTCTACCTTATCAAGCGCATCGTAAAACTCGGAATCAAGGTCGTCCTCGGCGATGCATGGAAAGCACGCATAAAGTGCTATCAAGATCAACAGGGTGCCTTTCATTCTTTAGGAATCAAAGGTCTGGCACCGGCGACCGGCGGCGCGCCTTCGAATGCGGGTTAAAGCTTTTGGTTGCAGGGATCATTTCGACTCGGAACAGGCAGCGGGTTGTCCAGCACCACCCTGTTCGCGATTATGGTTCCGGAACCAGCGTGATTTCGTAAGAAGTCGAATCCTTCGACAAAGTGAAAATGAGACGCCCGATTGCATCGACATGGCACTTTAAGAGGAGGCGGCCATCTTCTTTTCGAATCTGAACTTCCCCGCTGTTGGTGACCGCCCACCTGTAGTTTTCCGCGGCCCTTCCATTGGCATCAAGTCCAACCGCCTGGTGATCGGGTTCAAATCGTATCGAACTCGGTGGGTCAATGCCGTGAATTTCCACCTCAGCGAGGGAGGCGACCTTTCCCGCCAGATGTCGCTCGATTGCATCGGAGGCCTTTTGAATGGATCTCTCACCGCTGAATTCATCCATCAAGGTCCAGATAAAGCGGATCGCCGAACGGCTCCCGGATACGGTGAGGACACTCGTTTTTGGATCGTATTCAAAGGCGTCCGTGTCCCTTAGAGGAACTCCTGCGTTGACGAAGGCGTCCCGTAATGAATTGGCACCGAACTGAGCGGTAAACCGATCGTTCATCGTGGGCGGCACCAGTATCTCCGAAGTATCGGCGCCGGCGCCTCCAACGGCGACAAGAAACACTGTGAGGCTTATCCAGAATGTCTTCATAGAGTGATCGGTTGTTTGGTTCCTCCCCGCAAACATGAATGCTGCCCCGCGCCTCAACTGATGGCGAGCCCTGATTCGTGGTTGATCGTTGGAATTCTCATTGCGCTTTCGATTCGCGGTGGGTCAGGCGTTGCCGTCCAACCGCTTGTAAGGGACTCGTGCGTGCGTAAGGCGTCATAGTTGCGGATACCAGAGTCCGTGAAAATTTGGTGCTCTCATATTCGGGACCACATGTCCCTGGTCGAGTTTGGAGATGTCTACGTCCTCTATGACATTCGTGACCGTGAACGTTTTTCCCAAGGCAGTCGCAGCATCCCGGGCAATCGACTCCGCTTCACCCCTGGTGTAAGCCGTGACGCCGTAACCAAGACAATCCGGACACTCGAACCAGAATCGATGCAGGAGATCATTGGAGAGATCCTCACTCATCGCAGCTCGCTCTGGGGCCTTATCGTCAATTCGTCGCTGAGTGCGCGCAGCATCTTTAACTTCCTCAGTATTTCCCCAATGTTCCATCGAGGAATGACCTCGTCTCCCGCCGGATCCTCCTTCGCTGGGCTGTCGCTTCGGCATAGGTGCTTCCCTAGCGGCTATCTACTAGCAAGATTGGGTCGATGCACGCTTGAAGCTCTTCAACGAGTCTTGCATCCATGAATTCGAACCTATCTTCGACGTCAAGAACGTGCATCTCACGATACTCAACCTCCTGCCGGAACTCAGACCTGATTCGCTCTCGGTGCTTTTCCTCCATCAGGATGATGAGATCAGACCACCTAATGTCAGCTACCGTAATCCTCCGCCGTGCCTTCGAACTCGTGCCAGCCGATCGCACGCTCAAGAGAGGATGGTTGCCGTATAGCTTCTCCGCCGTAGGACTTCGCCACTTGTTCATCGAGCATACAAAAAGAACGTTTAGAACCTCTGTCTCAAGTTGCTCTCGTTCGTTCAAACGAGGGTATTCGAAACCAAGTTGCTGCGCACGTCGAAGCTTCACACTCCGTGTGTAAAGATGCCGCCACTTCTTTTCCCGAGGCCACCCTTCGTCTTGCATTACTTTCTTTGCCGAACGTTCTAGATGTGGAGAGCGGCTACCGAGAGTGCACCTCCGAAACAGGGTTAAGTGTCCGATCCAATGGGGTCATGTCAACTCACTGCGGGGTAGCGGGTTGTCCGGCCACGTCTTGTTCTGCATTGGCAGCCGGCTAGTCAGATGTAGCTTCGGTGATTATATCTTCCAGCTTGGGGCATTCATCCCTCAATAGTGAAAAAACGTGGTAGGAGTGAGGCACGCCACTGTGCAGCTCAGCATCCCTCAGCGTGCCCTCCTGCTTGTAACCACATTTCTTAATGAGGTTGATGCTCGCCGCATTGTCTGTGCGGATCATCGCCGTTAAGCGGAGGATATTTGCTTCCGAACGGAATAGATAGGCGGAAAACAATAACAATGCCTCTGTCGCATATCCCTTCCTCCTGTTCTCCTCTCGAAAGATTCGATATGCAACCTCGGGACCCTGGATATTCGGCGAAGTTTTAAAGGAAGTCACTTCGCCAATAAATTTTCCCTCAGTGTCTGTCACCAGCAGAACCTTGTAGTCATCTTTTAAGAATCCTCCCTCAGAGAATTCCTTACGTAAGTTGGACTCGGATTGCAAAAACGCGGGCCAATATGGAGTGAGGCTGGATGAATCATTGACGA
>JBCCIR010000256.1:0-5033 GCA_039028175.1 Verrucomicrobiota bacterium
CCGCCACCGCGTCCGCGCTCTCCCCATTCCCCGAACCCAAGCCCCCCCAGCCCCGCGCCGCCAAGGCGTCCATCACCTCATCATCCACCGTCACCACTGGCTCCCGCACCCGCAAGGTCTCCACCGCCCACTCCCATCGCCCCGTCCGCCGATACGTCAACTCGGCTACCGGCACCCGAATGCGATCCACCTCGTCTTCCGGCAACCCCGCCCGTAAATCGCGCATCATCACTCGCCCATCCCCCAAGAAATCAATCCCCCCCACCTCCACCCGAAAAGGTGCGGCAAACTCCGCCAGAGCCGCGTTCAACAATTGCACCCGCCACTCATACGCCAAATACAATACTCCTCCCGCCAAAAACCCTGTCAATACCACCATCGCCACTACCCAAAGCAACATTCCACGCAAACGACTCCAAACAGAACGCCGCCGGCGCCGCTGCACCCGGCTCACTACACCTGCTTCTCCTCCGTCCTCAGCCATCGCCCTGAAGTTCCATCACCCGAAAATAAAAGTCTGGCTCGATCCCCGCAAACGCCGCCACTTCCCGAAACACCCCGCTGTCGTCAATCAATCCAAACCCATCCTCATGCGTCGCCCGGTTAAAGGTCTCATAACCGTAGAACAAATAAAGCGGTCGCCCCGCCTCCCGGGCTTCCGCGATAAACCGCTCAATGTCCGCCCGCGAAATGGCATGGCGCGTCTCCGGCAGATACACCCGCTGCACATCCCCACCCAAGCCATACCCCACCGCAACTACCCCCTCCCCATGCTCCTCCTTTAATCCCTCGAAATACCCGGCAATCTCCGCGCTCGGCGAATAAGGTCGCATCTGCAACAAAACCAACTGCGGCCACACTAAGCCCACATACAACAACACCGCCGCCATCACCCCCGCCACCCCGCCCCCGGCACCCCACTTCCGGCTCATCCACTCGGCCAACTGACCCGCACCCATCCCCGCCAACATCACCACCGGCACCAACAGATAAATCAAGAACCGCGAATACATATACTGATTCGTCATGGCAAAAATCGCCATATGCACCACCCCGCCAAAAACCACCACACCCAAAATCACCGCCAACGCTCGCTTCTTCATCACCACCTTGACCCCTAACAAAACGATCGCGAGCAATACGCCGGCCATGACCCAAAATAACGTCGGCTGCCCCACCCGCATCGCCGTGATCGAGGGAATCCCCGCACCCGCTTCGCCCGCTCCCACCGATCGCGCAATACCCGTCCCCAGAAAAACCATCGCCTCCTGGAAACGATCCCAGTTCATCAGGTGCCTGTCCGCTTCACGAAGCGATGACAACCAACGCGCCATCTGCATCACGTTCGGCAAAAATACCTGCAAAAACGCCATCGCCGCCAACAAACCCGAGACCCCCAAGCGCACGACTCCCGCAACCCGCGACTCCACATCCGGCCACCGCATGAACACCAATACCGCCCCTCCAAGAAAAAATCCGCCCGCCAACCACAACGCCGCCGGAAACGCCCACATCAACAAAAACTGACACAAGCCCAACGCCAACCACGGCCACCAGGTGTTCCGCCGAGACCGGTAAATCGCCCCCAAAGCCATGCACCCCCCAAGGGTCAACAACACCACTAACGAATACGCCCGTGCATCCACACTGTATCGCACCATCCAAGGATGCACCGCCAGAAACCCCGCCGCCGCCAAGCCCGCATACGTCATACCCCAACTGCGCAGCCACCACCCCACAATCCCAATCGCCAACAACGACAATACCAAATTCGGCAAACGAACCGCCAACTCGGAAAATACATGCGGCTCGCTCCCCTTCCCAAAAGTCGCCTTCCACACCCGATGACTCCCATTCGCCAAAAACGCCGACAACACATGATTCGTCGGTTTGTGATAAATCCAAAGCGCCCGCCCAAGCGACGCTTCCTCAAACTCCCCCAAGGTGGCGTCGTCCGGCCGCTCATACTTCCCCACGATCGCCTGCTTCACACTCCACATCTCATCCCACCACAAACCCTTCCTCGCAAAATTCCAACGCAACGCTGCCCCCGCCACCAAACAAACAATTAACCCCAAAACAAACACCCGTCGCGATACCCCGTCCCCCGCTCCCCGCACCTCCACCTCCCCCGCTCCCATCGGCCGCACCCAAAATCGGACCGTCGCCATCAACACCACCACCAACACCGCGTTGATCGCCGCCGCCCAATACAAACCCCGCACCACGTCATGCTTGTAAAGAGGACTCTTCCCCGCCGCCTCCCGCTCCGCCATCGCCCCCGCCACACTGTCCGGCCGGTCCGCCGTCACCAAAAACCATCCCAATAACACCAACACCCCACCCAATATCAAAAGCGCCCGCCCCCTCATGCCCAAAACCCTACCGAACCCCCTCCTTCCCAATCAACGCTCCTCCAAGAAAACATCGCCCGCCCACGAAACGAAGGTGGGGCGAGGCGTCCCTGCCGAGCCTCCGCAGCGGCGTCATTCGCAGCCCGAAGGGCGAAGAAGGACAAAGCGAGGACTTACCCGTCAAACTTCTCGATCCCGTCCTCCTAAACCAACAATCCATCCCTATCGCACCAACATCTCCAACTGACGCCGACTCCACGTCAACCCACGCTCCACCATGTCCGAAGGCAATACCGCCGCCAACTTCTCCCATTGATCCACCGCCGATGCATATTGCTCCTTCGCCTTCTCCTTGTTCCCCACCTTCTCGTTCGCAAAGCCAATGTTCCCGTTCAACTCCGCCAACTGCCGCTGATACGGCACACTCCCCGGCACCTCCGCGATCAATTGCTCCAACATCGTCGCCGCCTTGTCATAATACTGCAGCGCATCCGCAAACTGATTCGCGTCCCCGTGCAGCTCCGCCAAACGCGACCAGCCCGACGCTAATCCAAACCGATACCCGCGATCCGCCGAATCCCCCTCAATCAACGTCTCATACTCCGCCACGGCCTTCTTCTGAAAATCCTTCGCACTCGACGGCTGCCCCGCGTCCCGCTGAATCTCACCCAGTAAACTGTAACACTGCGCCAAAGCATAACGGTATTCCGCTTCGTCCGGATTCTCCTCCTTCAATCGCTCCAACAACGCCAGCGCGTCCTCACTCTTCGTCGTGTCCCCCTCCAATTCCCCCAAACGCATCAGCGAATAACCAAACCAAAACGTATACCGGCCCGCTCCCACGTTCTCCTCCACCAGTGGACGCAAGGTGTCCAATGCCATCTGATACATCGCCCCCGCATCATCAAACTTGAACTGCTCCCGCAACACTTCCCCCAAACGCACCGACGATAAACTCACCTGGTAGGGAATCCGGTCGTCGTTCGGCGCGCCGTCCACCAGGGGAATCAAGGCATCAATACACTCCGTGTGATGAATCAGCGCCGCGTCCGGATCACGCTCCTTCTCCGCGATGTCCCCCAAGGCCCCGTGACACACCGCCATCTCAAACTTCGTGTCCGCATCCCCGGGCGACTCTTTGTCCAACTGATCCAGCATCCGCAATGCCCGCGTCACCGAATCGTTCGCCTCGGAAAAATCCCCGCGCGCCATCTGCAACATCCCCAACTCCCGGTAATTCAAAGCCAAGCGCCGCCGCCACTGCGAATCCCCAGGGTGACTCTCCAACAACCGCTCCGTCACTTCCGAGGACGCCTTCAACGCCGCCAACAACTCCTCCTCCGTCCCGATCGCCTTCAAAATATCGACATGCTCCGAACGCAACTCCGCCCACTCCTCCTCCGATCGGTCCACGTCGGCGTTCGCCAACGATTTCTCCACGTCGTCCCGCACCACCGCCAAAACCTGCCGCCGCTCCGCCTCGGACAAGATCGACCCGTCCTTCAAAGCCTCCTGCATTGCCGCAAATAACTTGCTCGCCGTCGCACGCGAATGACTCAAATCCTCCTTCACCGACGACGTCTGCAGGTTGGCCCGCATCGTCTCCTGCTGAGATTTCTCCACCAAGGCCATCGCGTTCGCCACCCGCTGCTGCTCCGCCGCCAGTTCCTGATCCTTCGCCGCAATCACTTGGTCCAACTCCTCCCGGCTCGCGGACAACCGGTTCTCCGTATCCCACTGCTTCCACCAGAGATAACCCGTCACCCCTAGCAATGCCACGACGATAGTCGACACCATGATGCTCCAGACCGGCGAGCGCTTCGCCGGCGGCGGCGGCAACGGCTGCCCGCCTTCCCCCCAGGAAACCGGCCCGCGCTCCATGCTCGCCGCAAAATCCTCGTCCAACTGCGTCGGCGGCGGTGGAAGCGCCTCGCCCTTCCTCTTCGCCGCCACTTCGAAAGGTAATCCCTCTTTCTCTTTCCGCTTCGCTTCCTCGCCCTCCGCCAAAATCGCATCGATCGGCTCCAACTCTTGCTTCGCCGCCTCCTTGGTCTTCGCCCTCGCCTTCGCCGCCGCTTTTTCCTCCTTGGCTCTCGCTTTCGCCAACCGCGCCTCTTCCGCCTCCTTCTCCTTGCGCTCCTTCGCCAAACGCGCCGCTTCCGCCGCCTCCGCCTTCGCACGCTCCTTCGCCAAGCGCGCCTCTTCCTTCTCCTTCGCCTTGCGCTCCTTCGCCAGCCGCGCTTCCTCCTCTTTCTTCGCCTTCTCTTCAGCACGCCGCGCTTCTTCCGCCGCCTTCTCCTCCGCCGCCAAACGCACCGCTTCTTCCTTCGCTTTCTGCTCCGCCTCCAGCCGGGCCTCTTCTTCCGCCTTCGCCTTCGCTTTCTTCGCCTCCTCCGCCACCCGACGCGATTCCGCTTCCTCTTGCGCCTTCTTCTCCGCCGCCAAGCGCGCCGCTTCCGCCTCCTCCTTCGCCTTCGCCTCGGCTACGCGAGCCGCCTCTTCCTCCTGAGCCTTCTTCTCCGCCGCCAAACGCTCCTCTTCCGCCGCCTTTGCCTTCTCCGCGGCCAAGCGCGCCTCCTCTTCAGCCTGAGCCTTCTTCTCCGCCGCCACGCGCTCCGCTTCCGCCGCATTCCGCGCCTTCTCCTCCTCGGCCAATCGCGCCGCCTCTTCCTCCAGAGC
>JBCCIR010000257.1:0-4942 GCA_039028175.1 Verrucomicrobiota bacterium
CCCGCCCCCCCCCCCCCCCCCCCCCCCCCCCCCAGCCGGCGGAGTATGAGGAAGTGACTTTGATGTTGATGCCATTTGTTCAGGACGCGAAGGCGATGACATACCGGACGGAGGAGAAGGCGTTCACGCACACCTTTGAGGGGTTGAAGCCGGGGCGGTATATGTTGATGACGTCGACGTTTCCGATGGAGGGGAATTTGAATGAGCCGCGGCCGGGGATGTTCCGGCATCATTTTCATGTGGAGATCAAGAAAGAGGATGCAGAGGAGTCGGTGACGATTGAGCATGAGCATTTTGATTTGGAGACCTTGAAGGGAGCGGGCGTAGTCGAGGGGAAGTTATTGAAGAGTGACGGGGAACCGATTGCGGGGAAGAAGATCAAGGTGGCGGCGAGTGTGCGGAACCTTGGATCGATTATTGTCGGCGAAGCGGAGACGGATGAGGCGGGGGCGTTTCGGGTGGAAGGGGTATCGGAGGAAGAGGGGCAGCGTTTTGTCGTGGCGGATGCGGAGAGTGGGGATGTCATGGGGGTGATGATGGCGGGGGGCGTGACGGAATTGCGGACGGCGCCGGAGGCGGGGATGCCGGCGCCGGACATTGTGTTTACGGAGTTGGTTGAGGGCGGGGAGGATGTGGAGCGGAAGTTATCGGATTACCTGGGGAAAGTGGTGGTCTTGGATTTCTGGGCGACCTGGTGTGGGCCGTGTCAGGAGCCGATGGCGAAGATGCAGACTTATGCGGCGAAGCATCCGGAGTGGGGGGACCGGGTGGAATTGGTGGCCTTGAGCATTGATGACACGCGGGAGAAGCTGGCGGATCATTTGGAGGCGAAGGGTTGGGACCAGACGCGCAATGTGTGGGCGGGGGAGGCGGCGTGGGAATCGGATGCGGTGAAGGCGTATGCGGTGCGCGGGGTGCCGACGGCGTTTGTGATTGATGCGGAGGGCAAGGTGGCGCACGTGGGGCATCCGGGGGCGATGGATATTCCGGCAATCGTAAGTGGTATGTTAGGGCAGCGTGTCGCTGCACCCTGATGCGGCCGTTGGGCCGCCGGCTCTCATTGTTCGCCGCCAGCGGACGGACATTCTATGAGCGAGCCGCTGGCTTCGAGCGGGGTGTCAATCTAACGAGGATGACTACTCTTGTCCCTCCATGAGGGCGTCGCCTTGGGCGGCGTGATTGAGAGCGGTGTCGACCTGGGCTTCGCGACGGGCGATTTCGCGATCGATGGCGGCCTGGACCTGGGGATCGTGTTGGTAGGAGGGAGTTGTCTCGACGTAAGGCATTTTACGCGGGCCTTTTCCGACGCGGCATGAGGAGAGGGCGACGGTGACGGTTGCGCCGAGTGCGAGCGTGAGAGCGATGGTAACGCCGCGATTCATTGGGAGATACAATACGTTATGAGGAGGCAATTGTCTAAGGGCGAACGGTGAAAATCTGGTTGCGAGAGAAAGAAGCAGAGAGAAGGGAAGATCGGCGGACGAGCGGGCCCCGTTCGACTTCGCTCAGGGCAGGCTACTCGTCCCTACCGGGGAATTTTCACTGATTGAGTTTGAGCGTGCGCGCGAAGAATTCTTCCATCGCGGGCGCGGTTTCGTCTTTGTGTTGGGAGAAGACGCCGTGACCGGCGCCGTCGAAGCGGAGGTAGGTGACATCTTTGGCGCCGGCTTCTTTGAGGGCTTTCTCGAAGCGGTCGCTTTGAGAGACGGGGACGGTGTTGTCTTTGGTTCCGTGAACGAGGAGGAAGGGGGGAGCATCGACGCCGGCGTGGGTGATGGGGGAGTAATTGCGCGCGCGTTTTTCGAATTCGTCATCTTCGATACCCAGGAATCCGCCGACGATGGGTTGGCCATTTTTCCAATTGAGGAAGTCGGTGGGCGTGGCGGAGGGGCAGACAGCCTGGACAAGGCTGGACTGGTCCTGGTAAGGGCCGTCGCCCTCGAGGTCGGCGTCTTTCTTGGCGAGGCCTAACATTGACACCAGATGGGCGCCGGCGGAATTTCCGTGGGCGCCGATGCGATCGGGGTCGACATTGTATTCATCGGCGTGGGCGCGGAGCCAGCGGACGGCGTTTTTGACGTCTTCGATGCAGGCGGGGAAGGGATCGGTGCCGGTGAGGCGGTAATTGACGGTGATGGTGACGTATCCCTTGGCGGCGTAATCGAGGGCGGGGTTGAGGAAATTGGATTTCCGTTTGTCGCCGTTGCGCCATCCGCCCCCGTGGATGAAGACAATGGCGGGGCGTGGGGAATCGGCTTTTTCCGAGGGCATGGCGAGATCGAGTTTCCAGCGTTCGTTGCCCTCCCGGTAGGGGATATTGGGGACGAAGGTCACGCCGTCGGGGACGCGGCTTTGGACGGCTTCATCGGAGGGGATGGGTTGCTGGCGGCGTTGTTGTTGCTGGCGTTGGGCGAGGAGGTCGAGGGTGGGGCCGAGGAGGAAGAGGGTGGCGAGGGGCAGGAGGAGGGTTGATTTTGTTTTCATTTTGCCGGGAGAATGAGTGGTTATAGTGTTAAAACACGTGTGACCGGGGAAAGTTTTGCCTTGGTGAATCGTTGATAGTAAGCGTGCGTGCCCCCGTCATGAAAACGAGAATCGGTGAGTCCATCATTCAGCGAAGTGTGTTTCGCTGGGCTGTGGTGTTTTTGTTATTAGCGGGTTTTGCGGGGGTGGTCATGGCGTGCCAGGTACCGGTGTTTCGGTATGCGTTAGAGCGGTGGCAGGCGGACGGTTATGAGTTGGCGGTGGTGGTGGGACCGGAGGGTTTGGTGGGTGACGAGAAGGCGGTGATGGAGTCGCTTGATGAGATGCTGAAGTCGGGGGATGCGCATGTGAATCTTCGCTTGCGCGTGGAGGGGGCGGATGCGGACGGGGAGTCTGTGGGAGAAGCGAATGCGGAGGCGAAGCGCGAGGGTGGGGAGACGGATTGGTCGGCGGTGACGCCGCGATTGGAGTTGTATTTCCCGTCGAAATTGCGGCGGTTCTATAAAGAGCCGATCTGGCGAGGGGCGGTGACGACGGAGAATGTGGGGAAGGTTTTGCAGTCGCCGGTGCGGGAGGAATTGGTGAAGCGGATATTGGCGGGAGAATCGGCGGTGTGGTTAATGGTGGAGACGGGGAATCAGAAGAAGGATGATGCGGCGGCGGCGGAGATGGAGAAGCTGATGGGAGTGGCGGCGGGGCGCTTGGAGATTCCGGAGGGGGTTATTGGTGCGAACGATGCGCCGGCGGGGCAATTTTTGTCGCCGATGGAAGCGGAGAACGTGCTGCAATCGGAGATTCCCCTGAAGGTGGATTTTTCCTTGGTGCGCGTGTCGCGGGAGGATGCGGCGGAGGCGGTTTTGTTGTCGATGTTGTTGAGTGTCGAGGATGATTTGGGTGAGTTTGCCGACAAGCCGATGGTGTATCCGGTGTTTGGGCGGGGGCGGGTGTTGGAGCCGTTGATTGGGGCGGGAATTACGGAAGACAATGTCATGTTTGCCTCGAGTTATTTGTGCGGGGCGTGTTCGTGCCAGGTGAAGGATGAGAATCCGGGGATTGATTTGTTGGTGGCGGCGAACTGGGATGCGGCGGTGGACGGGAGTTCCGTGATCGCGGAGAAAGTGTTGCCGCCGCTGGAGGGGTTTGGGGCTTTGATGGCGTCGGCGACGGTGGCGGATGAGACTCCGGTGACGCCGGAGGATGTGGAATTGCAGGACGATGTGGCGGAGAAGCGGGATGTGGAGGACGCGGTGGCGGCGAAGGAAGAAAAATCGGAGAACGAAGTGGAGAAAGCAGAGAAGGATGGTTTGTCACCGTTGTTGGTGATGGGGGTGGCGGTTTTAGGGGTGTTTGTGGGGATTATTGTTGCGACTTTGAAGATGAGGCGGGGTGACGGATGAAGCTGGGGCACTTGATCATTCGTGAGATTCGGCATCGGAAGCTGAATTTTTTGTTGTCGGTATTGGGGGTGGTCCTGGCGGTGGTGTGTGTTTTGGGGACGTTGGGGGTGTTGCGGGCGCATGACGCGCATGCGGAGGGGGTGATCGAAGAGATGGAAGCGGCGACGACGGCGGAGATGGCGAAGCTGGAGGACGAGATTCGGAAGTCGATGAAGGGGTTGGGGTTCAACATTTACATTTTTCCGGAGGACCAGGAGATGTCGGAGGTATATGCGGAGGGTTTTGCCTCGAAGACCATGCCGGAGTCGTATGTGAACACCCTGGCGGAGAGCAAGATTGTGACCGTGAATCATTTGCTGCCGAGTTTGACGCAGAAATTGAAGTGGCCGGAGCAGGGGGATCGGACGGTGATTGTGATTGGATTGCGTGGGGAAGTGCCGATTGCGCATCGTGATCCGAAGGCGCCGTTGTTGGACCCGGTGGAGCCGGGGAAGGTGGTGATGGGGTATGAGTTGCACAAGGGCTTGGGGCTTGAGGAGGGGGATACAATTGTTTTTCAGGGGAGAGATTTGGAAGTGACGACTTTGCATGGGGAGCGGGGATCGAAGGATGACATCACCTTCTGGATGAACCTGGGCGAGGTTCAGGAAATGTTAGGGAAAGAAGGGCAGATCAACGCGATCCAGGCCTTGGAGTGCAATTGCGCGACCGTGGATCGTTTGGGGGAGATTCGGGCGGAGTTGCAGGTGTTATTGCCGGACACGCATATTATTGAGACGGAGAGCACGGCTTTGGCGCGCGCGGAGGCGCGGAACACGGCGGCGGCGGTGGCGAAGGCGCAGATTGAGGGGAAGGAAGCGGAGGCGCAGCGGTGGCGGGAGGAGCGGGAGCGGTTTGCGGCGATTTTATTGCCCTTGGTGACCGTGATGTGCATGGGTTGGATCGGGATGCTGACGGTGATGAATGTGCGTGAGCGGGTGGGCGAGATTGGGGTGTTGCGGGCCTTGGGGGTATCGAGCGGGACCGTGTTGGGAGCGTTTTTGGGGCGGGCTTTGTTGGCG
>JBCCIR010000258.1:0-4939 GCA_039028175.1 Verrucomicrobiota bacterium
CCCCCACCGAGTCACCGAGTCAACGAGTCAACGAGTCAACGAGTCAACGAGTCAACGAGTCAACGGGTCAACGGGTCAACGAGTCAACGGCCCAACAGGTCAACCCCCAACATCATAACAAAACACCAGGTCGTTGTCCCGCAGATACAACTTCCCGCCAATCACCACCGGGTGCGACCAAATCTTCCCCTTCGTCCCCTCCCGCAATTCCGTCTCCTTCGGCAACTTAAACTTCCCTTTCTCTTCATAACCATCCGGACTCGCCTCCACCAACAACACCATCCCCTCATTCTCGTCCACACAATACAACATCCCGTCCGCATAATGCACCGCACCCTTTTGCACGTCCCGCCCCTTCTCATTCCACTCCAGCTCTCCCGACTCCAGATTGAGACAAACCAACCCGCCGCCGTCTGAAAACCCGTAAACATAACCGTCCACCAAGACCACCCCGCCATGATGATTCTTCATCTCCGTGTTCTGCCAAACATCCTCAGCCTCTTCGCCGTCAATCTGCACCAGCTTGCACCCCGCCCCATATCCGGATGTCAGAAACACCTGCCCGTTCGTGTAAATCGGCGTCGGAATGACTGCCGTCCGTCCCGGAGCCCATTCAGATGACCACAACACCTCCCCCGAACTCGCATCCACCCCAGCCAAGGTGTTCATAAACAACTGAATATACTGCCGCTTCCCATTCACGTCCGCCGGCACCAACGAAGAATACTGCGCGTCATCTTCCAACCCCTCGGACCGCCACTTCACTTTCCCGGTGGTCTTGTCCAAAGCCACAATCGCCCCATCCTTCCCGCCGGGCGTCACCACGACTTGATCACCATCCACCAGAGGCGATTCCGAATAGCCCCAATTCGGAACTTTCCCTCCAAAATCTTCCACCAAATCCACACTCCATTCCTGTTTCCCATCCTCCAGGTTCAAACACACCATGTGCCCGTTCGCGTCGATCGCGTAAATCATACCGCCGTCAACCGTCGGCGTCCCCCGCGTGCCCGCACCCCAGCCCGTGTTGTACCCGTCCTCCGGATCCTCGCCAATTTCCGCCGCCCACACTTCTTCCCCGGTCCCCGCATCCAAACAAATCACCTCCGCCTTCCCGTCACGGCTCCCCGTCACGTAATAACGCCCCCCAACGATCACCGGGGAGCTGTATCCCTTCCCCGCATTCTCAAAAGTCCACAACAACTCCGGCCCGTCATCCGGCCACGACGACAACAATCCCGTGTCCGGCGAATGATCATCCCGATTCACCCCGCGCCACGTCGGCCAATCAGCACCTCCAACCTCCGCACCCACCGCCGCACTCGACGCCACCACGCCCCCCGCTTCCGCAACCGCCGATTCCGTCGCCATCTGCGCTTCCACATACGTCTGGTCCTCCGCCGATAAACGCTCCAACGGCACCTCAAAACTCCGTCCATCCGAACGCTTCAACTTCACCTTCCCGTCACTCGTCCCCTCAAACTCGGCTTCAATCTGCTTCCCCGTCGACGCATCCGTCCACGTCCGCGCACTCACAACTCCCAACGCCGCCACCAGCGCCGCCACCAATCCAATTGCAAAAATCAATCTCATATCTGTCGCTCTTTCGTTTCTCAATTCAGTCTCTTCAATCTGCCCCCTATCATCATAACGACAACCAATTAGGCAAGTCTTTCAAGGCACCGCCTCCGCCGGACATCCTTCCCCCGGTCGCCCATCGGCCATTGACCCTCGACCAGCCGCCTCCTACCCTGTTCCCCAACCCCTTTTCACCCCATGAACAAGCTCTCCTGCCTCGGACTCGCCGCCCTCCTCCTCGCCACCTCCCCCATCCCCGCCTCGGCTCAGGACGAAGCCAAGCCGTCGCCCACAAACGAACCCGCCGACGCGACCGCCGGCAGCCCGAAAACCTTCGCCTTCGGCGACTGGTCCCTCACCGCCGATACCATCTCCCCCGGCCTGTCCCATGACGGCAAAGACATTGTCCTATCCGCCTCCGGCTCACCCCTCACCATCAAGCACCTCGACGAAAATAAGAACCCCGACCTCGTCGCCACCGGCGGGAAAGTAGAATTCAACCACCAAACCCAAACCATGGTCCTCAGCGGCCGCCCCACCATCAAGCAGGGCTTCAGCAAAATGATCGCCACGGACGATTCCACCACCATCCAAATCACCTTCGGGAAAGACTTTAACTTCAGCATCAAAGGCCCCCACCGTATCGAGCTGTCCCCGTGATCAATCCATCCCGAGCCTAGCCGCCCAACAAGCGATCCAGGACCCGCAACACCTTCTCCGTCCGCAAGGGCTTCGATAAGACGATTCGCTGCCCCGCCCTCGCCTCCTCAGACGCCGACTCCTCATCCTCCTCATAATCCGCCGCCGACAAGGCCGTCACAAAAATCACCGGTATGTCCTTCAAACTCTCGTCCTGCTTAAGGAGCGTGCTTACGTCCCCCCCGTCCATATCCGGCATCACCACATCCAGCAAAATCACGTCCGGTCGAAAATCCTTCGCCTCCCCAATCGCCCGCGGCGATTCATTCACCACCCGCACCTCATACCGCTCCGACGCCTCCAACTGAATCTTCATCAGCGAGGTAAACCCCTCCTCGTCATCTACTAACAGTATCCTCTGTTTTGGCTCTTCACTCATCAGTCAACTTTGACCCGGGCGGCCTTCTTGGGTTGCGCCGCCCGCAAAATTAGACGCGATCGCACGCCCCCTTGAGGTCGATTTGTAATCTCAATCAACCCCTTGTGCAACTCCACGATACCCCGGGATACGGCTAATCCCAATCCTGTCCCCTTGCCCGTGGCCTTAGTCGTAAAAAACGGATCAAATATTCGCCCGATCTGATCCTCGGATATTCCCGGCCCATTGTCCTGAATGTCCACAAATACCGCGTCGTGCCCTGCGCGAAGCCGATCACCCGTCCGCGCGCCCTCATCCCGCTTCGTGCCCTCCACCTTTCCCGCGTATGTCCGGACCCGAAGCCACCCTCCCCCCTCCATCTCCTGCAACGCATTCGTAATCAAATTCAAAATCACCTGGAGTATCTTCTGCTTGTCAATTCGCACCCGCGGCAAATCACTCGCGAAATCCACTTCCATCACCACGTTGTTCCGAACCGCCTCGTGCTTCGCAAAACGCAACGCCTCTCGCACCACCGGATTGATCTTCCTCAACTTCAATTCCAACCGCGTCGTCGCCGCATAATCCAACATCCCCCGGATGATTGTGTCCGCACGCTGAATCGATTCCTGCATCGTCTCCAATACCTTCAAATCATCCTCATCCGCGCCCTCCCCCTCATGAAGCTGCGCCTTGCAGTAATCCAAACCCAATTGCAACATCGCGAGCGGATTCTTCACTTCGTGCGCCACCCCCGCCGATAATCGCCCTAACGACTCCAACTTCTCCGCCTGAATCAACTGCAACTGCATGCTCCGCAACTCCTCATGCGAGGCCTCCAACTCCTGCGCATACCGCTTCAAGGCCTCCTCGTTCTGCCGAAACTTCGTGATGTCTCGCGCCACCGCATAAATGATCCCCCGCCTCCCTCCCTTCGGCATCGCACCGTTCCATTCGATCCAGCGAATCGACTCGTCCTTGCAAATGTAGCGGTTCACAAACCGCACCGATCGCAAACCCGCCTCTAAATGCGTGAACTCCGCCATCGTCCCTTCGCGATCGTCCGGATGCACGAAGTCAATAATCGGTCGCGATAACATCTCCCGCTCCGAATAACCGAAAGTCTCCTCAAATACCGAGTTCACCCGCTTGAAATACCCGTCCAATCCCGCAGTACACATCAAGTCGAGCGACAAACTGAAAAACGGTTCCAATATCCGCGTCGGCGTGTTCTCCTGCGCCAGCTGAAGCTGCAACTCCAACCGCTCCACCCGCCGCGCCAATTCCTCGCGGCTCAACTTGTCCACTCCTTTCACGTCTCCAATCCCGCAAACATAACACCACGCTCCCCCATGCCGAGCATTAACTCCCCATTCAAATCAAACGCCTTCCAATACACGCCAAGCCGGAACAAAGGGCCCGATCATCCCAACCCCCCACCAACTGAACCCAGCAACACCTCACACCCACTCCATCCAATCGCGAAACTCACGGTCGCCCCCTCCCTCCACCCATGCTACCATCGCCCCGAATGACCACTTCAAATGTCTTCATCCTGATGGGCGTCTCCGGATGCGGAAAATCCACCATCGGACAGGCCCTCGCCAACGCCACTCAAGGCGCGTTCATCGATGCCGATCACTTGCACTCACCTGAAAACGTCGAAAAAATGCGCAGCGGCATCCCGCTCACCGACGCCGATCGCGCCGAATGGTTGGACGCCGTTGCCTCGGTCGTGCACGAAAAGGCCGACAACGGAACCCCCAAATTTATCGCCTGTTCCGCCCTCAAAAAAACCTATCGCCAAAAACTGGACGACGGCCCCAACACCCCAACCTTCCTCTTCCTGCACGCCCCCGAACCGGTTCTTCAGGCGCGCCTCGAAAAACGGAAGAATCACTACATGCCCGCCTCGCTCCTCCAAAGCCAATTGGAAACCCTCGAACCACCCACCCCCGACGAGACCGCCCTCGCCGTCGATGTCTCCCAAGAACCCGATGCCGTCGCCCGGGATATTCTCTCCAAGCTCTCCCTCCCTTGACCCCGCCACTTTCCCGATTCGGACAAAAAAAGAACCGGCAACTGCTCGTTGCCGGCTCTCCCACATACATTTAGCGATCCAAAAAATCCGCGACGAGCTCCCTCACGCTTCTTCCGGATACCCGGTGAAACACGATCGAATCATCGTCTGCCCTATTATTCCTCAAATAACCATAATTACAATAATTTTTTCTATTTTTTTAGGATTCTTATCACATTTGATCGCCCCGCCCCCCCCAATTCCAACCCCCCGCCCCCTTCCTC
>JBCCIR010000259.1:0-4903 GCA_039028175.1 Verrucomicrobiota bacterium
CAGGCGAGGATTTTCATCCAGGTGCGCTGGTAGGCGGTTTTGGTGGAGGAGGCGAGCTGTCGATCCTCAGCAGCGGCGAGGAGACGATCCAGAAGAGCGGAGGAGTCATCGGCCATGGGGTTCAAACAGGTTTCAAAGGGGTGAGCGGGGCGGAAAACCCCATTCTACGGGGAGTTTAACGGGGAAAGCGGGATGCACAATAATATTCATTATTGTGCACTTTTTCGAAATTCCCCGTAAAATCGCCATATTATTGTGCAATAGCCCGGTTGGGGTTTCCTCTCGGGTTTCTTTCGGTAGAAACGGGCCCTCGGATTGTAATCCCCTTGTTCTGAGAATCTGGTGTAAGGTTTGTGGATGAATGAAGTCACCAAGGAAGAGATCGCGCAGCTCCCGCGTTGGGCCATGGTGGCTTTTGCTGCTCGCTGTGCGAGACGGCTACTAAGGCCTGATAGTGACGAGCGGGTGGTGAGGGCCGTTGAGATTGCGGAGGAATATGCCGCAGCCGCCGCCACCCCCGACCACGCCGCCAACCTCTACGCCGCCTACAACGCCAAAGCCGCCTACAACGCCGCCTACAACGCCTACAACGCCGCCTACCCCGACCGCGCCAAAGCCGCCGCCAAAGCCGCCGCCCACGCCGCCCACGCCGCAGCCGCCGCCAAAGCCGCCACAGTCACCGCCCACGCCGCCACCTACGCCACCTACGCCTACTACGCCGCCGAAGTTAGGAAGGATTTCGACTTCCTGCTTGCAAAAGCAAAAGCCGAAGGGTGGGATGAAAACACACGGGTTCCGCCGACTGTATTTCCACCTTTAGGGATCTCAACCGAACTTCTGATCGAAATGGACCCTGGGAATGCAACCCCAGCTGAGATTGCGGCAGTCTTTTCAAAGCTGAATGCTCTCTACCGAGCCCACGGAGGTTCAGGTCTGACTTTCAAACCCGATGGCACATCAATTGCCGCTGTTAGAGAGGAGGTGCCAGCGTGAGCGACGAAAAGCTGATTGTGAAGAACAGGGCCCGTCCGGTTGTTCAACGGCCCGAGGAACAACCTGCTATGACCCAGTTGATGGGTTCGGTCCGCAAGGCGTTGGTAGAATCCGCCCAGGAACTGATCCCGTGGGTTCCGAATTACCTGAAAAAGAACCGCCTTGAGAACGAAAAGGCCGAACTGGAAAATAGGAAGACAGAACTTGAGATCGAAAAGTTGGAGCTTGAAAACCGGAAGAGCAAAGCTGCCCTGGTCGTAGAACAAGCGATCGAAATCGAAGCACGTGTGGAGCCGGTTGATACTGACCTTGAAACTGCGCAAAGAGAATTTGTCGAAGCGTTGAAGGCGCTCAAGCGGGCCGGAGGAAACGTGAACATTTCCGAAGTGCCTCTCAAAGAGGAACTCGAAGCGTTGCTTGAAGCACCAGACGCCGACAAGCAATAAGCGGGTTAAATTTCCCAGACCAAGCAGTCCGTTCGCTCTGATTTGTCACCTTGCGGACAGAAATCGGCCGAAACCGGCGATTCTACGGGGGATTTAACCCTAGGCTGATTGTGTTAAGTTATTAGGCGAGCCAAATTCGGCGTAAAGAATTGATGCACAAAGATATTTCTTATTGTGCACTTTTTCGAAATCCCCCGTAAAATCGTCATATTATTGTGCATTAGCCCGGTTTGGGTTTCCCCATCCTGAAATCAGCCCGGCAATAGGGAACTTGCTACCCAAACCTTCCGGATCCCTTCATCCACAGTAGAAAGGCTTCTCCTGATTGGACGCCGTGCTTTCCATGATGAAAAGAGGACGCCCAAGACGAAGAGCTTCCACCCTTGGTGCAGAGTGCCGCTCCCGTCTTTTCCTTCAACAATCACGGTGGGGTCTGAAATGAGCGCCATCGTTCGGTTCCGCATCGGGTGAGCGTGATGTAAAGAAATGGGTTGATATACATTAGTGGGCTATGCATAATATAATTATGAATAAGACACCAAGGGAATTGGTGGCTGCATCTTCGAAGCCGCTAGCTCTGTCGATCCTGGCGCGTGGTGAAAGTTACGGCTATGAGATCATCCAAGAAGTTCGAAGCCGATCAGAAGGGCAACTGTCTTGGACAGACGGCATGCTGTATCCTGTCTTGCACCGTTTAGAGCAGGATGGCTTGATTTCCTCTTTCTGGAGAAAATCGGAAACTGGCCGGGACCGGAAGTATTACCGGATCAAGCCAGCTGGCAGGAAAGCCATCGAACAACATAAAGATCAATGGCGGGCCGTACACGGAGCGTTAGAGGGTCTTTGGAAGGAGGGGGTAGCATGTTCGATCTAGAGCAGGAGATTGGTGTGTGGCGTGAACGGCTACTTGAGAACGCTTCCATCGACAGAACTCGATTGCGCGAACTTGAGAGCCACTTGAGAGAGGATGTCGATCGGCGCATCACCGAAGGGGCGCAGCCTGCAGAGGCCTTCGTAGAAGCAAAAAATAAGTTAGGTCATTCCATCGAATTGGGGAGCGAATACGCCAAAGTCCACGCGCCCAAGTATTTTTCGAGATGGAAGACGTATCTTTCAGCCGCTTTACTAGTCATTCCAGCCGTCCTGGTCTGGAGTTTCGCTGCCCTATTTGTGATACCCAAGTCCCGCCTAGTTTTGAGCGAATCCGGGTTCGAATCGTCTCACCAGGTTATGATTCAATTTGGCGATGGCGCATTTTCTTTTGGCCACTGGTTCCTGCTAGGGTTTATTGTGTTCATGATGGTGATCGAGAAAGTCACTAAGCTGTCACCTAAGGTTCGCAGATGGTTGGCAGGTTCAGCGGTGATTGGCTTGAATGCGGCGGTTCTCACTGGGCTCATCTGGTGGGTGATTTTACTTAGCGATGTTGTCGTGGTAATGTCACAAAAGACATAGTTCTTGGCGCGTTACTCTAATTTGGCGACGCCAACGCTGCCGCTATCCTAGCTAGCTAGCTAGGGGAACCACCGGCCATCCGATGATCAGTTCTATCTTTCTACAACCCGAAGTCGAGCAAAGGCGTGCCTTCTCGGAATTTCTGCCTCATAGAGTTCCTTACCAAGTAGCTCGCTCACCTTCCTATTCTCTGGCACTGGTTGCCAACTTTCAGGAGTTAATGAAGGGGAAACCTCAACAATGTAGTCGAACCAGCGAGCAGCTTCTGCAGGCCTGCTGTATGATATATACGTTCTCTGCTCCCTGAAGGACATTGTCATGGGCGCGTCCTCACGGTCTAAAGGACTTCTACCGAGCGCAAATTCCATCCAATTCGAAACTCCATCGAGATCGGGGTCCGCTTCTGGCCCCACCAACGAAAGACGAGATTCTTGAGAAAAGTAGCTCTCTCGCCAATCGCTATACGCAAGGTCCAAATCCCGAGGCATCACGATCTCGAATAGCTGCAAGCGCCCACTCAACAGAACCATAGCCTGCCTCCCAACCACTTGGAGCGCTTGGATGCTTCCAGTGACTTCGGACTCGCCAACGGTCATCGGAGCTGTTGGATCGCTGATGTTGACCGCCACAATCGTCGAAACCGATCCAGCCTTTGAGCATTTGAGGAAAAGAAGAGGATGAGCCACTGTCATCGGATGGACAGATTCAGCATCAAAATCCAACGTGGCGATTGGGCGAGCCGTCTGGGGGTCCTGTGCATCCCAAATCCGAAGTTCTGAACGTGTATTATAAATCCCACCCTCTGCTAGGTAATCACCCCAGAACACAGGATCTGAGAATGAGTAATCACTCGGTGATTCAGCCCGCAGAGAGGTCACTTCAGGTCTTTCAAGATCAGAGATTTTAACCACCTTGATGGTGCCCTCTAGAAACAAATAGACGCGATTGTCGACAATCGTCCCAATACCGGATTCCCCGACCTGAGACCGTACGACCAGATCTCCAGAATCGGTGAGCTCATGGATCGTCGCTCCCTGTCGAAAGAACGAGGCCACTGCAATTTTTTCAGAGCTCGTGAAATCCATCGATACAAAATCAACCGGGCCCTCAATTGTGGGTGCCGCCGGGTCGGCGATATCAATAGCTGTGCGAAACAGCTTTGGTGGTTCACCGGTGAGCGGATTCCAAATTGGTTCAGCCTCATAGAGATAGGCCTTTGAACCGATTGTTTGGATCCGATTGTGCACTTCGTTCTGAACCGGTGCTCCGATGGCGACTTCACCCTTGAGCCGGAGATTCGCCCAGTCCGTAACATCCCAAACCTGAAAAGCTCTTCCATCCCACAAGTAGAGCTTCTTGCCTTGCCACTCGAACGCCTCGATCGAGGCTCCTTCCTTTGGCACATTACCGAAGGGTTGGAGAAAATCCACAAGCTGCTCATCAGCCGCCAATCCCGAATGAGCCAGAACGACCACGAGGTATAACATATAAGAAACAGCTCTCCTGCTCATCAGCTTTAAGAATATCATATAGGTTTTTGTTAAAAAAATATTCTTGTTCAATGATAGCAGTTATTACCTTCATGTCATCAAAGTTATGACTAAAAATTTAGTCATTCCAGAACGACATGACTCGACGAATGGCTCCGGCGGGGACGAGCTTTCGTCTGCACTACCCAACGGCCGGCGTGATCGAGCCAAGATTTGATACACGGGGAGGGCGTAACCTAAAACAATGCGGATAATATGAAATGGCCGTAGTGAAGGTTATTGAATCAAGCGGGCCTGTATGAGGCTTTAAGCTGCGGAAATCTTCCGATCCAAACATTCAACATTCAGGTGCTGGTAGAGTGTCCCGGCTTTGGGCCATGAGAGATGATATCTCCGGCCAGACAGCAGCGAAAACTCAACATGTCCAACGACACGATTTCCCAGAACCGTCTCCCTAGAAATCGCATCCGTGACGGTGGGCATTCTTCCCCCCTGATGAGGAAGACGCACGATCTGTCC
>JBCCIR010000260.1:0-4763 GCA_039028175.1 Verrucomicrobiota bacterium
CCAAGTCCGAAGCGCTGTTAATGATAGCGCCCCAATACTCCGTGCCCGGTTTCAGATTACCAATGAGCACATAATGAGATTTCTCCCCTTTACTACTGACAAAATGATAATCCAGCCCATCGATGACCGGCGCGCAATGCTTCGAGCTTTCGAAACTTATAGAAGCATGGTCTGCATTAACTACAATTTCGTTGATTTTAAACGTACCGGGCGTTTGCGTGGTGAAGTCTTGTGATTCCGATTTCAACTTCGCTGTTAAGCTTTTATCCGTCGTAAAGCTTTGCGATTTCAACTTCGCCGCTAAAATTTTCTTGAATGGACTCACCTCAAGTTTAGGATCGGTGAATAAAGCTGTGTCCGCTTGGGAAGTTTGAAGTATCCTGCCCGAAAAGAAGCCTGTGGCCTCGTTGCTATCCGCTTGGGAAGTTTGAAGTGTCCTGCCCGAAAAGAAGCCTTGAGCTTCGGCTTCCTGAGGCAAGGCGGACAATAGAGAAATGGCTGCGAGGATCGTGGTGATTTGAATGTTTTTCATGGCTTGAATAGTTGGTTACATCCCCAAGAGAGAAACCGCCCCAGCCGCGTTACAGGTTTCCTGAAAAAAAGATTCAAGGCGGGGCCCGCCATCGGCCTCCACGCTCCCCCCACCCTTTGTTGCAACGGGCACAACCCGTCTATTGCCCCTCCAACACGAGGCCGCTCTTTCCCTATTGCTCGGCTGATTTCAGGATGGGGAACCCCCAACCGGGCTATTGCACAATAATATGACGATTTTACGACTTTACGGGGGATTTCGAAAAAGTGCACAATAATGAATATTCCTCGTTTTTCTCATTTCACTGCAGGCTGTAAATTACGGCTTCTCCAATTCATAGGCAAAGCGAGCATCCCATACGCGAACGGTTTGATCATAACCTGCAGTCATGAGGCGCTGGCCCGCCGGGCCCCATCGCACCGTGTAGATTCGGTCCGTATGCCCGTCGATTTCCATGACCGTTTCACCGGATCCAGCGTCGTGAATCAGCACTTTAGCATCTTCGCCACCGGTTACTAGACGCTTGCCATCAGGGCTCCAATCCACCACCAGCGCCCCGCCGGGGTGAGCGACGCGTGAGTAGATCGTTTCCCCACTCTCCACGCCGTAAATAGTCAGGTTTCCCTCGCCATTGACGGTAGCTAGCCTCGTATCATCTGGACTCCAGGCTAATAGGCGCACCCGGTAAGCCCTATCGTCATGCGTTCCAAAATTCTCTGTCAATGTCGACATCAGTTCCCCTGTCCGCCCATTCCAGATGCGAACTGCTCCCCATCGGCTGCCGGTTGCGAGCCGATCTCCTTCGTGGCTCCAGGCCAGTCGAAACGCCCGTTCTTGAACGGTGGAGACAAACAGCTTACTTATCAGCTCCCCGGTATCGCTGTTCCAAAGGCTTGGACAGTCTTTCGAGCTTCCGTAACCTTGAATTGCAGCGATAATCGGCAGCTCTGCATTTGGGTTCCAAGCCACTTGAGCTGTATCAGAGCAATCGATTTCTTTTACGATTTCACCAGTATTCACATCCCAAATGGCAATCGGATGCTTTTTGTTCGAAGTCGCTAACAATTGTCCTTCAGGACTCCACGACACTGTTCCAATATTCCCAGCAGAAGTAAGCTTACTGGATATCTGGAGCGTTTCCGAATCTATCAACTCGATCGAATCGCGATATGAAGGGACAGCGATCAAAGAGCCATCGGGACTCCATTCTGCTGCGCCGACCCAATGATCGAAGACAGCTTGCTTTTGAATGGAAACATGAGGCCGCCAAGTTTTTACCACCCGATCTTTTCCCCCCGAATACAAACGACCTTCAGGTGCATCACTATCTGTTTTGCTCCAGGCAAGAGCATAAACACTACCATCATTCCCAAAAAAGGAGACCGGAGGTCGCCCGGACATGATATCCCACAGGTGAATGACCTGATCTTCTCCAGAAGAGGCGAGGCGCGTCGAATCCTCATTCCAAGCTAACGATGTAATCATTCCCGAATGAGCGTTTTCAGCACTTAGGACGAGGTTGTAGGTGACATTTCGATTGACCGACTCATAATTCACACGCCAGGCAAGCAGCCGATGATACTTGGAGCCAGCTGCCAGAAATTTCCCATCAGGGCTCCATCGTAAAGCTGGCGAGTTCTCATTAAGCGGTTGTTTAAAGAAGAAGCCTGCGGGACTGTGAATGCCCTCGGAATCAACCCAGGCAAGTCTGATTTGTGGCTTTCTATCTTTTAGCTCATGAATAATCGCCAATAAGTCATTGTCTGGATTCCATGCAACACCGGTGACCAATGCATTTCTAAATTCGTAATCAAAAAGCCTTGTTGCATTCACCGCATCCCAGATGACCAACGTATTATTTGCTGTCATTGCAATTCTTTTCCCGCCGGGACTCCATGAAATGGACTCGATGTTCCCAGGAACAACCTTACTTTCAATCGTAGAATTATCATTTGTGTGGCATAGATACAAAGTGCCTCCCTCGCCGACCGCTGCAAATTGGTCACTACTAACAGGATTCCACGACACCGCTGATATGATCTTTCCTTGGCAGAAATGTTTGGAAGGCATGCTGCTTTTATTCGCATCCCAAACGCGGACACCGTTCCCACCAACAGCGATCCATTGGCCGTCGGCACTCAAATCCAAGGACCGAATTACCCCACCGTGCTTTAGCGGCATCGGCTCGAACATTCCAACGCGTGATTTCAGATAAAACCATTCGAAGTTTCGGCGGTCTTTTGTCGGCATCAGACTTGGATCGTGTCGATCAAGAATCGTTTTGAAGTAGCGCCCCTTTTTTCGATGTTGGTCTGCCATAAGCATATTGGCGTTGTACAGTTGCCTCATCGCTTCATTTTTGCGCAGTTCCGCCTCGGCCCGGGTCTTCTCCGCCTCTACCCATGCGGCATCTGAAACGCCCCGAGCAACGCGCTCTCTCTTGTAAAACGACAATGCCAACCCCAAACCTACCACCAACGAAAATAAAATGGAGGCGCACGCGAGAACTGTCATGCGATTGCGGCGGACAAACTTCCGGCCTTTGTAGAGAGCACTTGGGGCCACTGCGGTCACGGGCTCATCGTTCAGCGACCTTTTGACATCAAGCGCGAAATCATGGGCGGTATCGTATCTCCGGCGCCGATCTTTCTCTAGCGCTTTCATGACAATCTTGTCCACGTCACCACTTAAGTAATCGCGTAGTCTCGCTGGATCTTCATTGCGTCTTCGGGCAACGACAGCCTGCTCATCATTGCTTAAAGAGCTAATTCGAGTTGAAGGCCGCTCAGGCTCTATCTCTTTCACATGCTTAAGGACAGCCTCTTGCCCAGCGGACATCAAACCCTTAACATCAAATGGTGTCCGACCCGTAAGTAATTCGTAGAGCAAGACACCCAACGAGTATACATCAGAACGCGTATCGACATCCTTATTATTCATCTGAGCCTGCTCTGGACTCATGTATGCAGGCGTTCCCAGAAATTGGTGAAAGCGGGTGAAGAGAGTGAGATCTGTCAGCTTTTGGGCCGTAGCTTTCGCGATACCGAAGTCGATTATTTTTGGCATTGGCTTGTCCTCGTTCATAGTCACGAGGACGTTATTGGGTTTCAGATCACGATGAATGATTCCCTTCTGATGCGCGTGTTGAACGGCAGCACAAACATCGATGAAGAGAGAGAGTCTTTCATGCGTGGTGAGTTTTTCTTGATCACAAAACCTTGTGATAGCAATTCCACGAACCAGCTCCATGACAAAGAACGGCCTCCCTGACTGCGTGGAACCAGCATCCAAAACATGTGCAATATTAGGATGGTCCATCAGCGCCAAGGCTTGGCGTTCACTTTCGAAACGGGCAATGACTTCTCTGGTATCCATGCCTAGCTTGATAATCTTTAAGGCTACTTTGCGCGTTACAGGTTCGCGCTGCTCAGCCATGTAGACGATACCGAAACCGCCCTCGCCGATCTGATCCAAAAGTCGGTATCGGCCGATGGTGGATCCAATGGATTCGTTAGGACCATCAACAATTTCGCTGTCGCCGATGTTGGGTTCGTCCGATTTTGGCGAGGCATTGCTGATAGCAAGCGAAATCAGACATTTAGCGCACAATCCTTTTGGCGAGGAAGGTGAAGATTCTCGGCCACATTCGGGGCAAGTCGTCGATTGTTCAGAAAACGTCATATTGGTTACTCACTTATCAATCCAACTCTACAGCTCCACAAGCCTTGGTGCTAGTGTTGAACGTCATATAAAAAGGGCATATTTGGCTTCCACCGACTGGCCAATAGGGCCGGGGCTGGCCGGTCGCTCTATCGAGATGGAATCTGAACCAATAAGATGATGAAAGGGGTGCCTTTTCATGCCAAGAGAAAAAGCCGCATAACCAGTTAATTTAAAGCCCCAAACGACCAGCAGCCAACTGGTCCCAGCCCTGCCCTGCCCACTCTTCAATGTAACCATGGATCTCCACCCTCCCCCGCTTTTGAGATCAGCAATGGTTGCTCCGGCTCTTACTGCCTGACTGGCAAAGCCCCTGCGGAGCGAGTGGCCGGAGAACGCGGCAGAATCAAGCCCTGCCTTCTTGCACCGGCGTTCGATCATGAGGGCAATTGATTGCCGGTCAGCCTATCAGCCAAAACACCATGGCGAGTGATTGCCCTGAAGACCTTTCCATCCTCGATCTCGCTTGCTTCAACCCAGGCCTGTAGAGCTTTCACCGGGGAGGTTCCGG
>JBCCIR010000261.1:0-4759 GCA_039028175.1 Verrucomicrobiota bacterium
CGGGCTCCGGAAAACTCCCTGTTTTCCTCCCTCGGTTCGAACTCGCCCAACGCTCCGTGAACCATGAACTCATCCATCCCTCTTCCCGATCCCTGCCGCCTTCGCCGCACGCCATCCCGCTTCAGCTGGATCGACCATCGCCTCCTGCGCGATGGTCATCTCGCTGAGTCCCTGCTCAAGCTTGAGGAGAATCAAGTCCCGGTGGGGATAATAGCAATGGCTTTGCCGCCCGGGGGTCGAAATGGTGGGTTTTGAATCCGTTTCCTTCTCCTCTGGGGAGACAAGCCGCAGCACGTATTTTTTGACCGTTCCCCGCTCAATCTTCAGTTCGCGAGCAATCCGCCGAAGCGACCAGCCCCGCTTGTGAAGGGTCTCGATGGAGTGAATTTTTGCCATTTTGAGTTGATTGGCCATGGCTCCAGAGCCGAGCAGATGCCCGGCTCCACGCCATAGACTTTGTTCCCAAAGTGGCTGGTTTTGATTCGACCTTTAATGGCTGGTTTTAAGTGACCGATGACAATCACCCGGCGAAACGGTCACAGGTCTCGTTATTGTAGGAGACGTGAATCGCGAGTCTGTGGTCATGAAGCAGAAAAGGCGTCACCGTGGGTCCAGACACCTAGCCAATGGAGCATGATTCAATTAGTTGGCCCGATCTTGCACGAGACTGCGCCCCAACCAGTGAACGCCCAAACACCCGTCCGTGCAACGTCTATTGGTGGTGCCAACTAGTAATCAAACAAGCCATGCCTGCGAAGAAGCCACGAGCAAAGAAGAGAGCCAAGCGTGCCCCTACCCGCCGCAAGGCGAAACAACCAACCCAGTCGGAACTCGATGCAGCTTTTGCCAAAGTTCTCAAAAAATATGGGGCCCGAGACTATGTGACCGCTGTCGACATCGGCAGTCAATATACAGAAGGAAAACCAACCGGGATCACCACCGTTCGTGTTCACGTCCGAGAGAAGCATGAAGATAGCGCCCTCGAAGCCGCCGAAATCTTCCCGAAAGAAGTAGACGGCATTCCATTGGATGTGATCGAGGGTCACTACGAAGCGGGGCGTGGCCCGGATGTCGAGGGGGGGCGCAGAACTAGGTCCCGGAAGGTGGCTCACGATCCGCTGGTCCCCGGAATTAGCGTTGGGCACTCGAGCATCACCGCTGGCACCCTTGGGGCGATTGTCGTTGGCCGTAACGATGGCTCTATCGGTGCTCTCAGTAACTGGCATGTTCTTCATGGAGGCCTTGGGTCACCTGGTGATGCTGTTCTGCAACCCGGTCGCGCAGACGGAGGAAGCAATCCCAGAGACACCATCGGGACGCTTGCCAATTCCATCCTCAATGCGGACGGCGATGCTGCGGTCGCTCTGCTCGATGAATCCCGAGGGTTTAAACCGAATCAGTTTGAATCCGGTAAAGTGATTACCGAATCGCACACCGCAAGTATCGGTGAGATCGTTGAAAAGTCGGGCCGAAGTACCGGGATCACTCGTGGCCGCGTTGATGGAGTGGGTCGTTACTTTATTAACTACAGTGTTGGCCGGAGAGGAATCGACGGATTTAAGATCGTCCCGGTGGATGAGGATAACCCCAACGACGAAGAGATCAGCGAAGGAGGTGATTCCGGATCATTGTGGTATAGCGTTGATGATGGCGAAGGAGTAGGCCTTCACTTCGCAGGCGAGACCTTGGCAGCGCCTTCCGCAGAGCATGCCATCGCCTGTCATCTCCCTCGAGTGCTTGACGCTCTGGAGGTCGATCTCGCTGGACCGGAGCTGAGACACACGACTCTATGCTCGCCCAAATTTGATCAAACGCAATTGACGCCGCCCGTGCCTTCTAACCCTCAAAATGGGGCCCAATCACCGGAAGTGTCAATCAACGTCGAGATCGAAGTCAATGGGCGTCCCTATCATAGCAGCGCTTCTGTCCAATCGATCGCATTGGAGTCCGGGGTAGCCCCCAGTAGCTGTACCATTTTGGATCGCACACAATGCTCTTCCGTGGTCATCGGCGGGATCCGAGATGGGCTCACTAATCCGCCAGCGATTACTGAGACTACTTCTCTCACGAGCAGTGCAGGTTTGGGCTTGGATGATCAAGCCAAAGGGCTGCTCGCATTCCCGGTACGCCAACACGTGCGTGACCGAGGGTGCCGCCTTTCCAACGCAGTGAATACCGACGCAATCCGTCAACTCCATACAGTAGGCGATATTGTCAGTCTCGTATGGAGTGACCTCAATTCTAATCTTCCATAAATACATCATGAATCTCTCGACACGAACGTTTTACACGACTGTTTGCCTCATCCAAGTTGCATCTATGGGTGTGGGGTTCGCTGGGGAACAACCCGCGGAAGCAGCAGGCGAGGCCGCGCTTGAAGTGAGCGCTGACAGCTTCGACACTACAACCGAAGGCGGCCTACTTTCCCAATTCTTCGGAGAAATCAAACGAGGCCTGCGTTTGCAACGATTGCCTGGTCCTGGTGAAACTGAGCTCGGGGCTGACCTCTCATTCTTCAAGAATCATGAGACGGGCGATGATACTGTTCTCAACGCTGACTTTTTTCTCGCTTGGAATTCTGAACCAAGGTTCAACCTTGAAGAGACGGCTCAGTACCGTTTTGAGCTTTCGATAGAAGGGCATTTCAACAGCGAGGTTGACGATCGACAAGATGCGTGGGTATTCCGAGGCGGCGGGATCATTGAAACTGGCAGCCCGAAACGAGGTCTCTACACGTCCTTGATGGTTAAAGATGAAACGGACAGAGACTTCGAAACGCATCGGCTTAGTGCCGAATTGATGATCACACCAACCATGGACTCACTGGCGCTGGGGCGCTATCAATCTTTTTTCTTTACCCCCGACGAGTGGCTGAGGTGGCGCTGGCGTCCGTTCTTAACGATCGACGGCGGCGGTGTCATCAATAATGATGGTGGGGATGGTGTTTTGAAGGATTCTCACTTTCAAGCAGAACTGCGCACCGCCCTCAGTTTCGAATTTCCGGGACTGGCAAATACTTTCGGTTTTGAGGAGGTGACGCTCTCCGCAAACCATCATCTATTCTTCATATCAGAAGATTCTGAGACTTATGACTATCTCACAGTGACGGCAGAGCTTATGCTCACCGAAAACATTGGACTGAACCTCAATTACAACAGCGGGAGAAACGCTCCGGGTTTCGTTCGAGAAGAAACCTTCTCAGGGGGACTCTCCGTACGTTTCTAACACCTTCAGATGCCGCAACGGTATTCGCGTTTAGGTGACGAATAGAGTCTGGCGGCGGCAATTTGCCTCAGGTTTTGGGACTCATTGCCAACGATAGCCGAGCGTGGCTCAAGGGAATTGAGGAGTTATAGCGCCGAAGAATTGCCCTCGGCCACAGCGGACCTCTGGCTTGCGCGCACCTTCGCGGATCACTGTCGAGGTTGGCACTTTGAGTCGGGATGAAACCGACGTCGGCGAAAGACGCGATTCTCCGCCGATGCCGGTGGCGTTTTCAAATTCAACGAAATCTTGGCTCACCGGTCTCCGCGTAAGCGGAAGGACAGGTCCGAGAGCTCAAGTCGAAACGATCTCTGAATTCTCTTCTCAATTTACTTTAATTCTAACATAACACGTATCATGAAACCACGACGTCAACAAGCTATCGAAGTTCGGAACGCAGCCGCACAGGCTGCTTACGACCGAAACCACCCTGATCATGTCAACAACTCTGAGGAGTATCGCTACTCGCATGAAGTTGATCCACATCCCGAACATCCTGGTGTAGCCTGCGCCCCAACTCACCTGGCCAATTTCACCAAGGGCCTACCCCATGACAGTGACGGGTGTGTGGCCAATCACGAAGACTACGAGCTCTTTGTGACGAGCATTCAGTCCGGCAATCCACGCGACTTTCGCGATGTGCCGTTGGGCCCCTATCAGTGGGCCTCTCCAAAAGGCAAAACGCCGCCCAAGGGGCACGCCTGCGTACTCAAACTCGACAAACACCAAAATCCTGTCCCCTGCAGGCCCAAGGGCCCTGTCGATAAAAGCTACTGGCTTTCCGACAAGGCCAAAAACGCCGAGGGCGGAAAAGGGGCCTTGGTCCGCGCCTGGGAAAGCGCTGGGGCCGGCCATCAGTTCGAGCTTGAGGGACCAGACCCACAAGCAGTGACCATGGCTCAGGCGCCAACCTTAGACAGTCCTGAGCTCGCTGCGGAAATGGCGGAGGTCTACTTGATGGCGCTTCTCCGAGACTTGCCGTTCACCAATTTTAACTCGGGAGGTGGAGCCGATGCCATCACGTTCAAGCAGGCGCTCGATTACCTTGGCAAGTTCCCCGCGAATGCTGCGCGACACCCGGAAGGGGTCAAGGCTGAGAACGTGCTCAGAGGATTCACGCCGGGAGATTTGGTTGGGCCTTATGTCAGTCAATATCTATTGATTGGAAGCAACGAACAGAATCAGAAGGGCCAAACCCCGCAGTTTGGGCCGGAGGCCGGGTACGTCCGTTACGGCTCGCTTCGTATCGACCAGCGTGTCCGCGCGGCTTCAGCCATCGACTACATGCGCACTTGGGAACAGTACATAGATGTGCAGAACGGAGCTGATCTTCGAGGGTTCGAAGCTTATGAAGAAGACCCCAGGTTCCGGTTCATCTCTAGACCGCGCGACCTTGCCACGTACGTGCACTATGACGCCCTCTATGAAGCCTACCTCAACGCCTGCTTGCTACTGTTAGATCAGGGTGTTCCCTTTGATCGCGGCATTCCCTTTC
>JBCCIR010000262.1:0-4742 GCA_039028175.1 Verrucomicrobiota bacterium
GGTGGACGTGAGCGATGGAGAAGGGGATGGGGATGGAGGAGGGGTGGGGAGTTTGGGATCGGAGGGGTTGGGCGGGGTGGGTTGGGTGGTCCAGGGGTTGGGGACGGGTGGTGAGGGAGTGGGTGGCGCGGGGACGGGGTCCTCGGCGGATGCGGTCGCGATGAGGGTGGCGACGAGGGCGAAGGGGATGGCGATGGTGCGTGGGTGACGGCCCATGGGTTGAGCGGGGAGGGAGGTGATGAGAGGGGTGAGGGAAGGGAGGCTGGGTGTTAGGGTACTGTATTTGCGATGGTTTGCAAATACTGACTATTTGATATCGGGAGGGAATGGGTGGGATATCAGATGGTTCAGCGGTGATGAATTATTGGTTCGTTAATCCATCAATGATCTTGAGGTAGCGATGGTTGGATGGTCTCTCTTCCGAGGTGTGGTGAGATTTGGCTGTATCATGCTAACGCTAATCAATTACTTTGTAGCCATTAAGCATATCGATATTGGGTGTGCTAATAAGCACTGTTCTGTCGAAATGAAATCCTATCCGCTTAACGCAATGGATGAGGGAAGCTCGAAGGCTCTCCACTGTTTACTTCTTGGTGCAGAGCTCTCGGCTTTGCCGAAAGGATACACGTTCGAAGGCTTTATTCTCGATCACCTAGAGACGACCAAGCGAGGGATCGAACTCCATGGCGAGATTTGGTTCATGAATGGTGTTCCATCCTACAGAGCACATATTTATCTGTGCAGACCTACTTTTGCTTCGGTTGCGAGTGCAACTGAGGCTAAGCTTCTCAAAGCAGAAGTGCTGGAGTCGGTTCTGGTCGATAGCACTCTAGAGATTCGGATCGGCACAAAGACAGAACAAGGCGCGGATGATCAACTGCCTGCCCGCGCCGAGTCGAGAGCCGAATGAGCCTTCAAACCTCAACCCTGAAGTCGGAGCGTGCCCTAGGCAGGCAGTGACATCGCTCGGACGTTCTGTGAAAGAAAATGGCCTTCGAACCGGACATCCACGTCGTCGAACAGATCGGAAGCGGATTCCTTGCGGTCATGCCTAAGCCCACTACAGGAGAGTGGATTGAAGACGAGTTCGCCAACATCTCCGCATTCGGAATCAAGAAGGTTGTTTCGTTGCTCGAACCCGACGAAGCGGAAGATTTTGGATTGGGCGACGAGCAAGCGCTGTGTGAGCGAAACGGAATGAGATTCATCTCGTACCCGATACGCGACCGGGGACTTCCGGCGTCTTTGCCCGATTTCGCACGTTTTACACACGAGATTTACGAGGCGACAGGCAGCGGCACGAGTACCGTCATTCACTGCTTGGCCGGGATTGGGCGCTCAGGCACGGTCGCCGCCGGAGTCCTATTGCATGCAGCATTTGAGGCCGACGCAGCCTTCGCTCATATTTCAGCAGCGCGGGGGATGTCAGTGCCGGACACCGAGGAGCAGCGCCGCTGGCTGATCGAGCATCAACACGAAATACGAAACACAGAACAAGCGCCTGGAGACCAAACGCTGCCTCGCCATGAATCGAAAGATGATTGATAGTATCAACCGTGTCCGAGCTGCGCCGTTTCGCTCTCAGTCAGCGGTCGCTCAGGATTGACGTTAGGCCAGAAAATGGGCGTCGACATTGACATATCCATTACTACACGGACAGAGCAACCGTCCGAGGGAATCGTCGGGTTCTTGGAGCGTCACCATATTCGAATGAAGCCGGCAACCAGCACAGACGGATTCTCTTTTTGGTCGGGAACTTATCCCGAAACTGATCAGTTCCCACGCATCCCGATTTGGCTTCATAGCGAACCCGAGTCGAAACTTTCCCATCCAGAAATCCGCTCAAAGAGCTGGAGGATCAACACGGAACTAAAATACGGCTACCTCGCAATTGTCGAAGCTACACTGAGCATCCTCGGACTCTATCTATATCTATTTGAGGACTCGGACGGAAGCACGGCTGCGTTGAGTGTCGACGGAGAGCCCTATCTTCGTCTCCTGGCCGACTACCCATCTCGAAGGTTTCTTGAGATCACTGACGCCCGATCAAATGAACCACGATCGAAATTTCAGATCCGCCAGAGAATCGCTGAGGCTCTCGACATCTGGTAGCTGCAAACACGGGCCTAACAAGACGTCGATCCTAACGCGTGACCCGCCACTAATCGAAAACGCCATGATCTTTCAACCATCAATCCAGCAGTCAGAGCGCGCCCTCGGTCAGGCGTAGGATGACTCTGACGTCCAATGGATTCAATGATGAAGTAGGAGGCATGGGAAGGAGGGAGGCAGGGGATTTGGCCAGATTTTTGGGTGAGGGACGTTTGTTTTTGTGCGAATGGGGGGTGGGTGCGTGTTTGTTGCGATGAATGGTCGAAATTTCATAGTCTCTGTCTTGATGTTTGCCGGGATCGGTTTGGGGCCGGTGCGGGGGGCGGTGACCATGGATTTTCGGGTGGCGACGAATGAGACGGTGGGGGAAGTGTTGACCTTGGAGTTTGCGGTGACGTCCGGGGGAACAGTGACGGTGGACGCGACGGGATCGAGCGGGACGGGGGCGGATCAATTGGACGGGACCTTGAGCGGGACGGTTTCGGATGGGTTTAACGGGACGTTTCGGGTGACCGTGACCGCGACGGGTGGGAGCGGGGTGGCGGAGGATTTGGCGATCGGGGCGGAAGGGATCGGGGTGAAAGGGAATTCGCCGCGGCGGGTGGATTTTGGGAACAGTGATTCGGTTTCGGAGGCGCTGACGTTCGTGGTCGATGTGACGACGATGACGCCGGCGAAGACCTTCGATTTCCTGGGGTATCTGTATACGAACGCGCGGAATGCGTCGTCGGGTGATTCGGTGGAGGATTTTGCGGGGGCGAGCCAGGGTTGGGCATCGGGGGAGAATCCGGTGTCGGTGAGTTTTGATTCGGGATCGTTCCGCCTGGGAGGCTTTGGGGTGGGGACGGTGCGATTTCGGGCGGCGCCGAGCGGGGCGGGCTATACGGTGGGGACGATCACCTTTGATATTCGGGATGTGCCCGCGGCGGTGGCGGCGGAGCCGGTGATGACGCGCGGGGAAAGTGTGAATGGAGGAGCGAATTATGAATTCACGTGGAAGTCATCGTTCGGGCAGCAGTTTGATATTTTCGGGGCGTCCGATTTGTCGACGTGGACCATGATTGACGAGGGCGTTCCGGCGTCGGCGGGTGATGAGACGGGGTATGCGGTGGATCCGGGGGCGAACGACCGCTATTTTTTCCAGGTGGGGTTGAAGTCCGAGCGGATACCGAAGCCGAACATCGTCATGTTGTTTGCGGATGACCTGGGGTATGGGGATTTGGCGTGTTACGGGCATCCGTATGCGAAGACGCCGAACCTGGATGCTTTGGCGGCGCAGGGAACTTTGTTTCAGAAGTTCAACGTCACGGGGACGACGTGTAATCCCAGCCGGACGGGGATATTGACGAGCCGGCATCCGAACAGTTTTCCGTTGAACACGTCGGACCATGGTTTTGATCAGGCGTCGCAGGGATTCGTGGACCGGATCACGATCATGGAGTTGTTGGACAACGCGGGATACGAGACGGGGCATTTTGGGAAGTGGCACATCGGGCCGGTGGAGACGAACGGGACGTATGGGATTGATGAGATCATCGTGAGCGGCGGGGGGCGGAATGATCCGCGCGGGCGGGACGAGGATATTTATGAGAATGCGATTGCGTTCATTGAGGCGAACAAGGATGTGCCGTTTTACGTGAACGTGATGGGGCGGGTAACGCACAACCCGATCGATCCGCGGCCGGAGTTGGTGGTGAGTGCGGGGTTTAGCAGCCTGGTGGTGAACCGGAATGATTTTGTGGGGCAGCAGATACAGGACAGTTTTGATGCGGTGGTGGCGGCGACGGCGGGGGATCAGAGTATTCACACGAGTATGGCGAATTACCTGACGGAAGTGTATTACCTGGACGAGTTTGTCGGGGAGTTGCTGGCGAAGCTGGATGAGCACGGCCTGACGGACAACACGCTCGTGATGTTTTCGAGCGACCAAGGGGCAGCATTGGTCAAGGATGAGGCGGCGAATCCGCACAAGACGAACACGGTGGGGTATTCGGGCGGGTTACGGGGGCAGAAGCATGATCAGTATGAGGGCGGGATACGGTCGCCGTTCATATTGCGTTGGCCGGGGTATGTGCCGGCGGGGAAGGTGAATACGGAGTCGATTATTTCGGCATTGGATTGGTTGCCGACCTTGTGCCGGATCGTGGATATTCCGATCAATCCCACGGATTTTCATGGGGAGGATGTGTTGGATATCTGGATGGGATCGGATCGGTCGCGCCGGGGGCCTCAGTTTTGGGGGAGTTCCTTGAAGAAGGATGATTGGCGGATTTATTTCAGCGGGACGACGGCGGTGGAGCTGTATGATTTGTCGACGGATTTGGGAGAGACGACCAACTTGGTGAATAGTCGGCGGGATATGGTGAATGAGTTGACGCCGTTGTGGGAGGTGTGGCGGGGGCGGTTGCCGTAGTTGGTAGAGCGATGGGGGACAAGGTGGGATGGGAGCGGTCTACAAGGCCCGTCAGCGGGACTTGGATCGGTTAGTGGCCTTGAAGATTTTACCGCGGGAAGTTGGCAACGATCCTGCATTTGCCAAACGCTTCAACCGCGAGGCCCGCGCACTTGCGCGGCTCTCACATGCCAACATCGTCGCCGTGTTCGATACTGGAAAAGCCAACGGCGTGTAC
>JBCCIR010000263.1:0-4709 GCA_039028175.1 Verrucomicrobiota bacterium
GACGTGGAAGAAGAAGCCGAAGAAGAGTTTTGGGTGAGGCCGAGAGGGATTTTTGTTTTGGTGAAGAGGCGGGTGTTGAAGGTGCGGACGGCTTCAAAGGGGGAGGTATCGGCAGTCGTGCTGGCGGCCTGTTCCATGACGCGGAGGAGGGTGGGCCAATCGAGTTCGTTGATGCGGCGGATGCGGCGAGGGGCGGCGTCCATGAGGCCGGGGCTGGTGCGGGTGGTGACGATGTATCCGGCATCGTCGAGTCCACGACGGCCGGCGCGGCCGAACATTTGGAGGAGTTCATCGTGGCGGACTTCGCCAAATGTTCGGCCGCGCCGGCCGTCGTGGACTCGACGATGCCGGATACATCGTCACCAATCGCCAGTTCGCCGAGTTCGTCGATGAAACCGGTTACGTGACCTTCGCCGAACAACCCCTGCCCGAACGAACCGTCCGCGAACTCCGCGAGGCCGCCGAATACAGCATCAAAGAACACGAACGTCAGGCCAAAGCCGCCACCGGCCGCGAAAAAGAAGCCATCCTCGCGTCCTTGGAACGCATCAAGGAAGCATCCAAACTGATCGATAAAGCGGGCTCCATCGTCTTCGCCGCACCCAAAGGCGAGCTCCACGACTCCCGGGACATCAACCAATGGTGGCGACTCATGCCGGGCGCCACTTGGCGCACGCCCGGCGGCCCCGATACCACTCTCGAAGGCCTCGACGATCACCCTGTCGTCAACGTGACCTACGAAGACGCCGCCGCCTACGCGAAATGGGCCGGCAAACGCTTGCCCACCGAAACCGAATGGGAAAAAGCCGCCCGCGGCGGCCTCGTCCGGCAACCCTACGCCTGGGGAAACGAAATGTTCCCGGAAGGAGAAGAGGTCTGGATGGCCAACATCTGGCAAGGCGAATGGCCCTTCGAAAACACCGCCCTCGACGGCCACGTGACCACCTCTCCCGTCAAAAGCTTCCCCCCCAACGCATACGGTCTCTACGACATGGCCGGAAATGTCTGGGAAATAGTCTCCGACTACTATCACCCCGCCGCTTACCAAATGCCCTCCGCCACGGAACCCAATACGAAAGGCCCCGATGCCAGCGTCGCCGTCCAGCCAGGCCAACGCCTCTCCCACCAGGTGACCAAAGGCGGCTCCTTCCTTTGCTCCGACGTCTGGTGCAAAGGCTACCAACCCGGGGCTCGTCAGCCCTTCGACAACGAATCCCCCGCCAATCACACCGGCTTCCGCTGCGCCATGGACGCCCGGCCGGAAGACACCTGATCCACTGGGAATCCCGTTCCCACGTCACTCGTCGCCCTGGAAAATTGCCCCTCCCCCCACATCACGCTACACTCCCCCGTGCTCCGGGTCCAAAAATCCCTCCTCAACCTTGTCCTGGCGACCGTTCTCGCCTGCCCAAAACCCGCCCCCGCCGCTGATCAAGTCCTCATCCTCGGCGATAGCCTCAGCAAAGAATACTCCCTCGAGTTCGCCCTCGATGGATACCCCGCCTCCGTCATCAACTGGATCGAAATCCTCGGCCAACTCCGCGGCGACGACATGGACGTCGGCTCCGGCGGTGCCATCCTCGACTCTCGCTTCCTCTTCTTCAAACAACAATACAATTGGGCCATCCCCGGCGGCAAAATCGAAGACTTCGTCGAAATCATTACCCAAGGAGGCTTCGCCAACAACAACGCCCGCAACTCCATCGCCAGCCAACTCCAAAACAACGTCGAACGCTTCGTCCTCTTTGTCGGCGGAAACGATTCCGACAGCAAATACGCCGCCCCATACAACGGCACCGGAAATTGGGACAGCTTCATCGCCCAGTTCGTCTCCGATTGCGAATCCGTCATCGACTGGGCCATGACCCAAAACCCGAATCTCGAGTTCGCCCTCGTCAACGTCCCCCACGTCGGCATTACCCCGAAGGTCAAAGGCGAATACCCGCCTGACCCCGTCAAAACCGGCCGTGTCACCACCGAATACATCAAACTCAACAACGCCCTCCTCACCCTCGCCCAAACGAAAGATATCGCCTACGCCGACATCTTCACCGAAACCCTCGACCTCCTCGGCCCCGATCCCCTGTGCATCCACGGCGTCCCCTTCTCCAACACCGGCTCCGCCAGCGGAAATCTCAACAACGTCTGGCTCGCCGGAAACCTCTCCGACAACTTCCACCCCAACACCAACGGCAACGCCCTCATCGCCAACCGCATTCTCGAAGCCTTCAATCTCCACTACGACTCCGGCCTCAAGCTCCTCACCACCGAAGAAATCCTTGAGACTCTTTTAAGCAAGAACGCCGACATCAGCTACAACGACTGGCTCACCTGCTACGGCCTCGCCGGCACCTCCGAAAACTACCTCCTCCATTTCGGCCTCGGTATCGACCCCCGCCGCCCCGACCCCAATCGCCTCCCCCGCTGGGAGCTCACCCCCACCACCGCCTCCCTCACCTACCGCCCCCGCCTCTCCGAACCCTCCTCCATCATCCAAGTCATCGGCCAATACTCCGACGACCTCAACACCTGGATCAATGCCACCAACGGCCAAGTCACCATGAACCCCGACGGCTCCCTCACCTACCAAATCGACGCCACCGCCCGCAACCGCTTCCAACGCCTCGCCACCATCGGCCTGCCCCAATAAATCTTGGCCTCGTATTCCCCCTCCCACGATGCGGTAGGGCGTGGCCTCCGGACGCGCCGCGCCGCCAGGCGCCCCACTCGCAAATCAGCACAAGCGCCATTTGCCATTTCCCCCACTCCCCCTGCGAAACTGCGTCACTGCACCACCGCGTCTCTGCACCACCGCGTCTCTGCACCACCGCGTCTCTGCGTCTCTGCGTCACTGCGTCACTGCGTCACTGCGTAACTGCGTAACTGCGTAACTGCGTAACTGCGTAACTGCGCAACTGCGCAACCAATCTAAACATTCCGATCATGATCCGCCCGAAACGACTTCCCCCGAAACTTCACGTCCGCCAACGCCTCTAACAAAGCGTCCGCATACTCATCCTGCACCTCCACCAAGCTGTGCTTTGGAAAAATCTGACACCGCCCGATCGTCCCCTCCGGGATCCCCCCATCCTGATACAACATCCCTAACAAAGCCTTCGGCTTCACCCCGATCGCCTTCCCCACGCTCAAAAACAACCGCGTATACCCATCCTCCACCGGATACTCCCGGCGCGCCTTCTTGCCCTTTTTCTTCTTTCCGTCCCCCTTCACCCCCTCCGCCGGCTCCCGATCCTCCGCAATCGCCTCCCCCTCCCGCGCCGTCTCCTCACGCCATAAGGTGAACAACACCGACGCAATATCCGTCGGCGTATGCCCCTGATCCAACAAGCGATCCACATACCGGTCATAACTCAAAAACTTGCCCGTCTCCAAACGGTCCCGGACCGACTCAAATAACCGGTCCGACCGCAATCCCTCCACCTGCTCCTGGTTCGGCACCTTTTCCCGCCGGATCGTCTGCCGCGTATACCGCTCGATCGCCCGCAGCCGGTGCACCTCCCGCCCAAAAACAAAACTCACCGCCTTCCCGCTCCGTCCCGCCCGTCCCGTCCGCCCGATCCGGTGCACGTAATCCTCCGGATCATACGGCAAATCATAGTTGAACACGGTGTCCACTTCATCGATGTCGATCCCCCGCGCCGCCACATCCGTCGCCACCAATACCTCGATCGCCCCCTCACGACACCGCCTCATCACCCGCTCCCGCTGATGCTGACTGATGTCCCCATGCAAACGGTCCACCGAATAGCCTCGCCCTAACAAAGCCTCCGTGCACTCGTCCACCACCCGCTTGGTGTTGCAAAAAATAATCGCCAACCGCGCTTCATCCACATCCAACAGTCGCGACACCACTTCCACTTTCGAACGCCCGCGCACTTCGTAATACGCCTGGTCCACCGTTGATACCGTCCGCGCCTCCTGCTCCACCTCGATCAAACGCGGCTCCCGCGCATGCCGGGAAATAATCCCCTCCACCTCCCGGTTCATCGTCGCCGAGAAAAACAACGACTGCCGCTCCCGCGGCATCTCCGACAAAATCGTATCCATGTCATCGCGGAACCCCATGTCCAACATCCGGTCCGCCTCGTCCAGAACCACCACCCGTGCCGACCCCAGTTTCAAATTCCCCCGCTTCAAATGATCAATCAATCGCCCCGGCGTCCCCACCACGATCTGCGCACCGCCCTTCAAATGCTTAATCTGCCGATCATATCCCGCCCCCCCATAAACCGGCACCGCCTTCAAACCCGGCATCCCCAAACTCAGCCGATGAATTTCCTCACACACCTGGTTCGCCAACTCACGCGTCGGACACAACACCAAGGCCTGCGTCCGCTTCACCCCCACATCGATCCCATTCAAAATCGGCAACCCAAACGCCGCGGTCTTCCCCGATCCCGTCTGCGAGATCCCCACCAAATCCTCCCCCGCCAAAGCCGGCGGTATCGTCATCGCCTGAATCGGCGAAGGCTTCTCAAACCCCATCCCATCCACTGCCTCCAGCAGTTCCCGACGCAATCCCAGCTCACTAAAAGGTGGCGTTTCCATACATCAAATCCTCGTCTTCCCTTGGGGATCCTCTCCCCTAATCAATCCCGTTGCAGCTTCCCTCTCCCTCTCCCTGGGGAGAGGGTCGGGGTGAGGGGCTTCCGTCCTCCAAACGCCGACCGAGCCCCACCCTACCCCAC
>JBCCIR010000264.1:0-4674 GCA_039028175.1 Verrucomicrobiota bacterium
CTCCCCATACCACAAGACGACCCGCCCCCCATTCCCTCCATGGCCCCGCCCCCATCCCGAATCCTCATCGTCGATCCCGATTCCCCCGGCGCCCAATCCCTCGCCACGCTCGCCAAAGAACACGACTTCGATCCCCATCACGTCGACAGCCCCGAGTCCGCCCTCGATTTCCTCAAAAACACCCCGCATGTCACCGATGCCGTCATCACCGAACAAGTCTTCGAGCCCTCGTCAATGAGCGGCCTCAAACTCGTCTCCCACCTCCACTCCAAATTCCCACGTCTCCCCGTCATCATGCTCACCGGTTCCGGTAACAGCAACACCATTATCGAAGCCACCAAAGCCGGCGCCTACGATTGCCTCCTCAAACCACCCAATAACGAACACCTCGCCCAAGTTCTAGAAGAGGCCGTCCGCAGTGCACGCATGATGTCCAAACCCGTCGAGATCGGACAACTCTACGACGACCAGGACACCATCATCGGCCGAAGCCCCGCCATGACCGAAATCTATAAAGAACTCGGTCGCGTCGCCTCCAAACCCGTCACCGTCCTCATCCGCGGCGAAACCGGAACCGGAAAAGAACTCTTCGCCCGTGCCATCTACCAACACGGACACCGCGCCCATCGCCCCTTCGTCCCCATCAATTGCGCTGCCATCCCCGATAACCTCCTCGAAAGCGAACTCTTCGGACACGAAAAAGGCGCCTTCACCGGCGCCGATAAACTCCGCGTCGGAAAATTCGAACAAGCCCACAGCGGCACCCTCTTCCTCGACGAAATCGGCGACCTCTCCCTCCCCCTCCAGGCCAAACTCCTCCGCGTCCTCCAGGACCGCCAAATCCAACGCCTCGGCAGCGGCGCCAATATCCCCGTCGACGTCCGCATCATCGCCGCTACCCACCAAAACCTCGAGAAAATGGTCGATACCGGCACCTTCCGCGCCGACCTCTTCTACCGCCTCAACGTCGTCTCACTCACCATCCCTCCCCTTCGCGATCGCATCGAAGACATCGCCCCGCTCGTCCGCTACTTCCTCTCGCGATACGCCCACGAGTTCGACGTCGACCCGCCCGCCCTCCTCCCCGAAGCGCTTCAATTCCTCGAACTCCAAGACTGGCCCGGGAACGTCCGCCAACTCCAAAACGTGGTCTGGAAAGCCCTCCTCCTCTCCCGCGGCTACGCCATCGATTGGCAAAACCTCCGCCAGATCATCACCGAATCCGAACTCAACGCCTCGGGAAACACCTCACCAAACACCCCCAATCTGAAACAACTCGTCCAAGACGCCCTCGCCCGCGCCGCCGACGGCTCCATCGACGCCGCCTATCCCTTCCTCATCGAAAAACTCGAGCGCGAACTGTTCGCCGCCGTCATCAAAAAAACCAACGGCAACCAAGCCAAAGCCGCGCGCTGGCTCGGCATCTCACGCCTCACCATGCGCGAAAAACTCCACCGCTACCACCTCCACCCCAGCGATGCCGATCCGCCCGCCGAAGACTGACTCCTCCCCGACTCATCACCGCCCCTCCCCAAAGCGCCCCTTCGTCGCCCGCACATATCCGCCGTGCTCGCGGTCAATCTTTGCCAAACGCCGACGCAATGTCCCCGTCGACCGCCCCCGCACCCCGCCCTCACCCGCTTCCATCGTCGCCCGCGTAATCAACCGCACCATCGCTCGCACATCCGCCCAAGAAACATACTCCGGCTCGATCCGCCCCCCCTCTCCACAGTTGTGATAGTTCCCCAATAAAATCGACATCCCCGCCGTCCGTATCCCGAACGCCTGAAACGCCGACGCCTCGCACGCCCCTCGATTCAAGAGCAACCGCTGCACCGGAATCTTTCCCGCCTCCGCCACCTCCGCGAAAAATCCCGTCACCTCGTGATCGAATATCGAAAGCCGATCCCCCACCCGCAACACCGGCCCCGCTCCAAACTCCGCCTCCGGCACCGGCGAACTCGTCTCCAAAGACACAAAAACCGCCCCCTCCCCAAACGGCCACTCCCGCGCCAGTCGCGTCGCCCCCACGAATCCCACCTCCTCCGCCCGCGTAAACACCGCGTGAACCGTCACCTCCGCCCCACTCCGCTCCAACTCCGTCAACAAACACACCATCGTCGCACAGTTGACCAAGTCATCACAGGCCCGCGAATACACTCTCCCCTCACGCTCCTCCATCGCCGGCAAATCCCACATCGCGAATTCACCAAACCGCACCATCCTCGGCTTCTCACGATACGACTTTGGCACCCCGCCTAAAAAATTCCAACCCGTTCCGTCCTCAGCCCGATACTCCGCCTTCTCCCCGTCGCCCATCTTCACCCAACCAGGATGATCCATATGCGCCCCATAGACAAAATGTCCCCGCTTCCGCCCCCGTCGGTATGTCGCAAGCAAATTTCCAAACCCGTCCTCCTTCACCGCCACATGCCGCAACCCCGATAACAACTCCACGATCGTGTCCCTAACATGATATTCATGAAACGGCGCAGTCGGACTCGCCAACACCCGCTTCAGTATCCGCTTGATCGTTCGTGTATCCATCATCTCGCTTTCCAGTCGTGCACGCCCGGTCCGGTGTTGACCTGCCCGCCTTCCCCCCATACATACAGAGAGCCCCTCCCCGCCACCAAGGCATTTTCCCATCCATCCCGTGACTTCGCCCTGGAAAAAACTCCGCCACCGCCTCGAATGGCTCGGCATTTGGTTCCTCTCCAATACCATCCCTCTCATCCCCAGGAAAATCGTCCTCCTCGGCGCAAAAATCCTCGGCACCGCCGCCTGCCACCTCGATAAACGCGGCCGCACCACCGCCCTCGAAAACCTCAAGACCGTCTTCGGCGACGAGCTCTCCCAGTCCGAACGCCGCTCACTCGCCAAACGCTGCTACCAAAGCTTCGCCCGAACCGTCTGCGATCAGTTCTGGACCCGCCGCGTCAATAAAGACAACTTCCTCGACTACTGCCGGGTCGAATTCGATAACGAAGACGACTTCAAAGCCGCCACCAAATCTGGCGCCATCTGGGTCACCCCCCACTACGGAAATTTCGAATGGATCGCGCTATGCGCCGGTTTCTTCAACCTCTCCTTCCTCATCATCGCCCAGGAATTCGGCAACCCACTCCTCACCGACATCTTCAAAAAAAATCGCGAAGCCAACGGTCATAAAGTCGTCGCCCAACGTCACGCCATGCTCCGCATGATGAAACACCTCCAGAACGGCGGTCACGCCGCCTTCCTCACCGACCTCACCATCCCCCCCAGCAAGGCCGCCACCATCATCGAATGCATGGGCCTCAAAACCTGCGTCACCAACCTCCACGCCAACCTCCTCAAACGCACACACCTCCCCGTCATCCCCGGCATCTGCATCCCGAATGACGATGGCACCTACACCATGCGCGCCCTCCCCCAACTAAACCTGCCCGAAAACGCTACCATCCAAGAACTCACACAAGCCTGCTGGGATACCTTCGAACCCATCATCCGCGATAACCCCGAACACTGGATCTGGATGTACAAACACTGGCGCTACCGCCCACGCGATACCAACAAACCCTATCCCGCCTACTCCAACCACTCCAAACGCTTCGATAAACTCCTCGCAGCCGTCGCCGACGAAGCCCAACGCTCGCCCTAAACCCGCACCCGGACGCTACCGCAACCAACTCGCCGTGTCGTCGGACCCCTTGTAGATCGCGTTTCCGTTCTTGCCGTGCTCGCCATCCTGACCCAGCGACTGAATCACGACCCCCCCAAGATACTCAAACTTTCCGTCCACCGCCGCCCCTTCGTTCGTTCCCGGATTGGTGTAATCAAACTTTTCCACCTCCGCGTGATCAATAATCTCATTGTAATCGGAATCCACAAGAATCCGGTATTCGTTCCCAAACACGTCATAATACTTTCCGTCGTCCGCCAACCCGGACCGTTTCGCCGCTCCCTTCGCCAACCGGGGCTCAAAAAAGACAATCTCCTTGGGATTCAACAAATGATCCGCATTCCATCCCGCCGGTTCCGCGAGCAATACGTTCATCAATTCCTCCGTCGACTCCCCCCCGTCCCCAAAAAACAGGTCTTCCGTCGTCTCCCGTGGCACCGGATAACGATTGTATTCCGTGTAATACTCCCCGATCGCCACCTGTAAACTCTTCATGTCCGTCCGCGTCGAGGCCTTCTTCGCGTTCCGCATGACCGCCGGCCCCGCCGCAAATATCACCCCGACCAAAATCGCAATGATCGTGATCACCACCAGTAACTCAATCAAAGTAAAACCAAGCACTCGTCGGCTCGGAGATGAATTGCGAAAAGAGGATACTTTCATGGGATAAGGGGTCAGGGGTTGTATCTACATAGTATAGCCCCCTTTTGAAGTCTAAATCAATCGCCAATCACATCCCCGCCGCCACGCCCCGCCTTGCCCCCACGCCCACGCCCCCATACCAATCGAAACAATCCCCACAAAATCACCGGAATCACAATACTCAACACCACCGCCACCACCGGCTCCTCCCGCCCATAACGCCCCACCCACGCAAAAATAAACGCCATCGGCACCGTCCCACACGCCAAAGCCGGAAAAAACACCCGCGCCCGCATCCGCGCCACCCCCGCCATACACGCCACCACCTCCGGCATCAACGGTAACCAACGGGACAACAACACCATCCA
>JBCCIR010000265.1:0-4632 GCA_039028175.1 Verrucomicrobiota bacterium
GATCCAGAGATCTTCGACGGTCATCAGTGCAAAAAATCCGCCTCCCCGAAGGTTTCAAGGCAACGCTCTTCGCCGCCGAACCCGATGTCCAACAACCCGTCGCCCTCGCCACCGACGACCGCGGACGCCTCTGGGTCGTCGAATGTTTTACCTACGCCGAACGCCAAAAAAACTTCGATCGCGAACTCAACGACCGCATCCTCATCTTCGAAGATACCGACGGCGATGGTCGCCACGACACACGCACCGTATTCTGGGACGCAGGCAAGCAAATCACCAGTGTCGAAATCGGCTTCGGTGGCATCTGGGTCCTCGCCGCCCCCAATCTGCTCTTCATACCCGATCGCAACCGCGACGACGTTCCCGACAGTCCGCCCGAAGTGATGCTCACCGGTTGGAATAACGATCGCGCCCGCCATAACATCGTCAACGGCCTCCGCTGGGGACCCGACGGCTGGCTCTACGGCCGCCACGGGATAACCGCAACCTCCTATGTCGGCCCACCCGATTCCATTCCCGCGGATCGCACCCGCATGCACTGCGGCATTTGGCGGTTCCATCCCAAAAAACACATCTTCGAACCAGTCGCACACGGCACCACCAACCCCTGGGGCCACGATTGGGACGACTACGGCCAACTCTTCTTCATCAATACCGTCATCGGTCACCTCTGGCACACGCTCCCCGGTGCCCACTTCCAGCGCATGTTCGGAGATGACTTCACCCCCCACCTCTACGAACTCCTCCCCCAAACCGCCGACCACTACCACTGGGACACCAACGAAAATTGGTCAGATGTTCGCAAACTCGGTATCACCAGCACCAGCGACGCCGCAGGCGGCGGACACGCGCACTGCGGAATGATGATCTATCTTGGCGACAATTGGCCCGCCCAATACCGCAACGGCCTCTTCACCCTCAATCTCCACGGCCGACGCATCAACCACGACCACCTCGTCCGAGAAGGCGCCGGATATGTCGGCAAACATGCGCCCGATTTTATGTTCTTCGGCGATGAATGGTTCCGCGGAGTCGAACTCCTCTACGGCCCAGATGGCGGCGTCTACGTGGCCGACTGGTCCGATACCGGCGAATGCCACGACAATGACGGCGTTCACCGCACCTCGGGTCGCATCTACAAAATCACCCACGGATCGCCCTCTTCACCTCACCCCCTGGGCCTGCGCTCACTGGACTCAAAAGAACTCGTCGCGATGCAGACCGCCGAGAACGATTGGTTTGTCCGACAGGCCCGCCTTGCACTGCATGAACGCGCCCACGAAAACGAAGATATGTCCGTCACACACACCGAGCTTCGACATCTCTTCGAAAACCATACAGACGTCCGAAAAAAACTGCGCGCCTTGTGGACCCTCTTCGTCACCGGCGGCGCCTCAGACGATTGGCTCGCATCCCTTCTCGAACACCCCGAAGAACATGTCCGCGTCTGGGCCGTCCGACTTCTCACCGACGAAACCACCCCCCATCACGACGTCCGAGCAAAATTCGCGCAGCTCGCCCAATCCGATCCGTCGGGTCTCGTCCTCCTGCACCTGGCCTCCGCCCTGCAAAAACTCAATCCCGCCGATCGCTGGTCCATCGCCGAAGCCCTCGCTCAGCGAAAAGAGTTTGTCGGCGATCCCACCTACCCCCTCATGCTCTGGTATGGAATCGAAGGCGCCATCGCCGCCGATCCAAAACGTGCTCTCGCCCTCGCCACAAACACTTCTTTCCCCCGATTGCCCCGTTTCATCGCCCGCCGCCTCACCACGGATATCGATAGCAAACCCGAGTCCGTCGCCGAACTGGCGTCCCTCCTCCACTCAAACAAAAACATTGATACCCTCGCCATCCTCACTGGCATGAACGAAGCCCTCCGCGGCCGAAGCAACGCTGCCTCTCCCGCCGGATGGAAAGAAACCGCCTCACTTCTGAAGAGTTCCGAAAACCCGGAAATCATACAACGCACCAACGAACTCTCCCTCGTATTCGGCGACGGGCGCGCCGCCGACGAAATCCGCGACCTAATCCGCGACAAAAATATCGACTTTGAAGCTCGCCGCAACGCCATCGATGCCCTCGCCAAATCCCGCGATCCACAAACCCTTAAACTGCTTCGCGTCATGGTGACAGATCGCGATCTCGCCGACGCTGCCATCCGCGGCCTCGAGCGATACGACGATCCCTCGATCGCCGATCTCCTCGTCGATCAATACGACTCGATGCGCGATCCCGCCCAGATTCAGGCGGTCAACACCCTCGCGAGCCGCTCCGAATCCGCCGCCATCCTGCTCAAAGCCGTTAACGCCGGCCAGATTCCCGCCACTCGCGTGTCCGCCGCCCAAATCCGCCAGCTGCGAAACCTGGGAAACCACTCCATCAACGAACTCCTCAACGCGATCTGGCCAAATCACCCCGTTCTTACGGGAGATAAATCCGGGCTCTTCGAAAAATATCGTGAACTCGTAACCAAGGAAGCCCTCGATAGCGCTGATCCTCAACAAGGGCGCATCATCTTCCAATCACTTTGCAGTTCCTGCCATAAACTCTACGACAATGGCGGCGCCATCGGCCCCGAACTCACGGGCTCAGACCGTCGAAACCTCAGTTATCTGCTCGAAAACATCATCGACCCCAGTGCCACGCTCGCGGAAAACTACCGGCTGACCGTGGCCACACTAAAGGACGGGCGCGTCCTCTCTGGCTCCATCGCAGGTGAGGATGATGGCGAAATTCGCCTCCAAACCATTGCCGAACAAGTCACCGTGCGACGGGACGATATCAAATCTCTCGAAACATCCGAGGTATCGCTCATGCCCGAAGGCCTCCTCTCCGCGCTCTCCCCAGAGCAGGCCCTCAACCTCTTCTCCTACCTCATGTCCGAGCGCGCACCGTGATTGCCCGCTCCTCCACGGCAAACTTCTCTCGTTCCGGCCGGTAAAACAATCGCACCGCCGCACCCCCTACCATCACAAGCACTCGCACACATCTTGATTCCAAGGTCAGAATCAACCAGAGTCCCATAAACCAGTTTCCCAATCACCCGCTTCGCCCATGGCATCCGCCGATCTCATCCAAACACTCGCCAACATCGTCGGCCGGAAATTTGTCCTCACCAAAGATCGGAAAACCGCCTACTACCGCTCGGGCTTCCGCTCCGGCTTCGGCATGGCTGCCGCCGTCGTATTCCCCGCAACCCTCCTCGAACAATGGCGCGTCCTCCAAGCCTGCGTAAACGCAAATTGCGCCATCATCCTCCAAGCCACCAAAACCGGACTCACGGAAGGCTCATGCCCCAGTGGCTTCGACTACGACCGCCCCGTCATCATCGTCAATATCACGCGCATTAAAAAAATCATTCTCCTCGACGGCGGAAAACAAGTGCTCGCCCTCCCCGGCTCCACCCTCCATGAGCTTGAACAAGTCCTGAAACCGATCAATCGCGCCCCCCATTCCGTCATCGGATCAACCACCATCGGAGCAACCATCGTCGGAGGCATCGCCAACAACGCCGGCGGCGCCCTCTGCAAACGAGGCTCTTCATACACCCAACTCGCCCTCTTCGCACAGGTCGATAAAGACGGAAAACTCAATCTCGTCGATCACCTCGGGATCAAAAACCTGGGGAATACCCCCGAAGAAATCTTCGCTCGAATCGAAAAAGGCGACTTCCCCCTCGAAGATCTCGAAGACATGGACAAACCCGCCTCTGATCGCGACTATGCCGACCGCATCCGAAACCTCAATGCAACTTCACCCAATCGTTACAACGCCGACCCCGAACGCCTCTTCGAAGTGAGTGGCAGCGCCGGCAAAGTCGCCGCTTTCGCGGTGCGCGTCGATACCTACCCCGTTCCAAAACGCAAACAGGTCTTCTTCCTCGGAAGCAATGATACCCAACACTTCGTCACCCTGCGAAAACACATCCTCGAAAACTTCCGGGAACTTCCCGATATGTGCGAATACATGAACCGGGGCATTTTCGACGTCGCCGAAGAATACGGAAAAGACGTCTTCCTCTCCATCAAACACCTCGGAACCGAACGCCTCCCTAAAGCCTACGCCTTCAAATCAAACGCCGAGTACCTCCTCAATAAAATTCCCTTCCTCCCGAAGTTTCTGCCCGATCTCATCCTCTACCACCTCAGTCGACTCTTTCCGCAGCACCTCCCCAATCGCCTCCTCAAATTCCGGGACAAATTCGAATACTACCTCATCCTCAGCATGAGCGATGACGGAATCGATGAAGCCCGCCAATACCTCGAGAAAACATGGACGAAATTCGAAGACGTCGACTGCTTCGAATGCGACGAGACCGAACAACAAGCCGCCCTCCTCCATCGCTTTGCTGCCGCCGGAGCCGCCATTCGCTACCAAACTCTCCATCAAAAAACCACCGAAGAAGTCCTCGCACTCGATATCGCCCTCCTCGGAAACGATTCAGAGTGGGTGGAGAAACTGCCCCCCGAGATTGCGGAACACCTCGACCTCGCGCTCTACTACGGCCACTTCATGTGCCACGTCTTCCACCAGGATTATATATTCAAAAAGGGGACCGATATCGAGGCCATCAAGAAGACGATGCTCGAACACCTCGAGGCCAAAGGCGCTAAATACCCCGCCGAACACAAC
>JBCCIR010000266.1:0-4564 GCA_039028175.1 Verrucomicrobiota bacterium
GTGAACAATGGGAAAATTGTATTTGATCACTACCAGGACCCCTATTCGAAGGACAGCCTCATACATGTGAATTCCTGTACCAAGACGGTCATCTCAATGTTGTTTGGTGCTGTATTCGAGGATCAGGCGACGGAAAAAGTAAACCAGGCAGCTAGCGATTATTTCCCTGAATACGCCGTGCCTCCTCGACATCTTCGCCGATGCCGGCGTCGCCAATGGCCTCTACATGATCGGCGCTTTCATCGTCTACTGGTTCTACTTCGTCTTCTTCGAAAACGGCAAACACGGCGCCACCCCCGGTAAACGAGCCATGGGCCTTCGCGTCGTCCAAACCTCCGGCACCCCCATTACCCTCACACAAGCGATTATCCGAAATTTCATCCGCGCCATCGATAGCCTCCCCTTCTACCTCATCGGCCTCACCGCCTGCACCTCCACCCGTAGATTCCAACGCCTCGGAGACCTCGCCGCCAATACCGTGGTCGTCTATACCAAATCCGAACACCGACCCAACTTCCCGGAAAATACCGAAGTCAAAGCCCTCCCCCCTCCCGTTCCCCTCTCCCGGGAAGAACAACTCGCCATCGTCACTTTCACCGAGCGCGCCCCTCTCTGGTCCGATGAACGAAAAATCGAACTCGCCAACCACCTCTCCCCCCTAACCGGCACCACCGGCCCCGCCGGCGTCGACAAACTCTTCGCCATCGCCCGGTGGATCCAAAAATCCGCCTGACCCCGCCTCGCCACCCGTCCCCAAATGAACCGCCAACAGTTCGAAAAAGAAAACCAGGATCGTTGGGACGAACTCACCCGTATCCTCCACCAGCTCGACGAGGGACACAACCCCGTCGACTCCGATAAACTCCCCGGACTTTTTCGCCAGGTCTGTAGCGACCTCTCCCTCGCCCAATACCGCATGTATGGCGTCCGCCTCTGCGACCGTCTCAACCAACTCGTCATCGCCGGATACAAACACGTCTACCGCGGCGCCAACGCCACTTTCTCCACTTTCCTCAAATACTTCTCCACCGATTTTCCCCGCGTCGTCCGCCGCGAATGGCGACTCGTTACCCTCGCCATGCTCATGTTCTGGGGCCCCTTCGCCGCCCTCATCGTGTCCGCCTACGTAAATCCACAATGGCTCCAGGCTGTCCTCTCCCCCCAATCCATGGAAATGGTCGAAGGAATGTACGGCAAAGGCGAACGCTCCCAGGTCGAGTACGTCCGCGATCGCTTCGGCTCAAACTTCGCCATGTTCGGCTTCTACATCTACAACAACGTCCGCATCGCCTTCGTCACCTTCGCCGGCGGCATCCTCTGCGGCCTCGGCACCATGTTCTTCCTCATCTTCAACGGTACTTTCATCGGCGCCATCGTCGGCTACGTCCACTTCGCAGGCGATACCGAAAAACTCTACTCCTTCGTCGCCGGTCACTCCGCCTTCGAACTCACCGGGATCATCCTCGCCGGCGTCGCCGGCCTCCGCCTGGGACTCTCCATTATCAAAACCACCCGCCTCCCCAGAAAGAAAGCCCTCGCCAAGGGCGCACGCGAAGCCGTCCACATCCTCTACGGCGCCGCCACCCTCATCGTCCTCGCCGCCTTCATCGAAGGCTTCTGGTCCGCCCAACCCCTCGACCCCTCCCTGAAATACGGCGTCGGAATCTTCCTCTGGGTCGTCCTCATCCTCTACTTCGTCTTCGCCGGCCACACCCGGCCCCGCCCGAATGAAACTTGAAGATATCACCGCGGAAATAAGACCACGCACCTCCTGGGAAGCCGTCGACCTCGGCTGCGCCCTCGCTCGTCGCAATTTTTTCAAAGTCTTCGCCGCCCTCACGGTCACCGCCTTCCCCCTCTGCCTCGTCATCATCGCCCTCCTCCACCAACACCCCGTCTGGACCCTCGTCGCCATCTGGTGGCTCAAACCCCTCTTCGATCGCGTCTCCCTCCACTACCTCAGCAAATCCCTCTTCGGCGCTCCCCCCACCATAAAATCAACCATCAAACAATGGCCCCGCATGATCGGTCGCTTCCTCATCGGCGACTGGTCCACCATCATCATCGCCGCTACCATCGCCCTCGGCGTGTCCGGCATCGTTCCCGAAGAATCCGCCGTCGCCATCGTCAGTATCGCAATCATCATCTTCATCATCACCAGCCTCGCCACCCGCCGCGGTCGCTTCCTCCCCTGGCGCTCCTTCCTCCTCCCCCTCTCCGAACTCGAACACCTCAAAGGAAAACAATACGCCGCCCGCTCAAAAATCCTCTTCCGCCGCGGCTCGGAAGAATCCACCTGGCTCGCCCTCACCTGCCTCCTCATGGAATTCGCCGTCGCCCTCGGCATCCTCTTCCTCGCCCTCGCCTTTATCCCCGAAGGCCAAAATACCGATACCGAACGCATCCTCATGGGCCTCGTCACCTTCTCAGGCGAAGACGTGCCCGCTTTCGTCTATTGGACTCTCATCGGCCTCTACCTCGTCGCCGTGACCGTCGTCGGCATCTTCTACACCGGCGGCGGCTTCGGCCTCTACCTCAATAGCCGCACCCTCCTCGAAGGCTGGGACGTCGAACTCTCCTTCCGTAAACTCGCCGCCCGCCTCAATGACTACCGCCCCACCCAAAACGCCGCCGCGCTCATCATCGCCGCCACCACCCTCGCCCTCACTCTCTCATGCTCCACCCCCGCCGCCGCCCAGGAATCCCCCCCCTCCGCCACCGAAACCATCGACTCCGTCCTCGCCCACAAAGATTTCATCGTCCACAAACGAACCATCAAAGAAAGGGTCGACGACTCCGTCGACCTCCCCCAACTCAATGTCCTCGATGGCCTCCTCCAACTCCTCTTCTGGGCAGCCGTCATCGTCGCCCTCGCCGCTCTCGTCCACCTCATCTACAAAAATCGCCACATCTTCACCGTCGCCGGACGCGCCCACGCAAAAGAAGACAATGTCCCAAAAGCCCGAACCCTCATGGGCATGAACGTCGCACCGGAAACGCTCCCCCCCGATATCGCCCAAGCCGCACGCGATGCCTGGAACGCCGGCCGATGCCAGGAAGCCCTCTCCTTCCTCTACCGCGGCGCCATCTGCTGGCTCATCGAAAAAGAAAATCTCCCCGTCCACGAAAGCGATACCGAAGGCGATTGCGTCCGCCTCGCCTTACGTATGACAAACCCGTCCCACTCTCACTACTTCAACGAACTCACCAACCACTGGATCCGCTTGGTCTACGCCAAACTCCCCCTCGACGACGATTCCGCCCACCGCCTCTGCGACCAATGGCCCTTCGACCTTCGCACCCCAAATCAAAACTCGTGATTCACTCCACGAAAATTCTCATCCCCCTCCTCGCCGGCACCGCCCTCCTCTTCACTTCCTGTGGAAAATACGAAGAACGGGAAATCGAAACCGGCTATAAAGGCCCCGCCCGCTGGAACCCCTTCCTCGCCGCAGAACGATTCCTCAACGAGATGGGCCTCCCCGCCCAAAACCAATTCGGCCTCGGCGATTTGCCCCAACGCTCCCATACCCTCGTCGTCCCCTCCAGTGCCATCCCCGCCTACGGCTTTACCACCCAACTCCACTCCTGGGTCTACGAAGGTGGCCACCTCGTCTACTTCGTCGACGGTGGCAATCGCTTCCTCTTCGAATTCGGAAACGACGTCGATGAAAAAGACGAAGAAAAAGATGATTCCGAAGACAAAGACGAATCTTCCGATGAAGACGAAAAAACAACCGACTCGAAGATCGATCCCGAAGACGATCCCGGCGAAGAAAACGCGAAAGAAGATGATCCCAGCGAAACCCGCGATGACCCCATCCTCACCCGCTTCGAAATCAAACAACGATTCTCCAAGGATAATCCCGCCGATGTCATCCTTCGCAAGGAAACCTTCGAAGTCGATTTCCCCTCCACCCGCCTCTTCATCGATCCCTCCGTCCCCTCCAAGTCAAAGAACAAACTCAAACGCCGCCGCACCCCCGTCTACTCCACCGCCTTCGGCGATGGACGCATTACCGTCATCAGTCATGCCCATCCCTTCCGTAACCCCAATATCGGCAAACTCGATCACGCCCTCCTCTTTTGGAAAATCATCCAACTCCAACCCGGTGAAGCCGTCCACTTCGTCATCGCCGGACGCACCTCCCTCTGGGCCATGATCTGGAAATACGGCTGGACCGCCGTCATCGCCCTCACCCTCCTCGTCGCCCTCTGGCTCTGGAAAACCCTCTCACGCTTCGGCCCCCTCCTCGCCCCGGAAGAAAACGGCGCCCGCGATTTCTTCGAACATATCGATATGACCGGTAAATTCCTCTGGCGCCGCGGAAGCACGGAAAGTTTGCTCGAACCCCTCCGACAAAATACTATCCTCAATCTCCAGAAAAAATTACACCTCTCCCGCACTCCCGGAGCAGAATTCCAAAACCCGGACCTGGAACGCATCGCCGATCATACAGGACTCCCCATAGAAACCATCCGCAACGCCCTCCTCAAAACCAATATCTCCGATGGCGCCGAGCTCACCCGCATCGTGCGCCATCTCCAACAAATCCAATCCACA
>JBCCIR010000267.1:0-4518 GCA_039028175.1 Verrucomicrobiota bacterium
AGATTTGAAAGCATGTATATCGAAGTTGAACCGAAGTGGTTTTGTGCTTTATGAATCAGGATACGGCGACATTTATCCAACAATCCGGCCTGGATGCTTGGCTCAGAATAATAATAAACCTGGAAACTTGGAAAGTCCCGTGGATAAGGATAAGCCGTGGGAACATGTCCCTCCACGATGTGGGTTATCTATTTTTTCTAATCACGACGGTAGTATATATGGCCTCAGTATCGAGGGGTCATACTTCCAGAGCAACAATTATGGGATTTCCGCAAGGGTTGACAACAACTCCGGAAAAATATCCGCAACAATTTGGGATTCGTACATTACGGGCAATAATATTTTCGGGATTGCTATGAGGATAAATCATCCGAGTTCCCAAGAGAGCACAATTTCAATTACTGGTCCAAATATCTCATATTATATGGGCAATGGAAATAATCTGATATTAGTACATCCTTCAGGGCCTATTTCCGACTATTGGGCTAGATCTGGTTTTGCAAATACACTTTGACCTTTAGCGAATTTGAAATGAAAAAGATTGCTGCTATTTTTCTCGGTTTTTTCTCCTTGGCCGTTGTTTGTGCACAAGACTCTAAAGTAGAAGAAGAATTATTGGTGGAGCTTGAGAAGCTATCGATCAAAGATTTGGGCGCTGCTATAAATCGGTCCAAGGAAATCGAGGATGAAGATCTTCGTGAAGGCGCCATTTATGCAAGCATAAGAAGTGCAAGCCGTTCTGAGGTGATGGCTTTTGTCGATCAGGGAAAAATTCAGGCTTGGGTTGCCGCCACAGCTCTTGTCGATGGTTGCCCGGAATCAGAGCTTGAGGAATTCGGGAAATGGTTGTTGGCCTTGGAGCCTACTACAAAACGAAAATATGTGCTTCGTAAACACGCTAGAAAGTGGGCTTCGCTTGATCTAAAGAGCGCCGAAGATTGGATTTCGAAGATTGATTGCAAATCTTTTCTTTTAAAGGGGGTAGCCAGTGATAGGCGATTTTTCTCGAAAAACCACTTACCCGCTCTTCGAATGTTAAGTAAAATCGAAGATCAAGATTCTCGGAAACTTGCTGGGTATTCCATTTTGAGGTCCTTTTACTTAAAGGATAAAGAAGGCGCTAAGAAGTGGATCAAAGCACATCCAAATTTTTTCTCTCCGGAAGCCTTGAGTCATCTAGCGGAAGTTTTCCAGAGGATTGATAGTTTTGAAAGTTCAACGAGAGATGAATGATGGGAACAGCTTTGTGAATTTAATAGGGCTTTTGGTGGTGCCAGTGCTCTGCCTTATCGTGGGAACCTTTTTTTTAACTAAAAATTCGCAAGCTACCCATGAAAAATCGCGTAATGCTGTTAGTGCAACCGTTAATCTAACTCAGGATAAAGATCTTTCGGATCAGCAGATGCGCGAATATCTTAGACGAAAGGAGTGCAAAGCAGCTGTTTTTGAAGGGGCCGAATTAAACGACGTTTTAGAATGGCTTTCAGAGAACATGGTAAATTTGGATTCCAAGCCCATTTTAGAATTAGAAACTGAAAGAACATTAACTGATCTGCCGGTTGCTACCTTTCGGGTCGTCGATGGGCAGTCTCTTGCTGGTGTTATACAGGCGATCGAATCAATTTGGGATTTGAAAGTTTCGGTTAGTGGAAAGAGGATATTATTTAGGGATTTCAAAGTCGAAGGATGAATAGGTTTTAAGGCACTGGTAAAGCTCCAGAGCTACCTTCCCGGTTGGAAAGCGGCAAGAATAGGGCGCGTCCTGCGCCGATTCCGAATGCTGGGCATAATAAAGGAAGTTGCGGGAACGACGACAATTAGAATGCCCCGGCCCGTTGTTTCTAATTGTCGTTTGACAATCAAGACACGATAGCGCTAGTTGGCAGTTAGGATTAGTATTTCACCCTCAGCGGACAGCGACGAGTAATCCACTCGGGCTTTTGAGAAAGGCCATCGAGGAGGATTGGGAAGCCCCGGGACCACCGGTCAGCCCCGAAACGCAATCATTCTCACAAGGATTTTACGCGGGACGCTGGGATTGCACCTCGACCATGAGCACTCCGAGCAGGCGTGACCTGAAATCGGCCGAACCCTTGATCGCGGCCTTGCTCAAGATCCACCAAACAGCTGACCTGGAGCAAGTGGCCGGCTGGGGCCGAGCTCTGGGCCGGCTGTTTGGAAGACTCTATCCTGGGCTTGTGCCCTCCCTCGCTCACGCCAGCCGTGTCCTGGCCGATGAATTTCTTCGTTCTCAACGGGAACGCGCCCGGCTGGCAAAGCAGCTCAAGCTCCTGCGACGGGCTTCCGAATCAGAGGCTTAAAAAGAGCAGCCCGAGCCGGTTGGTTGTCCCGATCATTCGATTACCAACACCATTATTTTCTAACTTATTTTTTTCATGTCTTTATTCAACGCTTTCACCAAATCAACCAATTCATCCTCGTCATCTAGCGCTCAAACTTCCGATTCACCCCCAACCAGGGCCCAGCCGCCACAGCCAACGGGAACGCTCACCGTGCCCATGGATCGGCTCGTTCCCGACCCTGAAAACGAACGGAAGACGTTTTCCAACATGAGTGGCCTCATGGCTTCCATTGAACACGTAGGCATCGTCGAACCTCCGGTCGTGAAACCGCTTCCTGATGGTCGTTACCAGTTGCTTACCGGTCACCGGCGCTGGGCCGCCGCCCAACACCTGGGGTATGATTCCCTCGACGTCGTTCTTCGAGATCCAGATGACGACGACCGCAGCGAACGGCGTCTCAAGAGCCTGATCTCGAACCTTCAGCGAGAAGCCGTGCCCCCGCTCGAGCTGGCCGAAACCTTACAGAGCCTTCTCGATGATCCCAACGGGATCAACTCCAGGCAACAGCTCGCCCGTTCCCTCGGCAAATCACCTTCGTGGGTCAGTGATCTTCTTGGTCTTCTACGCTTCACACCCGATTTGCAGGAAAAAATTCGGAGCACCAAAACGCCTCCATCCATGGACGCTCTCTCCAAAATCGCCCGCGTCGACGATTACCAAACTCAGGCCGCTCTCCTCGATCGCGCCTTGGAAGGCATTCCTTCCACCGCCATCCGCCGGGAAATCCAACAGTCGGTATCGCCTCAAGCACCCGGCCCTTCGACTTCAGCCAGAAAGTCCAAACAACATTTCAGGACTCAGGTCGACGCCGCCGTCATCATTCAAAGCCAGGATGAGACGGCGCTCACCCCCGAGCGCCAACGCGCTGCCCTCCGGGACGCCCTCGAACAAATTGAAGACTGACGTCTCTCTCTCCCCACTCACTTCCCGCACCCGGGAACCCCAGGGATTCCATGAACCCCTCAAGAACGGGTGGTGCAGGCGTGTTGTCCGGGGAGGTCACCCCCGACAAAGACCGGTGATCCACAGGACGTCTTCACAGACGGCCGAGGTTCACACCCGCCTCCCCAGTCTTTGTCGGGCCTGACCCGACAACACGCCTGCACGACCGGTTACTTACCACGGGTTTCACGGAAAACATTCCGCCAACCGACCCACACCACCCGAAAACCCATGGCATCCCATTATTTCCCACTTAACCCCCCCCCCATCATCCATGCCCTCTTCAACCCACCTTCCCATCCAGCTCACGCCCCGGGATCTACAGATCCTCACCGGCCTCTTTGAGGCTCGCACCTTCACCCTTCAACAAATCGCCACGCTCTATTTTGACGGGCGCTACGAAGCGGCCAAGAAGCGACTGCAGAAGCTCAAGGCGAGCGGGCATGTTCGCCCACGCGAACGGCATTCCTTTCAACCAACCGCCCTCTTTCTCACGAAACAGGGCTTCGATGCCGTCGTCCACCTCCCGGCACTCGCTGGTTACCCAGAGATTTCCTGGCATCGATTTTACAAACGCACGCAAATTGCCGACAGCACGTTGCTCCATGAGCTCGCCGTGAGCGATGCCCGAGTCCAACTCACCCTCGCGGCGAACCTACGGTCCGATCTCTCCCTCCTGCGTTTCATCACCTGGCCCACCCTCATCGCTTTCGAAGCCCGCACCGCCTTGACTCGTGACGGGCTGACCTACCGCAAAGCCGTCACCGCCCGGCCAGACGGGTTTTTCCGCCTCCGCCAAACTCTTGGTGACGGACGAACACGGATCCTGTCTTTTTATCTTGAAGTCGATCGGAGCACGGAACCTCAACGAACCTTGCAAGCCAAGGCGCTCGCCTACCAGGATCACTTCCGACATTCAGGGCCGTTTCGTGTTCTCTTTGTCTTTCCCTCATTTCAGCGTCTGGCTCATACCCGCGCCACCTTTGAAACCCTGAATGGTCGCAAGCCATTCATTCTCACGCTATCCGACCTTCTTCTTCAGACCCTTGAATGCATGCTGCCAGTTGAAACCCCGTCATCGTCATCATGATCTCCTCATCACCGAACCTTACGGGTGAGGGTCATCCATTTTAACCAGGCAATCTCAAACCGGCTTTGAGGCTCACCATGCCCCTGGCTGACCAGCACGAAACGCTGCTGCGCTTCGGTGCAG
>JBCCIR010000268.1:0-4507 GCA_039028175.1 Verrucomicrobiota bacterium
ACCACTTTCGCACTTCCTCGTCAGCACCCAGCGATACCCCAATAAACAACCCAATGAAACATGTGACAGCAGCCAGCAGGTTGAACATGATCGCCTTCCACTTACTCATACCAGATTGGAGCAAAATTGAGAAATCACCTGCAATACCAGCAGAGAGCTAGCAACATTTAGATTATCATAGTCATTGACTAGGTCACTGAGCAATGCTAAACACACTGTAGAATCTTCACTTCCGTCAGCTCCACCATACTAATGAGGTAGGCTTAATGATTTTTCCCTTTTTTGCCCTGCCATGTAAAGCATGAACTTATGAATCTTACGCAATATGGCGAACTCGATACGGGCGAAACTGTTCTAGCCTTTGCCTCCCATGACCTTGGAGCCCTCAATCTGCCAAATGGATTTGTGAAGGCGAGTGAATCTGTGCCTCCTCTCGGTGTGGAGATCGCACTCGTCTCCGAGAATGTCGACGGCGCCCACAACCAAGCAATCGAGGCTGGAGCGACAGAGGTTCGAAAGCCTGAGACAAAGCCATGGGGGCAGACTGTTTCGTATGTTCGATGTCCGGACGGCACCTTGGTAGAGCTTTGCACGCCAATCGGATGATCGGGGAGAGCAAAGCAGTGGTAGGGCTTGAAGGCGTCCATTCACGGACATCCGAAGATGGGCGAAACCCTTAAACCGAAGCAGTGAACAAGGTGTCGCTCTCAGCACCTGGATCGCAGCGCGTTTTGGCGGCCATGACCACTCAGCCTCCAACCCGCAATTGAAATCTCGACCTCGGGCAGGTGTGAGAGGGCTGCCGCCTTCGTTGTAGGATGAAACCTCATCGCCAGTCTGATTCTCGCTTTGCTTGCCGGCTGCTCAAACGAATCAGCCCTAAGGTCGGACAGGCCGCTAAGCAGAGTTGCAGCCTCGAAGGAAATCGTCGGGTTCCCCTTTCCGCCATCGGCGGACTCGGTCTACTACTTGATATTCTCTGGTGGCCTGCAGGATTTAGAGCGGTATGTGAGATTTGATGTCGATCCGGGCGAGATTGACGCATCGGTGGATGCGCTGGTTGCATGGAACAATAGGGAGACGAGCCGTGCGTTGGGGTATTTGCCAAAGCCGATTTCATCGGCTGAGTTGCCCGGTCTCCGGAAGGAGTTCTTGCCGTTGCCTTGGTGGGATCCTTCTGCGATCGCGGCTGGTTACTACCGAGGGCACGTTGACAGCTATGCATTAGGGATTTTTGTCGATAAGGCGAATTCGAGAGTCTACGTTTATCAAAACGACTAAGCGAACCATTGGGTGTGCATGCCAAACCCATCTCTCCCTTTGCCATGGCGCTTTTTTGCAACCATTGCGAGGAAGGCGTAGAGGTTCGATCGTCATTCAGAACATCGAGGGTTTGAAGGTGTGCAGGGCGGATCGATTAGCAATCGGCGGAGTGCCCGGAGATTCAGTTTACGGATTCGGTGAAGGCGGATTTGAGATTACGGTTCCCAGAGTTCCTTATCCCTTGGATGGCGAGGAGTTTCCTCATCATCGGGGGAGGCTGCGATAAGCTGATTGTGGCAAGATGACGCGTCATAACCATTCAAGCAGGTAGCGTGGTGGAGCGGAACCCGAGACGCGGCGTCCCTGAAACGGTCTTTGTGTTTGACAGGGGAGCGGTAAGGATTCATCATTTTTTGCGGGACTCGGATCATCCGGATGATCAGCAGGTATCGGGGTTAAAGGGGATTTAGGACGTTACCCGCTCACATGAACTTGGATCGAATCCATACCAGACGCCTCGAACTCGTGCTTCCGACCATCGATGAGGTGCGCGCTAGTATTGAATCAATGTCTCCTGCGGAGAAAGAGCACGTGTCCGATGACTGGTTGGATCTTGTTCGAAAGGCATCCAGTTCAGACCCATGGATTCACGGTTTTGCCATTTCAACTCGTGATCACGGGTTTGTTGTGGGGAGATGTGGCTTCAAGGGGCCTCCAGACTCCGACGGAACCGTTGAAATTGCCTACGCGATTGATCCTGACCACCAAGGTCGCGGGTATGCAACCGAAGCAGCCAAAACGCTGGTAGCCTTCGCCTTCGGGAATGGCGGCGTTCGTGCTGTCTACGCGCACACTCTTCCGCAAACAAATGCCTCAACAAGGGTCTTAACCAAGTGTGGCTTTCAACGCGTTGGGGAGGTGATGGACCCGGATGACGGACTGGTTTGGAGATGGCAGAAGAAGCGGGTGAGTCCTGCCTGAAATGGATGGTCAGGAGTCCTTGGGGGCAACAAGACTTCTTCCTTTCCGCCTCCTCCGGCGAACGGGAGGGAATGCAACGGGCAAGACAGACCATGGTTGATCATCATGCGGCAGTGCTGGAAGCCTCATGAAAATACAGATGGCTAACAAGGTGCTGCTACAGGGCCGGTAAGATCGGTGGTCGCTTCGCTCTGGAAAACTTGACTTCGGGCTGGCATCGCCTGAACGTTGATGTAGGAATATGGACGACTTCATCGAGATCAGTAGCTCTGGTGAGCTTCGAGAGATTCTGGGCTCCGTTACTGAGCCTGCGAAGTCCAAGGTCAGAACGGTGCTGGATGAAATTGATGTTGAATGGATCTCGGCGTCTCCATTCTGCCTGATCGCAACGAGCGATGGGGACGGAAACTGTGATGTGTCACCAAAAGGGGATCCTCGAGGTTTTTGTAGGGTGTTGGATGAATCAACATTATTGATCCCGGATCGACCAGGCAACCGCCGGGCCGATGGCTTGAACAACATCCTTGAAAATGGACGTGTGGGATTAATCTTTTTCATTCCGGGGCGGGGTGATACGCTGAGAATTAACGGTCAAGCTAGGGTTCTGAAGGAATGTGCCGAATTTGACAGAATGATCGTCGGAGGACACCGGCCGGGTCTTGGACTGTTAGTCGGGATCGAAGAAATCTTCTACCACTGCTCGAAGGCTTTCTTGCGGTCAAAACTCTGGAATCCGGAAACATGGGATCCTGAAGGTGTTCCGTCCAGAGCCGCAATCTCCAAGGCACTTGAGCGGAAGGATTCATCGCTCGCCGAATTGGAGGATTACTATGGGGAAGGATACAGCAGAGGCCTCTACCAAACAAAGCCCTGATCGTTGGGGGCAGGGGCGACAACAGGGCGAATTGAATCGAAGCTGCGTAGTTCATGGAATCGCGGCAGGTCCGGTCGACGGAGGTGCGCAGGTGCTGCTTGAATCCAGCTGCTGTCGATTTAAAATCCGACGCTCGATATGAAGACGAAATTGGTGATCGCACCTTTGCTATTTGCCATCGCATGTATTATTGCAGGCGCTTATGGTGCGTTGCACAATCAGATTTCGTACTCCGTTTCTCCGGAATATTTCACGAAATTCAAATTTCCGCAATTCGGTTTGGTGCACTTCCAGGACCGGGTTGGTGCGGCCATCGTCGGATGGAACGCCGCCTGGTGGATGGGTCTGGTCAGTGGAATCGTTTTGATCCCTCTTGGAATGCAGATTCCTGGAGCCAGACACTTCTTTTGTTCAATGATACGGGTTTTTGGAATCGTTGCCGCTACTGCACTTGGTATTGGAGGCGTTGCGTTTTTGATAGCCTGTCTCATCGTGGATCCGAACACCGTCGAAGAGTTGACACGATTCGAAAATGAAATTGTTGATGACGCCGCCTTCACCAGGGCGGGTGCGATGCATCATTTCAGTTATTTTGGTGGCCTGGTAGGTATCATTTTCGGCGGAATCGCCATCTTCCGCATTCGCAGGAATCAAGCGCGAGCGCTGTGATGCCTGTTATGCATGAGGTGGCTGAACTTTTCCAAATGATAATCGGGTGTCTGAGGCCGTTCGAAACGATGAGTTTCCATATAGTTAACAGTCTTGAGGGATTGGCGAGAGCCAGGTCAGAGAGGGCGCCTGATCCGGCATCGGGGGCAGAATAACGCATTGATAGAACCCTGGGAGTCCGGGCTGAACGCCTGCGCTCCGATTGGTTGGCTTCTGATTCAACTTTTCAAGCTAGGCGATATTTGTGGTCAAACGTTTTCCCAGGCTGACTCGCTTTTCAGGGAGGAAGCCAACCGCTTCGTAAAAACGCTGCGCCTTCTCGTTCCCTTCCATGATCTGAAGGTTGATTTTCATACACCCCAGCTTCTCCAGCTCTCTTTCCGCATGATTCACCAAGGCAGATCCCATTCCTCGTCTCTGTAATTCTGGTCTGACCGCAAGGGAGTAAATCCACCCCCGATGCCCATCATAGCCACACATGACCGTTCCTCCGACCTCGCCGGTCTCTGACAATGAAACAAAGAAAAGCCCGTCATCTACTTCTTGCTTTTTCTGGATAGCGAGTTTCGGATCATTGTGGGCCGTTTCGTATCCGAAAACACGAACCCATAAATCAATGACACTTTGTTTGTGAGAAGCGCAATCGAAGGGAACGATTCGAATCGGTATCTTCATCTTCTTGAAATGCAAAGAGTTCCGGTGGCTGCCGAAGCGTGTTTC
>JBCCIR010000269.1:0-4505 GCA_039028175.1 Verrucomicrobiota bacterium
AGTAACCTTCAGATAGAGGAATGCAAAATTAGTTTTCCTATTGAAACGGACTACGTGTCGTTTCAATAGCAAAACACTCCTCTACATGTTTTGTTTTCACAGTTCGGTAAGGAAAGAGTTAATATCAAATAAAATGTCAAAATCTGTGAGCTACACATGTACTCAGTCTGCGTGGGACGTCAAAAGGACGCTATAAAAATCTTTTTAAGGCGTCTCAGACGGCTTTTAAAAGGTTTTTAAAACGTTTTCGTGACGTCCCATGCTGACCGAATGGGAGTGAGAACTGAGTTTTAACTTACAAGACGAAAAAAGAGATTTTCTGTGATAATAAATGACAGAAAATATGGTATTTTCTATGTGTGAAAACGCAAAAAAATCTCTTTTTTGATGCTGTAACTTACAGAGCGTAGGTGGTGTAACAGGTAGCAGGTCCCCACAAATACCACACGATTTCGGACAATATTTTATAACTGTCTTTGTTCTACATTCTCCAAGTGATTTCCAAATACTGCATCGTTTCTCGTAATCCCGACATCCCTCTTTCAGCTTCGGCTTCAACTGGACCTCTTGTAACAGAAGTAGAAATATTATTTCATTAAAACCCGCGGCTACAGAGGGTACGCTCCAGTTATGGATCTTCGACGGGGAGTTCTCCCTCGAGTTCGAGGTCCTCATCGAGGATTTGCTGGCGGTAGATGATCATGTGGGCGGGGGGAGGCGGGGAGGGGGCTTGGGATCAGGAGGGGGAGGCGAAGCGTTTGGTGAGGGCTTCGCGGGTGGCGGGGGGGACGAAGGCGGAGACATCGCCGCCGAGCCGGGCGACTTCCTTGACGATGCTGGAGCTGAGGTAGGTAAACTCTTCGGTGGGCATGAGGAAGATGGTTTCGATTTTGGGGGCGAGGCTGCGGTTCATGAGGGCGAGTTGGAATTCGAATTCGAAGTCGGAGATGGCCCGGAGGCCGCGAATGACGGCGTGAATGCCCTCTTCTTTGGCGAAGTCGACGAGGAGGCCATCGAGGGGTTTGACTTCGAGGCGGTCGGCGAGGCCGGTATCGGCGACGGCATTTTGGACCAGGTCGATTCGTTCTTCGATGGTGAAGAGGGGGTCTTTGTTTTGGTTATTGGCGACGGCGATGACGACGTGGTCGAAGACGCCACAAGCGCGCGCGATGACATCGAGGTGACCTTTTGTGACGGGGTCGAAGCTACCGGGGTAGATGGCCTTTTTCACTGAGTTCATTTAACCATGTATTGAGTGGATTGCACGGAGCGAATTTATCGCTAGGGTGGAGAGGTGAGTGCGAAAGGGGTGATTGAGCCAGATTTTTTGATCAAGGCTTACCGGATGGGGATTTTTCCGATGGCATTGGACGATGGGGAGATTGCGTGGTTTTCGCCGGACCCGCGTGGGGTGATTCCGTTGGAGGAGTTTCATGTACCGCATGGATTGAAGCGGAGTTTGAGAGAGGGGCGATTTGAGGTGCGAATGGACACGGCGTTTGGGGAAGTGATTTTGGGATGTGCGGATCGGTCGGAGACGTGGATCGGCGACGAGGTGGTTAAGAGTTACCGGGAGCTGCACGAGGTGGGGTATGCGCATTCGGTGGAAGCGTGGCGGGAGGGAAAGTTGGCGGGGGGGTTATATGGGGTGGCGATCGGGGGGGCGTTTTTCGGGGAGTCGATGTTCAGTTATGAAACGGATGCATCGAAGGTGGCCTTAGTGGCCTTGGTGCATCATTTATTGGAGAGCGGGTTCACGTTATTGGACACGCAGTGGAGCAATCGTCACTTGGAGCAGTTCGGGTGTGTGGAGATTCCGCGCGAGGAGTATATGAAGCAGCTGGAGGAGGCGTTGCTGCTGGACGTGGAGTTCGCCGGCTAATCGCGGACCGGGCGATTTAGAACAGGAGATTGGCGAGGTCTTCGTCGTCGAGGACTTCGACATCCTGCACGGCGAGGAGGCCGTCCATGTAGTCGATCATTTCGACTTCTTCCTGGAATTCTTCGACGGTGAGGTCGGCGGCTTCTGGGGCGAGGTCGAGGAGGGTGGCCTCGGGAACGGTTTCGGGGGCGATTTCTGCGAGCGCGGGCGCATGGGACGACCCGGATTGGGAGTTATTGAGGAGGGCACCGGTGGCGAGGGTAAGGGTGACGACCGCTGCGGCTCCGAGGGCGAGGCGCGGGAGGGTGAAGAAGTGGAAGAGGGGGCGTCGTTGTTCCCCGAGGTTCCGCACTTCGCGCACGGTGTTCCGGGCGAAGAAGGGGCCGGGCTCAGGCTTGGAGGCCTTGAGCAGCAGTTTCCATGCGGGATCTTTGTCTTCCGGGAGATTCATCGGCTGATGGAACCGTGGGGTGGGGAAAAGGTTGCGCAGAAAGGGCCCTTTTACCGGCGAAGGCTGGGAATAGGGGGGATATGGGGCATCCGGGCGGACGGCGGAGCTTAGATGCGGGACATTTCGAGGAAGCCTTCGAGTTGGCGGATGCGGGTGGGGTGGCGCATTTTCCGGAGGGCTTTGGCTTCGATTTGGCGGATGCGTTCGCGGGTGACCTGGAATTGGCGGCCGACTTCTTCGAGGGTGCGGCTGTAACCATCGACGAGGCCGAAGCGTTGTTCGAGGACCTGGCGTTCGCGTTCGGTGAGGGTATCGAGGACGTCTTTGATTTTGTCCTTGAGGAGGCTCATGCCGGTCATTTCCATCGGGTCTTCGGCGCCTTTATCCTCGATGAAGTCGCCGAAGGAGGTGTCATCGCTGTCGCCGACGGGAGCCTGCAGGGAGATGGGTTGTTGGGCCATCTTGAGGACGGCGCGCACGCGTTCGACGGGGAGGTGAATTTCCTCGGCGATTTCTTCCGGGCTGGGTTCGCGTCCGTATTCCTGGACGAGTTGTTTTTGGACCCGCATGAGTTTGTTGATGGTCTCGATCATGTGGACCGGGATGCGGATGGTGCGGGCCTGGTCTGCGATGGAGCGGGTGATGGCTTGGCGGATCCACCAGGTGGCGTAGGTGGAGAATTTGTAACCGCGGCGGTATTCGAATTTTTCGACGGCCTTCATGAGGCCCATGTTGCCTTCCTGGATGAGGTCGAGGAAGGAGAGGCCGCGGTTGGTGTATTTTTTCGCGATGGAGATGACGAGGCGGAGGTTGGCTTCGACCATTTCGGTCTTTGCTTTGAGGGCTTCGCGCATCCAGTGGCGGAGTTCGCGGTGATTGGCGTCGAATTCGTCTTCGTTTTGCCAGGCGCGGAGGCGGAATTCCTGGAGTTTATCCTTGGTGGTTTTGTTGCGCGGGTTGCGTTTGAGGCTACGGCGCAGGGAGCAGAGTTCGAAGTAGTGGTTATCCGCGACGGTGACGAATTCTTCGGTGACTTTTTGTTTGAAGTAGAAGCGGCCGAAGATGCGGTTGAGCGAAGCGGTGGATTTTTCGAGGCCGGCTTCGAGTTTGGCTTTTCCGCGCGGTTTCGGCGTGTTGAGTTTTTCGTAGAAGTTAGCGGCTTCGCCGTGGACTTGGGTGAGTTGTTGGCAGAGTCGGGGAAGCGCTTTCATATAGCGTTCCCGGCTTTCGATTTTCTTATCGAGGATGACGCGGTCGAAGCGTTCGTGGGAGTTGATGAGTTTATCCGCGAGTTCGAGATAGGCGTCTGCGGTAAAGCCGAAGCTGTTGATGTATTTCTGGACGTTTTGTTCGGCGGTTTCGATGCGTTTGGAGATTTCGACTTCCTGTTCGCGAGTCAGGAGCGGGACCTGACCCATTTGCTTGAGATACATGCGAACGGGGTCATCGAGGATATCGAGTTTGGTATCGGGCTTCTCGTTATCTTCCTTATCTTTGCCGGGGTCTTTGTAGTGATCGACCTTTGAGGCGTCGATGATATCGAACTCCATGCTGCGGAGTCGTTCCATGATACCGTCGATGATATCGGGTTTGATGGCGCCTGCGGGGAGGGCCTCGTTGATATCGTCGAAGGTGAGGTAATCCTGTTCTTTGGCGAGTTTGACGAGTTCGCGGATTTTCTCCTGAATTTCCGGCGCGTCGATGCTGGTGGCGTTGGCGAGGGCTTTTGCGGTGGATTCGACGAGAGATTCCTGGGCGGGATTTTTCCTGGGACGTCCGCGTTTGCGTTTTGGCGCTTCATCGATGCCGGCGGCGGCGGGGGAGCTACCATTCGTGGAGCCGTCTTTTGGCGGGCGCCCGCGGCGTTTTTTCGGAGTGTTCGCCGCAGCGGCGGGTTCTTTCTTGGGCGGGCGACCGCGTTTCTTCGGTGCCGTTTTTTTGGCGGCGGTCTTTTTCTTCGGCGGACGGCCGCGTTTTTTTGCGACGGTGGTTTTCTTTTTAGCCGCCGTTTTTTTCTTGGCTGGGCGCCCAGGTTTTTTGGCGACGGTTTTCTTCTTCGCCTTCGCTTTGGTGGCGCTTTTGCTTCGTGTGGATTTTGCTTTGCTCCGGGAAGCGGAGGTGGATTTGGCCCGTGAGGCCGACTTTTTGGACGAAGCTTTTTTGGTAGCCATA
>JBCCIR010000270.1:0-4435 GCA_039028175.1 Verrucomicrobiota bacterium
ATCGACAAATTATTTTCGTCCCTCTTATTATAGCAGCTTTTGGCTGGTAAGCTTTCTCCCCCTCCCCCCTCAATCTTAGAAGCTCAGAACCATGATATAAGGCTTTTAATTTCATGGTTTTTCACCTAATTTTTACAAAAAATCTTTCTTACCAGCTTGGAAAAAACCCCCTCCCCCCTTTAGCAGCAAAAAGCCGGTAAGGGGGGCGAAAATAATAATTTGTCTATGTATAAGAAGGAAATCATACCCAAATATTCAGTGTCAATTGAGCAACCACATGGTTTTCAATTCAACAGCCAGCTTTCTTAATGTCAGCTTGTTTGTTTAAAGGACGTATATATACAGTCGTTGCTCACCGTATATAGGGACGACGTAGAAACACGTCCTTCTTGTCGGTCGCTCGAAAAAGCCTTTTTTTAAACCCTTCGGCCGGCACTCAATGGGTTAAACATACATAGTTAGGACCTGGCACTGACATGGACCCTGTGGAAACAATCGAAAGACTGTCTGAAAGTCCAAGATTACTAGGATATCCATGTAAAGTATCGGACCACCGCCTTCCGCGATCGAGCCAGCCGCCGTCAATGCCACCCCGTCCACGATTTTCTCTTCACCTACTACTCCTTCCGCCCCGCCCAACTCGAAGCCTGGCACCCCGGCGTCGGCCTGGCTCTCGAGTTCTCCCAAGATTCCCAAGTCCGCGCCTACCTCCGCTCCGGATATTACTCCACCAAATCCCAAACCATCTTCGCTGATCCCGCCAAATTGACTCCCCGAAGCCTCGAACAAATTCGATGGATATACCGACTCCTGAAAAACATCGATCAGGCACCTCCTCGCTTTCGCTGCTTCGGACTCCACGAATGGGCCATGGTCTATCACGCCAGCTCCCAAGACAGGCGCCACTCCTCCTTTCCCCTCCGCCTCTCCCCGTCCGAAATCGCTCAAGTCGTTGATGACTCTAACCTAAATTGCACCCACTTCGACGCCTTCCGCTTCTTTACTAAAGCCGCCACCCCCCTCAATTCCTGTCACCCTTCCCTCGACTCCCGCCTCGATCTCGAACAGCCCGGCTGCATCCACACCAACATGGACCTCTACAAATGGGCCTACAAATTGACCCCGTGGATTCCCGGCGAACTCATCGTCGATAGCTTCGATCTCGCCGCCCACGCACGCGAAATCGATATGCGAGCCAGCCCCTACGATCTCCGCGAACTCGGCTTCCCTCCCATCTGCATCGAAACCATTCAAGGCAAACAGGAATACGAGCACTTGCAGCGAACCATCTCGGCGCAAGCAGCTCACCTGAGAGAAAAGATCATCCACTCAGTCGATCTTCTCATAAATCTCTCCCTCAACGAGTCCCAAACCTGACCATTACTCCTCTGCCAAAGATTGTCGCTTTTTTGGTTGCAGACAAACTGCTCGTCTTACATTCTCAGCTTTCCGTTGAAACTCTCTTCCCCACAAAGGGAGTCAAATGAAGATACCCCCACGAAATCGTGAGGATTGCTGCGGCAATCCGGCATTGGCGCTTCCGCCGATACTTTTGCGCATCTGCGGCGAGATTCTCGGCGTAACCAAAGCGCTGTCCCACCTTGTGCCCGCCCATCCTGTGCGGCCCCCCGTGCGCTCGGCAAGACTCACATCCCTTCGAGAAAATTTTACCTCCAACCTGAACTTCCTCGCTCGCTCGCGCGCTCCCCCAAAAATGAACCAGCGTCGCGTGACGTGGGAAACACAAAAGAACAATGGCACCAAAAACAAAAAAAACACCCGCTAAAAAGAGTACAAAACGAAAAACCGCCGCAAAACGTAAGGCGCCCGCCAAAAGGAAAACCGCCCAACGGAAAGCTCCTCCACGCAAAACCACGCCCGTGAAACGGAAACGGCGCGCCCCCAGGAATCGCAAGAAACCCGTCACCAATCCCCTCTCCGTCCAAAACATCAAACGGATCGATTCTCCGAAAACCCATGGCTGGCAGGTCCATGTGAGACGCGGTGGCGTCCTCAGAACCAAGCTCTTTAGCGATCGGCAGCTCGGCGGGAAATCCAAGGCCCTCGCCGCCGCAAAGAAATATCGCAACTCCCTCGTCAAGGAAATGCAACCCCTCGCCAAACCACTGTGGCTCGTCAAACGAACCCCGCGCTCCAACACCGGCCACCTCGGCATCTCCTACACCGAAACCAAAACTGGCACCGGTCGGAAAAAGAAAACCCGCGCCGCCATCACGGTCACCGTGCGCGAATCACTCGGCAACGCCGTGAATCGGAAATTCTCCGTCGACAAGCTCGGATACGACGCCGCGCTCAAAAAAGCCGTCGCCTGGAGAAACAAAATTCTCCGCGAACGGGCCAAATCGGAGAAGGTCAAACTCCGCTGACCCGCGACGAAGCTTCCAATTCCAAATCTCATCCGGAGAGGCAGGCGCTCAGCCTGCCTCTTCGCTCGCCGGTGCCGGCGTCTCCCCGGCCGGCGCGGAACCCGCCGCATCCTCCGGCGATGTCACCTCCGTCGTCCCTTCCGTCGTCCCCTCCGTCGTCCCCTCCGCCTTGAACAGGTCATCCCACCGATGCATCACCACCCCTTCCCCCAAACCACCCAAGCCCTCAAGCAATTCCCCGCACCGCTGATACCACAAATCCAAATCCGGCGGCCCTTTGCTCGCCTCCGCCGACCCCGGAAATACCAGATACGTCACCGTCAAATCACTCACCGGCCGGCTATATACCCCCGCCTTCTCATTCAACTCCTTCGCCATCCGCAACGAAGCTTCCCCCGTCTGAAACGTCGGCCCCGCATCGCCCACGATCGCCGGATACACCCGGTCCTCGTGAATCACCACCGCGTAATCCCCGATATTCGGCGCAAACGGATCCACCCCACGATACCGAAGCATATACAACGGCACCACGATAAAGGGATCCGTCTCGGCGATTAAAAAACTCCGTCCCTTCAAATCCGCGATCTCACGCTTCGCCGTCGCAATCTGATCACGCAACGACTGATTCCGCTCCGCACTCAGACCCGGGATCGCATACTCTTCCTCGGCCTTGCGCAGCTTTTCCTCATAACGCGCCAACAACGGATTGGGCTGCTTCGTTTTCTTCGGCCACCCATAACTCGTCCAGGGCTGAAAATTCGCCGAGTTCGCCACATACTCATCCAACTCCGGCCGCCGGTCCCCGTCCGTCCCGTCGGACACCACATCCATCTCCGACTGAATCAAAAGCGCCTTCTGCCCTGTGTCCGGATGCACCAATTCATAGATCGACTCACAATCGTAATAGTTGTCGCGGGTCAAAATCCGGTCCAAGCGCGTCAAGTACGTCTGCACCCGGTCCGCCTTGTTCTCATACAATTGATAAAAGAATCCCGATACCTTCCCCGCCGATAGCAACCGCCCGAAATCAGGCAGGATCGAAGGAAGATTCGCGTTCAATGCCGCAAATTCCTCCAAGGTCTCCGCCGCCTTCGGCGCCCGCAAACGCAATTGCACCAATATCTCATACGCCGTCGGATCCCCACGCTGCGCGGTCGCCCCCTCACCCTCCTCCAAGTTGCTCTCCGAACGCACCTGTAGCCCGTTCCACAACGCCGCCGTATCGATCGCCCGTCGCCCCACATGGCGGCTCGGCAACGGCGCCGGCGGCGCTTCCACTTCAACCTCCACGATCTTCTCCACCTCCACTTCCTTCACCACGACCTCCCTCACCGGTTCCGGCTGCTCCTTCGCCGCCTCGATGACATCAATCACCCCACGCTTGATCTTCCCGCCCGCCCCGGAAAAATAGGCCACCAACGGCACGAGCATCAACGCGAGCAAGATTACAAACAAAAATACCCGGCCCGCCGCTCCTCCCCCGCGCCTGCCGCCGCCCTGCTCTCCCGTTCCCGGATTCACACTCATAAATGATCCCGTTGCCGTGTCATTGGAGATTTCATTCCGCTACTCCACTCTATAAACTACACCACATGGACATTCTCAACCTGGAAGATCAGAAACCTTTTACCACAAAAGATGGCTCCACCATCCGCAGCATCCTCGATCGCTCCAACGCCCCCGTGGACAATCAGAGCCTCGCCGAAGCCACGGTCCCCGCCGGCACCGCCACCGATCGCCACTACCACCGGCTCGCCGAGGAATTCTACTTCATCCTCGACGGGACCGGAACCATGGAAATCGACGGCGATTCCCGCGAAGTCGGCTCCGGCGACGCCATCCTCATCCCCCCGGGCGCCTGGCACCAGATTACCGCGACCAAAACCCTCCGCTTCCTCTGCTGCTGCGCTCCACCCTATTCCGACGAGGATACCTACTTCGAATAGCCCCGCGCCCTCCCCTTAGCTCGTCCCCGCTTGCCCCGGCTGACCCGGCGGACGCTTCGGCATATCCTCCATCAACATCACCCGCAGCGGAATCCGCTCCAG
>JBCCIR010000271.1:0-4293 GCA_039028175.1 Verrucomicrobiota bacterium
AATTCTGGAAAACAGCGCCGCTAGCGGCGGCGGGGGGTGATGCGCGGCCCCTTTTTCGCCTGGCGTTGTTCCCGCTCGCTCTATTGGTGTCTACCAACGCCGCTCGCGGCGCCTAGCCAGCCAAAAAATGGTCTCGCGCCGGCCGGTCCGCCAATTTGTCCACACCGCCTAGTAGGGGCCGCGGATTTGGTCGTGGATTTGGTTCTGATACAAGTCGGAGAGGGCTTTGTGGAGATCCGGGGGGAGGGGAGGGAGGGCGGAGGTGGCGGCGTTGGCGGCGGCTTGGTCGGGGGAGGTGGCCCCGGGGATGATGACGGACACGGCTTCGTGATCGAGGATCCATCGGAGGGCGAGTTCGATCATTGTCATGCCTTCGGGGAGGAGGTTTTTTATCTCGTTGGCGATGTCGACGCCGGTGTCGAAGGGCAGTCCGGCGAAGGTTTCGCCGACGTTGAACATTTGGCCGTCGCGATTGAAGTTGCGGTGGTCGTTAGAAGCGAAGGTCGTGTCGTGGGTGAACTTTCCGGAAAGGAGTCCGCTGGCGAGGGGGAGGCGGACGATGATGCCGACGTTATTGGATTGGGCGACGGGGAGGAGTTCGGTGACGGGTTTTTGGCGGAAGATGTTGAAGATGATTTGGAGGGTGGCCATGCCTTCTTGTTCCATGCAGAGGAGGCCCTCGTCGACGGTTTCGACGCTGGCGCCGAAGTTCTTGATGAGGCCCTGGGATTTGAAGTCTCGGAGCCAGTCGAAGATGGCGCCTGCTTTGAGGACTTCGGGCGGGACACAGTGGAGTTGGAGGAGGTCGAGGGAATCGACGCCGAGGCGTTCGCGGGAGCCTTCGATGGAGCGGAGGAGGTTGTCTTTGGAATATTTGTCGGGGTAGGTTTGGGATTCGCGGCCGGTTTTGGTGACGATGGTGAGGGGTTGGGAGCAGGCCTTGAGGAATTGGCCTATGATGCGTTCGCTGCGGCCGTCGCCGTATACGTTGGCGGTGTCGATGAAGGTGACGTCATTTTGGATAGCGGTATCGAGGATGCTGAGGGCGGTGTCTTCGGTGATGTCGCCGAAGTCGCCGCCGAATTGCCAGCAGCCGAGGCCGATTTCGCTGATGGTGAAGTTGGTATTTCCGAGGGTGCGGGTGTTCATTTCGATTTCGGGTGCTGCTTAGCTGAATCTGAGAAAGCTTCAGGATCTGCGGGGGAAACGAGGATGGGTTTTCTGGATGCGAACTTCAAGACGACACTGTGTTTTGGGTTGGTGACGAAGGCGCGGTAGTTGCCTAGTTTGTCGTTGCGGAAGAGGCCGGTGAAGGAGTAGAGGCCGCCGTTGCCGAAGAGGCGGATGCTGCCTTTCATGGCATTGGGGTCGGGGGTGGCGGACTCGAGGTCTTCGAGCGAGATTTTCGTGGACCAGAGGAGGCGCTTGATGTGGAGGGTCTTTGTTTGGGGGTCGAGGCGGTATCCGCGGATGGTGAAGAGGAGGGAGCCGACGAGGATGAAGAGGCAGAGGCCGGTGGCGAGGTGGCCCCAGGGCGGGGAGGTGGGGTAGATGAAGTAGGCGATGGTGAGGAGAAGGATGGTGGTGAGGGCGGAGACGAGGCGGACGGAAGTGGACCAAGTGGCGGGGAAGTTCATCGGAGTGTGAGGGGACAACTCGTCTTGGTTAAAATGGAATAGAAAACGGGGAACACGGAATGATGAGTTGGGGAAGCGGAGGCAGGGGGGCGGTTAGTTCTTTTGTTGGCTTTCGCCGGTCATGGGGACGAAGCGGACGGGGAGGACGGATTTTTGGACGATCTTGCCGTCTTGTTTTTCGAGGAGGATGAGTTCCTGGGTGAAAGAAGTGGGTCCGACAGGGATCATCATGCGACCGCCTTCTTTGAGTTGGTCGATGAGAGGTTGGGGAATGTGATCGGGGGCGCAGGTGACGATGATGGCGTCGAAGGGAGCGTGTTCGGGCCAGCCTTGGTAGCCGTCGCCGGCTTTGACGTGGACGTTGTCGAAGTTGAGGTCGTCTAGGACTTGTTCGGCTTGTTTGGCGAGGGGCTCGACGATTTCGATGGAGTAGACGTCTTTGACGAGTTTCGCGAGGACGGCGGCCTGGTATCCGGAGCCGGTGCCGATTTCGAGGACTTTGTCGTCGGGTTGGGGATCGAGTTTTTCGGTCATCAAGGCGACGATGAAGGGTTGGGAGATGGTTTGTTTGTGACCGATGGGGAGAGGGGAATCGCGGTAGGCTTCGTGGCGGAGGTTGTCGGGGACGAATTCGTGGCGGGGGACTTCGGCCATGGCCTTGAGGACGCGGGGGTCCTTGATGTCGCGGCCGGGGGCTTTGAGTTGGCGTTCGACCATGGTCTGTCGCGCGGCGTCGTGGGCGGCGGTGGGATCGGAAGTGGCGGGCGTGGCGTCGTCCTCGGCGTGGGAGCAGGTGATGAGGAGGAGGGAGGGAAGCAGGTAGAGGAGGCGCTTCATGGGAGTAGTATAGCGTGCATCGGCGGAGAGGGGAGTATTCAGTAATCAGTTTTCAGTCTTCAGATGCTCCAGCGACTTGCGGTGGCGTTTGATGTTTTTGAAGAAGGTGGGGAAGTCTTCGTTGTAGGTGATGAAGAGGGCTTCGAATTGGGGAACGAGGCGGTGGTAGGTGTCGACGGCGTTGAGGAAAGCGTTGTTGACTTCGATCTCGGCGATGGGATCGCGGTTGAGGGGTTCGCCGTCGGACCAGGATTGGAGGAGGGCCCGGTGGCGGTTGGCGAGGGTGTCGAGGAGGGCTTGTTTTTGGGTTCGCTTATCGGAGTCGGTGAGATCGGTGCGGGCGTAAAGGATTTCGAGTTTGGTACGTGTGTCATCGATCAAAGTGAAGACCGTGCGGCGACGTTTGAGGTCGCGTTCGTACCGGGCGAGTTCGGCGGTTTGGTTTCTGGATTTGAGCCAGCGGCGGACGCCTTCTTCGGCGACGGCGGTGGCGAGGGCTTCATTGAAGTCGGTTTCGCCGGAGAGGTAGATTTTGCGGTGGGTGAGTTCGTGGAAGATGAGTTCTGCGAGATCGGTATTGGGATCGTAAACGAAGGTATTGAGGACGGGATCGTTAAACCAGCCGAGTGTTGAGTAAGCATCGACTTCTGCGATGAAGACATCGTATCCCTTTGCGCGAAGGGCGTCGGCTTCGATTTGGGCGTCTGTTTCGGCGAAGTATCCGCGGTAGCTGAGTTCGCCGACGAAGGGATACCACCATTTTTTGGGTTCGAGTGAGAACTGAGGGGCGGCGAATACTGTCCAGACGACGTGAGGGCGATTAAGGTCGGCGTAGGAGGTGTAGTTTTTGCCGGCGGGGAGGTCGAGTTGGGTCTCGGCGAAGGCGGTGATCTCGGCGATGAGGGAGAGTTTGCGTTTGAGTTCGGCGGGCGTATCGGGGTTGGCGAGGACGAGGGTGTTTTTCTGTTGTTTCTTGGTGATCTCCAGCTGGCCGTCGACGGCTTGGCCGTAGTAGGAGAGGGTAGAGCAGCTGGTGAGGGATGAGAGGGCCAGAACGAAGGCGAGTGGAATTAGTTTTTTAACCACAGATTGCGCAGATTGCTCAGATTTGGGTCCGCTGGCGCGGACGTGTGGGTATTTCTTGCCTGAGAAATTGGGAGAAGGCGAGAGGAAAGAGATGCGGAAGAGATGAAGGGGAAAAGGCAGGCGCGTCCGGAGGCCACGCCCTACCGCATCGTGGGTGATCGGGTCACCACTTGAAGTAGAAGGCGGCGTAGGTGGTGGCTTCCATTTCTTCGCTGCGCATGCGGCGGTCGCGGGCGTGTTCGCCCCAGGGTTCGGTGAAGATGATTTCGTTGCGGTCGGGGTTGATGCCGGTGATGACGGAGGCGTGGGAGGGGGAGCCCTTTTTGTCGCGCGGGGGCCAGGTTTTCTTTTGGGCGTTATCGGGTGGGGGAAGTGCGGCGACGGAATCGGTTCGGTGGGCTTTTTCGCGTTCCTCGGAGACGCGGCGCCAGACGATGACGGGGAGGCCGGCTTCGAGGGCGCGCTGGGCACGGCGGAGGTCGAAGCGTGAGGAGACGGAGACCTTCATGTCGATTTCTTCGGCGGCGGCGTGGTAGAGATTGAGCATGTTGCTGCCGCGCGCGCTGCCGGTGTTGCGGAATTCGGCGCCGGCGGCGAGGTCGGCGGTCTTAAGGCGGAGGCCGCAGTAGTGTCCGACCATGGCGAGGGAGTGGATGCCGCAGAAGGGCGTGTGGCCTTGTTGGAACATGGGGATATTTTCGAGGTAGATATCGCCTTGGTCGGTGTGACGGAC
>JBCCIR010000272.1:0-4190 GCA_039028175.1 Verrucomicrobiota bacterium
CAAAAACACCAACCCCATCAACATCAACAAGCCCCCCGCCAATAAAAATCCCCCCACCAAATGCACCCACCGATACTCGTCCCGCCGCAATCCCAGCCCCTCCCAGTTCCCACCCTCCCGCAAGGCCCGAATCAACGGCCAAATACAGACCAACGCCGATACCAACATCGCCCGATTGAAAAAGCGCTGAAAATTCGTCTTGTCCAAAATCGCGTCCAGCCACGATCCCGCCCCGAATAAATCCGTCGCCCCCGCCCACTTCCCCACAAAATACAAAGCCGGCGCAAACGCCGCCCCCACCACAATCACCACCACCAGGTAAAACCCGATCTTCCCCAAATCATTCCGAATCCACCCAAACATATTGCTCTTCAAACCCATTCATATTCCAATCAGGTCCCTCTCGTCCACTCCCCATTCCCCATTCCCCATTCCTAATTCCTAATTCCTAATTCCTAATTCCCAATTCTTGAGTCATGGTCACCCACGAATGGCGACATCGCACCGAGGAAGGCGAACTCCGCTTCGTCCGCGCTAAAAAACACGGCGATACCTGGACCCTCCAAGCCCGCCTTAAATCCGAAGAACACTGGACCCCACTCGATCCCATCCCCCGCACCGACCTCGAACAACTTCGCGATATCCTCCACAACAAATACAAACGCCGCCGCGTCCCCTACAAAGACATCGAACAAATCGACGCCCTCCTCGAACACTCTCAATAACGTGGCCTCTCCCTCCCTCACCGACCTCGACAAATCCCACTTCTGGCACCCCTTCACCCAGATGCAGGACTGGTGCGCCCCCGATCACGAACCCCTCATCATCAAGTCCGGCCAAGGGGCCATCCTCACCGACACAAAAAACAACGAATACCTCGACGGCAATTCCTCCATCTGGACCAACATTCACGGCCACAACCACCCCGCCATCAACGAAGCCCTCAAAAAACAACTCGCCCGACTCTCGCACACCTCCGCCCTCGGCCTCACCAATCCCACCGCCATTAAACTCGCCGCCAAACTCGCGTCCTTCTTCGCCGATACCACTCCCGCCCTCAACAAAGTCTTCTTCTCCGACAACGGCTCCACCGCCATCGAATGCGCCGTCCGTATGGCCCTCCAGTTCCACCAACAAACCGACCAACCCCATCGGAACCAGTTCATCACCTTCACCAACGCATACCACGGCGATACCCTCGGCGCCGCTTCCCTCGGCGCCATCGCCACTTTCCGCAACCCCATCGAAAACCTCGGCCTCACGGTGTCCTCCGTAAAAAACATGGACCAACTCCGCGACCTGCCCGACGAAACACTCCAAAACACCGCTGCCCTCGCCATCGAACCCCTCATCCAAGGCGCCGCCGGTATGCAAACCTGGCCACCCGGCATGCTCGCCCACCTCCGCCAATGGTGCGATCACCACGATATCCTCCTCATCCTCGACGAGGTCATGACCGGCTTCGGCCGCACCGGAAAAATGTTTGCCTGCCAACACGAATACGTCGTCCCCGACTTCCTCTGCCTCGCCAAAGGCCTCACCGGCGGTTACCTCCCCCTCGCCGCCACCCTCACCTCACAGAAAATCTTCGACGCCTTCCTCGGCGACTCACAAAAAACATTCTTCTACGGCCACTCCTACTGCGGCAATCCCCTCGCCGCCGCCGCCGCCCTCGCCAATATCCAAATATTCGAAGACGAAAAAACTCTCACCCAACTCCAACCAAAAATCACCCTCCTCACCCAACTCCTCGACCACCTGAAAGACAACAATCCCCATGTCGCCGCCGTCCGCCAATGCGGCTTCATCGCCGGAATCGATATCGCCCACGACCATCCCCAAACCGGCGCCCAAATCTGCCTCGAAGCCCGCAACCACGGCCTCCTCACACGCCCCGTCCTCAACACCCTCGTCCTCATGCCCCCCCTCTGCACCACCGATGATCAACTCCAGTCAGCCCTCCTCGCCCTCAACAACGCCACCCACTCCTGCCTCTCCTGACCCGGACAAAAAAACCTCCCTTCCCTCCCTCACCTCCTGTTAAATACCCCTTCCATGCCGACCATCAAAATCGCATGCCCCGATTGCGGACAACGCGTCTCCGGTGACGAATCCTTCCTCGGCACCACCGTCCCCTGCCCAAACTGCGATACCAACATCGTTTTCCCCGAAAACGCCGACGACATCCCCGCCGCTCCCACACCGCCCGCTTCCGCCGAACCACCCCCTCTCAAAGACGCCCCTCCCCCCCTGGAACCTCTCGCCTCCCCACCCTCGGAACACATCCACCTCCTCACTGCCAAAGAAAAAGACTCCGGTTCCAAACCCACCGTCCACAAAATTGCCTGCCCCGAATGCGGACAACGCGTCTCCGGTGACGATTCCTTCCTCGGCACCACCGTCCCCTGCCCCACTTGCGATACCAACATCGTCTTCCCGAAAAACGCCGAAGACATCCCCACCATCAATAAACCCCCTTCCGAAGAAACCGCCGGCAAACTAAACGTCGTCAGCTTCGAAAAACCAATACTCAAAGATCCCGACGCCTTCGACGAAGACGATTACGTCGACGACGAACCAAAGAAACCCGCCCTCCCGAAAGCCCCACGAAAGAGCGGCTCCAAAAAAACCCTCCCCCGCGCCGTCGCCCCCGCACCCGATTCCTCAAACGCAAAATCAGCCGCCGCACCAAACGCCCGCGTCTCCAAAGCCGCCGTCCTCGCGCTCATCCTCGGCCTCGTCTCGCTCTTCTTCCTGCCCTTTGCCATCGGCCTCGTCTCCCTCATCCCCGCCCTCCTCCTCGGCCATACCGCCCGCTCCCGCATCAAGAACTCCTCCGGCCGCCTCCTCGGAAATGGCCTCGCCACCACTGGCCTCTGCTTCAGCTACCTCGCGGTCCTCCTCACCATCGCCGCCGTCGGAACCCTCATCGCCTTTAAAGGCAAAGATCGGGCCGTCCAATTCCACAACGCCACCCAGGCCCCGAAAATCCTCGCCGCCCTGAACACCTACGCCGAAACCCACCAGGGCCGCTACCCCACCGCCCTCGAAGAACTGATCCCGGACTACGTTCCCCGCAATGAAAAACACCTCCTCGAATGGCTCGACCCGGACGGCTTCGAACCCGTCCCTTATCTCTACTACCCCGGTCACGACCTCCTCCTCGATGACGCTACCACCATCATCATCGCCGCCCCCGAACCCGATGCCCTCAATCGCCGCCTCGTCGGCTACCTGAACACCGAGTCCGCCTTCATCCCCGACGAAGAGTTCATCGAACAAATGGGCGCCACCGAACAAAGCGACGATCCCTGAGCGGCCACCATCACCGCCGTCGCGAAGCTTACTCCAATACCTCCTTCGCCACCCGCCTCCCCAGCACGTTCAAACTCGCACTCGTCCCCTCCACATCCGTCAAGCCTCCCCCGTAAACCACTCCGCCCTTCTTCACCCCAAACAACACCCATCGCCCCAGACCGTTCGCCCCCAACGCGCCCTCCAACCACACCCCCTCATCGTCGCTCAACCCACTCACCAGCTTCTCCCAAGCTCCCTCCGGAATCGATAGCGACTTCCCGCCGCCCTCGCTCCCACCACCTTCCCCGCTCACCCCTCCGATCCGCATCTCCACCACTCGCCCGCCGTTCACCAAGGACGCGCCCAAGCGTGCCAGCTCCACCGCCGTCGCCTGAACCGCCTCTCCTTCTCCCATGCTCACCCCATACAAGGCCCCCGTCTCATCCCAGTTCCCCCCAAATCCCGCCCCGTCTCGCTCCTCCCCCAGCCGCTGCACCAATCCATCCACCAAGGCCTCGTCCCCGCCGCTCTCCTTCAACAACGAAATCGCCTCCAATATCGGCGCTACCCCCCTGACCTCACGCTTGCCCAAACTCTCGTCCTCCTCCATTTCCACCCCCGGCTTCGAGATCAGCGCAATTACATCCCCACTGCTCCCATCCAATAACACCACCGCACCACGCGTCACCCCACCCATCATGTTCCATATCGCCCGCTGCACCTCCACATCCAATGACAATTTCACCGTCGCCCCCGCCACCGCCTCCTCCCGGCTCAACTCGCGCACCTCCCGGTGCCGGGGCGCGGGCCCCGGGGCCCGGCCCCCCGTGGACCCCATGCCCGCAGGCCCCCCCCCCCCCCCCCCCCCCCCCGGGGGGCCCCCCCCGGGGCCC
>JBCCIR010000273.1:0-4178 GCA_039028175.1 Verrucomicrobiota bacterium
CCCCCGCAGACACCACACCCCCGCCCAACAGCGCCACTTCCTAACTGAGTAACCTCTTAACTGCGTAACTGCGTAATTGCGTAACTGCGTAACTGCGTAACTGCGTAACTGCGTAACTAAGATACCATATACTAATTCACCGCACCCCCGTTCCCCAACCGCCGCTGCTGATCCTTCGACAACGGCCGCTCCTTCACTTCCTCCGCCTCAACCTTCTTGCGATCTCCCTTCGACTCCCCTTGCACCTCAACATCCACGTCAACCTCAACCTCGACCTCCCCACCACCGTCCAACACCGGCATCTCACCCAAAAACGGCAGCCGCTCCACATCCATCAATTCCAAAATCGCCGCCGCCTTGGCCGGCAAATCCTCCATCTCCGCCGGCACCTTCAACTCCCCGTCAAACACCACTTCCCCATCCGGCCCCACAATCACCAACGTCCCGTCCCCGCCCGAACTCTTGAACTCCATCTTCCCGTTTGGCCCGTCAATCACCACCGCGTGGCTGTCCGCATACACATGCACCGGAAATCCCCCACCCGCAGCTTCGGACGCTTCCCCGTCCTCGTCCTCAGGCGCATCACTGTCATCCAAACCCAGCCGCTCACGCAACGCCCCACGCTGCCCAATCAGCCGACGATGCTCTTCCATCGCTTTCTCCAACCGCTGCCGCACCTCCTCATTCTGCTTCCTCAATTGCGCCTGATGCTCCTCCAAATTCTTCATCGCCCGTCGGTGATCCTCCATACCCGGACCCGGGTTCGCCGGAGGCGCAGGCGACACCGGCGTATCTCGCCAAAATTGCCCCCCTCTCAAAATCGTCCCGCCTTGAGGGACCGCTCCTTGCCAACTGGGGAGCACCTGTTGGTCACGAATTTCCATCGGCTTCAATAACTCCTGCTCCCCCAATACCACTTCCACTTGCCTTTCCTTGCCCTTCCGCATCACCGCCAAAGTCACCGCATCCCCTTTCTTCTTCATTTGCACCAACGATTGCAACTGCGGCCCGTTCACAATGATCTGATCGTCCAACTTCACGATAATATCGTGCGCCTGAATCCCTGCTTTCTCCGCAGGACTGCTCGGCAACGCCTGCTCCACCATGATCCCCGCCCCCGCCGGCACATCTAAGTGCGCCCGCACCGCCGGCGGCACCTCCACCAACGCGACCCCGATGAATACCCGCTTCTCCATCCCCGGGGCACCCGACCGCGGACCCTGCGGCATCGGTTTCAAATGGCCCGCCCCTCGCCCGCTCCCGGGCTTCTGCGCCGAACCCACACCGGAAGGAGCAGTCTCGGCCGTTCCCTTCCGCGCCCCACCACTCGGCTTCACCACGATGGCATTCCCCGTCGCCTCCAGTTCCAATCCCTGAGCGGCTTTCTGGGACTCCTCCTTCCCCTTCTTCACCTCAACTCGAATATCCCCCGAAGCCACCGGACTAAAACCAATTCCCAACAATCCAACGACCAACAATAATTTACTCATCTTCTTCATCTCAATCTCCTGTTTCAGTTTTTCCAACTCTCTAATTTGCAAAACAATCCAAATCCAAAATTCCCTTCCCCTGCGCAACTGTGTACCTGCGTAACTGCGTAACTTAACTTTCAATAAATCATCACCGGCACATACCGCACCTCCCGCCGCGGCTGATACACCGTCAATTCCGTCGCCGTCACCGGATCCCGCCAGCGATACGCATCCTCATAATCCAAATACACTTCCCGATACGGCATCAACGAGCCCTCGCTCACAAACACAATTTCCCCCTCACTCGTGTCCCGCAAAACATTCTGCGCCTCCACCGGCTCCAATCGCCCCCAAAAGTCTCCATCCTGTGCCGCGGACACTTCAACCACCTCATCGTCCGCCCCACCACGCAACATCACAAAAACCCCCGCCATCAATACCGCCGCCACCGCTCCGATCGGCACCAGCCGCCCCCATATCACCCGCCGCATCGCCACCCGCTGCTCCTCCCGCTCCACCCCCCTCATCACCCGCGCTTCCTGTAACTCATTCAATACAGGCGGCTTAAGCCCTCTCAACTCCCCCTCAATCTCCCGCTCGTCTCGTCCCAATTCGTCCATTTCCACCCCAATAGCGTCACCCATCAACCGTCTTGTCTAAATCATCAAACAAACTCCCAATCTCCGCTCATCCCAATCCCTCAAGCTCGCCCAAAAATCGAAGGTGCGGCTCGGCGTCCCTGCCGAGCCTCCGCAGCGAAGCGAGGACCATCCCTCTCTAGCGCTCGAAAACCACTCTCTCATCCCCTCTGCCTCCCCTGCCTCCCTCATACTCATAATCCTACTCATACTCACACTCACTGCCTCCCAACCAATCAACCGAGTTACCGCGATACTGCGATACTGCGATACTGCGTAACTGCGTAACTGCGTAACTGCGATACTGCGCAACTCTCAACACCCCTCACCACCCCCCCGGCTCAAACACCCGAACCCCCAACACCTCCACCGCCCCCTCCACCCGCAACACCACCTCATGCCACCCCTTCTCCAAATTCTCCACCACCACCGCTTCAACCACTCCTCCCTCATCCCCCTCAAACGACACCTCACCCACCGCCGACCGATAAACCTCCCACGTAAACGTATCCCCCGTCCGATTACTATGCGTCCCGTCCGCCTCCAACCGCCGACGCCACAACGCCGTCGGAATCTCGACCTGCCCCGACTCACTCACAAAATCCTCCCCATTGTTCCCCTCCCCATCCAACCCCGTCTCCGATCCCTCCAACTCATAATCACCCCCATCACTCGTCATCCGTATCGTCCACTCCTGAGGCACCACGTCCTCGCCCACCCCCACCAAATGCGGCGCCCGATCCGCCGTCGACCCCCGCTCCGGCCGATGATTCTCCGCCCCCGGCACAATCAAAGTCGTCAAAAACGCGTCCACTTCCTCTCCCGACACCCCATCCACTTCCACCGTCACCACCCCGCCCCCCTGCCGGCTCCGCCCCACCACATCCAACCGGTTCCCGCGAAACCGCACTCGAATCTCCCCGGCATCCCCCTTCTCAATCCCCTCGCCTTCCCTACCTCCCGTCCCGTCCATCGACAAAAACCGCTCCCGCTCCGCCGTCTCATACCCCGGCTCATCATTCTCTCGCACATGACGGACAATGTTCTCATTGATCACCAAGGCCCCGTGATCCGTCTGATGGACCGCATCCTTAAGCAACCACTCGATCGGCTTTCCCTGCTCCTCCAAATACGCCGCCCACTCCCGCCGATTGTCCACCCACTCACACCCATACTTCAAAGCCACCTCGCGCACCGCATCCCACTCCGGCGCGTTCACCGTCTCCTCGGTGATCTCCACATCCCGCTCCCGTAAATGCAAACTCGCCACGATCACATCCGCCGTCGAATGCGCCCGAAAATCCGCCAGCAACGTCTCCAAATCCTCCGCCTCCCCGCCCGAATACAAAATCACCAGGTCCGGCCGCTCACCCAATACCAACTGCCGCATCCACCCGCGCGTAAAATCATAGTTCACCGCCGATCCCACATGCTTCTTGTAAACCACCGGCGGTGCATTGGGAAAATGCTCCCGCACCCACTGCACCAATCGCTCCCCGTTTCCCAACATATTCGTATAGCTCGATCCAATCCCATACACCAACAAGGGCTCCTCTGATCCCTCCTCGTTCCTCAACTTCTCCACGAACAACGCCAGGTTCGCCCCGTCCCCCGGCCGCGCCCCCCATTCCCGCACCGGATAGCGCCCGCGCCACTCCGCCCAAGCCACGCCAAACGCTTCTTCAGACACCGCCTCCACCTCAAAATCCGCCATCTCCGCCTCAATCCCCTCAGGCACACCCACCCGCACCGTCGCCGACGTCGCCCCCGCACAGGTCCGCACAAAAAACGTCACCCGCGCCCATTCTCCATCCGCCGTCGCCGGAAACCACAACGGCGTTGTCTTCCCGGAACGTACTTCTTCACTCTCACACGTAAAACTCCCCCGCACCGCCCCCGTCGACCGCCAATAACACGACACCGCCACCGGAGAAAAACTCCCCACCTCGACCGGCTCCGAAACAAATCGCTTCACCACCTCCCCCGCCCCCGGCCCCTGCGCCCCCCCCGGGGCCCCCCGGGGCGACCCCCGCGGCGCCCGGGGGGGCGCCCGGGCCCCGGCGCCCCC
>JBCCIR010000274.1:0-4168 GCA_039028175.1 Verrucomicrobiota bacterium
ATCAAGGCCCTCGAAACCAACCTCGGTTGCCAGCTCGTCGACCGCCTCGGGAAAAAAATCGTCCTCACACCATCCGGAGAAATCCTCCGCTCCCACGCCAAAACCATCCTCGCTCAAATGCAGGAAGCCCACCAAAATCTCGTAAACTTCAACCAACCAGGCCACGGCAGACTCCGCATCGGCGCCTCCGTCGCCATCTGCCAACACATCCTCCCCCACGTCCTCCGGGAATTGAAAGAAAGTTTCCCCGATTACGAAATCTCCGTCACCTCCGGAGACGCCCAAAACCTCATCGACCTCCTCAACGAAAGCGAAATCGACCTCGCCGTCACCCTCGCCCTCCCCAATAGCCCCGGTAACCGATTCGGTTTCCACCAACTCTTCACCGATCGCCTCGCATACCTCATGTCCCCCATGCACCCGCTCGCCCGAAAAAAACGCATCGCCCCCGCCGAACTCGCCGACCACCAATTGATCTTCTACCAGCGCGATAGCGAAACCTATCGCCTCACCGAATCATTCTTCCAACATCACAACGTCTCCCTCAAGGCCTCCATGGAACTCGCCTCCATGGCCGCCATCAAGGAAATGGCCAAGATCGGCATGGGAATCGGCATCGTCGCCCCATGGATCGCCCTCGACGAAATAGAACTGGGCTCGCTCGTCGTAAAACATACCGGAGACGCCTCCATGCAACGCACCTGGGGCATCTACCTCGACGACTCACGCGCCTCCAACCTCCCTCAAGACGTCTTCGTCGGCATCTGCCGCACCGTCTGCGACACCACCCTCCTGCGGGAAAAATCACTCACCTCAAGCAAATCAATACAATCCCTCGCTGGATAACCTTCCACTCAAAAAGTCTCGCTCCACCCAAACCCTGCCAATCCTCCCTCTCACCCCGCCTCCGCGCACCAACGAACGCGCAAAATCTGGGTGCAGGCTCAGCCTTCTGGGTGCAGGCTCAGCCTGCCTAGTATTTCCACTCGACCTGCGCCGTCGCCCGCTGAATGTCCCGGAACCGCGGATCATCCGACTTGAAATTCGCATACTTCGCCAAAAACTTCAGCCCATACGGCAAATCCTTCGTCAAAACCACATCAATCTCACCCCCCAGCTTGTCGCCGCTGTCGTTGAAGAAGAAATGATAGAAACCGGTCAACCCAATTCCCCACGGTAACTTCTTCGTCCCCAACGTCACATACACATCCTGCAACCCGTCCGGCGGCGTGCTCAAAAACACATCCGCAAACCCGTTGAACTTGTGCAGGGTCGCCAAAGGAAACTTATACCCTACACCATTGTCCGACCCCAAGTACTCATACCCCACCGTCCCCGTAAACGCGTCCAAAATACCCCCCTGCGTCAACACCGCATGAAAATAGTTCGCACTATAATCCAAAGGACTGTCAAACGCGTTCGTCTGATACCCATACTCCAGGTAATAACTCAAGTCCTCCAGGAACAACGGCCCCGTTAAGCTCGCCCCAAAACTGTTGTTGCTGTTCGCGTCCCCCGCCCGGTTGTGCAAATCCAGGAAATAGGCAAACACCTTCAAGGTCCCAAACGGCAGCCCCCCATACGCCAAATGCACCACGTGCGAGTTCCCCGTGAAATCTGTCTGCGCCGGATTCCTGATGTCCCCGGACCCAAATATCCGCTCCACCCGGTTGATAAACGCATAGTAAATCTCGAAATCCTCAAACGGCGACAAAGTCAATCCCGCCGCATCAAAGGTCTGCATGTTCTGCCGCCACGCCACCGTCCCGATATACCGCTGGTTGTCGATGTTGATCCCCTGGCGCCCCACCTTCGAATTGATCCCCTCAATCCCGTCAAAACTCAGCCACAACTGGTTCAACTCATGACTCGGCGGGTCCGCAATCACGGTCCGATCCGCCGGACCATTAACCGATGCTCCCCGATACCACTCCCGCTCAGGCGTGAGCGTCCCCTCATACTCGGCAAACAATTGGAACCCACTGACCTTCTTCGTAAGCAACCCAAACCGCCCACGCGCCGTCAACGCATTCGAAGGCCGCCTCCCCTCCTGGTCCCCATACTCATACCGAAACCGCACGTCCGCCGTCGGCTTGATCCAGGGCTCCGCATCCGGAATCTCCGCGATCGGCTCTTTCCCCACCGGCGCCTTCGACCACGAGGCCTCAATCATCTCCCCCCCGGTCAATACCCCGGGCATCATTCCCGCCAATGCCAGCAATCCGATCCCCATGAATCGAATCCGCCTAAATCCGGCCAAAAGCCCCGTTTTATAGTATACCTTGTTCATCATAGCTACGGCCCCATTAAACAGCCGCGTTCGTGCCAATTCCTCCCCATACCACGCCTCGCAACCAAAGAAGTCTTCATAACCCCCACAAATCCACCTCATACTCCACACCTAAGCTCATGAAACCAATTCCTTTCCTCCTCACCCTCCTGCTCTCGTGCCTCCCCCTCGTCCCCGCCGCAAACGCGGCGCAACCACCCCTCGATGGAAGAGCCCAGTCCCCCAATATCATCCTCATCATGGCAGACGACATGGGCTGGTCCGACCTCGGCTGCTACGGAGGAGAAATCGAAACCCCCAATATCGATCGCCTCGCTGACGAAGGCCTCCTCTTCACCCAGTTCTACAACAACGCCAAGTGCACCACCACCCGCGCCTCCCTCCTCACCGGCCTCTACCCCCGCAACGGCGGGAAAGGCCAACACGAACTCCTCCAGAAAAATATGCTCACCCTCGGCGAAGCCCTCCGCCACGCCGGATACGCCACCGCCATGTCCGGCAAATGGCACAACGGCCAAGCCGCCCCCTACCTCCCCTACAACCGCGGCTTCGACGACGCCTACGGCCTCTGGGACGGCTGCTGCAATTTCTTCAATCCCAAAATTCCCGATCCCAAATTCAAAGGCGGCCGCGTCCGGCCCTACGGTCATAACCTCGAATCCTTCGAGTTCGACGACTTCCCCGACGATTACTACACCACCGACGCCTTCACCACCCACGCCATCGACTTCATCAAAGACCACACCTACCACTCCTCAAATCGCACCGAAGACTCATCCGCCGCCGAGACTTCCCACCCGTTCTTTCTGTATTTGCCCTACACCGCCCCCCACTACCCCCTCCACGCCAAACCCGAAGACATCGCCAAATACAAAGGCAAATACGCCCAAGGCTGGGACCAACTACGCCAGGATCGACTCCAAAAACAAATCGATATGGCCCTCATCAACCCCGATTGGAAAGTCATCGACCTCGACGACCGAGCCAAACCCTGGGAAGAAGAAGAATCGATCGACCCCGAATGGCAACAACTCCGCATGGAAACATATGCCGCAATGATCGACTCCATGGACCAAAACATCGGCCGCATTCTCGATGCCCTCGACGAACTGAAAATCGCACGAAACACCATCGTCATCTTCCTCGCCGATAACGGCGGCTGCGCCGAAACCCCCGGTGGAAACGACCCCGCACAAATCCCCGGCCCCAAGGAATTCTACACCCACGTCGGACCCGGCTGGGCCTCCGCGTCAAACACCCCCTTCCGCCGATACAAACAATACGCCCACGAAGGCGGCATCGCCACGCCCTTCGTCGTCCGCTGGCCCGCCGTCATCGAACCCAATGACCGCACCAACCAGGTCGGCCATATCATCGACCTCCTCCCCACCTTCCTCGACGTCGCCGGAGCCGATTACCCCGATTCCCACCCCGAATTCGGCGAACCCACCATCCCCCTCGAAGGCCGCTCCCTATTCCCCATTTTTGAAGGCACCACCCGCGATCCCCACGACCACCTCTTCTGGCACTGGTCCGGCAACCGCGCCGTCCGTAAAGGCGACTGGAAACTCGCCTGGGACAAGCACGAAAAGAAATGGGAGCTCTACGATATGGCCGCCGATCGCACCGAAGCCAACGATCTCAGCGCCCAACACCCCGAACTCGTGGAAGAACTCACTGAAAAATGGTTCGCATGGGCCGACGAGACCGGAGTAAAAGTTAATTAAATCCGTAAAAACCTCCGTGTCCGCCCCGGCATCCCCGCCGGACTCGACCGCGTATCGCTCCGATGGCCTCCAAGAAAAAATCCACCGCCCAATCCAAAAAAACCGCCGCCGCCCGGAAAAAGACCGTTCGGAAGAAAGCGCCTGCCAAGAA
>JBCCIR010000275.1:0-4029 GCA_039028175.1 Verrucomicrobiota bacterium
CGCGAAGCGTGCGACGTCGAAGGGGTCGGCCCCGTTGGCGAGGGCGCCGCTGACGGCGGTCGTCAGGGCGGTGCGTGTGCTGGGGCTCATCTGGCCTCGGGTGAGCAAGATGTCGAGGCGATCGACGAGGCCGCTGACATCTCCGGCGATGAGCAGGTCCTCCTCTGCGTCGAAGTCGTTCAGCGTCTCGGCGCCGGGCTGGGCTTCGTCGTCGAGCGGGAGGAGGAAGTCGAAGGGTAGCGCTTGAGAGTAGAAGTTGAGCGTCTTGATGGTCGTCGTGGCGGTGGTGATCTGGAACTCGGGGGCGACGAGGCCGGCGTCCTTGATCGCGCCCAGCGGCTGGTGGTCGGGGAGGTAGAAGTTGAACACCGAGGGGGCGAGCATCGGCTGCTGGGCGTATGCCTCGCGCGCGTCGTAGTGGTCGACCACGAAGTTGCCCGTCGACGATCGGTAGTTGAACGCGCGGGCGATGTGGGTGTGGCGTAGCACCGGCTCGCGGAGCTTGCCGAAGTGGGGCCGGTCGATCATCGAGCGGTTGCGTGCCTCGGGGTCGAGCAGGATCGCCCGGATTACGGCTTTCATGTCGCCGCGCACGCCCGATCCGTTGTCGTCGAAGGCGGCGGCCACGCGTGAGATGTAGGCGGGCGAGGGGTTGGAGGTAACCAGGCGTTGGATTAGCAGGCGGCCGAGGAAGGGGCCGACGTTGGGGTGGTTGAACAGGTTGTCGATGGCGGCGTCGAGGTCTTGCTGGAGCGTGCCGTTCGTCGTCTGGCCGTTGAGCAAGGGTTTGGGTCCGGTCTCGTGCATCGGCTCGTAGCCCAGCATCGCGATGCCCATCCACTCGGCGGGCGCGGCCAGGTATTCCTCGGTATTGCGAATCGTCTCCAGGTCTTCATCTCCGAAGTAGGGCGTGCCGTTATTCGGATTCTGCGGGTTGTAGGTCAGGCCGGTGAAGACCCTGGCGAAGTTCGTGATATCGGTGTTGTCGTAGGTGGGTATGTCGTTGCCCTGGACATCTTTCTTGCGCGAGCCGTCGGGGTTCGGCTCGAAAAGGCCGATTGAGAACAGCTGCATGATTTCCCGAGCGTAGTTCTCATCGGGAAAAATGTTGTTGGTGGGGTCGGTGGGCCGGTTTTTGACGTGTGAGAGGTAGTGCCCCATCGCCGGATTGGTAGTGATCTGGAAGAGCAGGTCGCGGTAATTGCCGAAGGCATTGTTCACGAGAATGTCGTAGTAGGTGGCGACGCCCCAGTAGAAGTCTTCGAGCTCGTCGGTGGTCTGGCCGATGACGAAGATTTCGGAGAGGGCGAAGGCGACCCGTTGGCGGAGTGTATCGGGTCCGTTCATCGCCGCGTCCCACCACGTCCAAATGTAGAAGGACAGGGTGAATTCCTCGTCGATGTCTTCGTCGACCAGCGGGTAGCTGAGGCGGTTGTTCGTGGCGACGTGGGAGGTGGCCGGGATGGCAAACTGTCGTTCGAGCCATGTGGAGATGCCGCTGGAGGGGACCCCTTGAATGGTCGAGTAGGTAGAACCCATGGTGGCCTGCTGGAGGAACCGGGATGACTCCGCGAGTGAAGGTGGTCTGCCGTTGACGGTTCGGCCCTGAAGATTGAAGGAGCCCGTGGTACCGAAGAGATTGAGCGCGGCGACGAAGTCGTTACCCGCGGACGTGCCGCTGCTGTGGCGGTTGGTGTCGGAGAAGCCCAGTAGCGCTTCCTCGTAGGCGTTGAGACCGTCGAGATCCGCATCGCGGTCTGCTACGGTCAGCTGGCAGAAAATGCGATTGGGCATCGGCTCCCCGAATTCGATGATGGCGTCCGCTGCGTCATCGACGGGCGTCCCGACAGGCGTCCAGGAACGCAGATCGGTGCTGGTCTCAATTTGGTAGCGTTTGCCCGGAACCGCGGCCCAGGAGAGCGCGAGCTCAGTCCTTGCTTCGTTCATCTGAAACGACTCAATAGCCAGTCTGCTTGAAGCATCGAATGGATCGGTTCCGGCGATTGCTTCCTCGGCATTGTTCGCACCATCGCCGTCGGGATCGGCCTGGGAATGAGAAATGGCTTCTCCAAACAGCACCTGCCACGGATCGCTGAGGCCATCGCCGTTCAAGTCGAGGCCGAAGGTTGGTGGGGCGGCCAGGCCAGTGTTGAGGTTGACGAGGATCAAAAAAAGGGAAATGCTGAATCGTGGCATTGGCATTGGAGGGAAGGTTTTGCCATCACTAACGGAGAAATCCGGCTCTTATTGCTGAAAGATGGAAAAAAGAATTCGAAAAAAAATCCATCCGGCGGCAATAAAGTTCCGCTCCCGCACGTTAGTGCCCTGTGACCGTGGAAGATTCCGCTCTTATTGAACGCTTTTGTCGGGCCGGTGATATGAACGCCGCGGCCGAGCTCTTGCGGCGCTACGAGCGGGCGCTTTACAACTACTTATGGCAAATGCTGCGACACAGAGAGGACACCGAGGATGCCCTGCAGGAGTCCTTCGCCAAGGCCCTGCGGGCCCTGCCGCGCTATCAAGAGAGAAACTACTTTAAGAGCTGGCTGTTTCGAATAGCTCACAACGAGGGACTGAACGTGATCCGCAGACGCAAGCGTGAATCCAAGGCTGGCAAGACTTCATTGAAGACCGACGATGACGCGATGGAAGCCTCGACTGAACCCGACATCATTGAAAGAGCGGAGCGAGCCGCAGCGCTTCATCGAGCGATTGATCAGTTGCCCGAGAAAGAGCGGCAAGTGGTCGTCATGCGGCTCCAGAGCGACTTGCCCTTTCGGGAAATTGCCAATGTCGTCAATGCACCCCTTGGAACCGTCCTGGCGCGTATGCACAACGCACGAAAAAAGCTGAAGGCAATTTTGCAACCACAACTAACATGAATTCAGATCAAAAAGATCCGGTTGAAGAGGAGTTGCTGCTCTACTGGAGTGGCGAACTGGACCTGGAACGCATCTCGTCAGTCGAGAAACGCCTGAGCGAGGATGCCGCCGCCAGGCGCTACCTTCAAGATCTCGAGTCCTTCTCCCTCTGTCAATCGCCGCTGGTAGCACCCCGGTATTCCGTGGCCGCCAAAGCTCTGGAGGAATTCAAGCAGGAGGGTAGGTCGGAAAATGAGCGAGGCAGAACGATTATCCCGTTTCCGATGGCGAAATTGGGCGCTATGGCCGTCGCCGCTTCGGTCATGATTAGTAGTGTGATTGTTTTCTGGCCGGGCAGAGAGGCTTCCCCTCCTGAGTCGTTGGTCGACAACAGGAATGAAGCCAGCGAAGTAGAAGGCCATGGGGCCGGTGATCAAGGCCAGAAGAGGGATGCGAGGCTTTCGCAATTTCTCTTTGCTCCAAAGTCCAGCAGGACAAAAGAGGTCGCCACCGGATTCGGTTCCCGGGTTTCCTCCGCGCATGATCGAGCGAAACGTGTCCGCAGCGATCTGCGTTCAACCGAAACGAGAACTTTTATCCGGAAATCGTAATGAAACCAATATTCCCATGCAAGGCCCTGCTGGTGGCATTCCTTGCCCTATCTTTTCTCTCGATCTTAAGAGCAGATGAAGAGGAGGATCGAATGCCAACGACCAACGAGATCATTGCGTTTTGTAAGGAAAAGATTCCCGAGGCCATCCCTCTCTTCGAATACATTCGGGAGAAGGAGCCAGCGGAGGACTATCTCCGGGTTTTAGAGGAGGCTGGGGAACGACTTGAGATTTACGAGGAAGTGCTTGAGGAAGAAGGGCCGGAAATGGCCGAGCTCTACTTGCTGGAAGTCCGAATGGAACTGCGGGTTGACGAACAAATCTATCGTTGGCATTCGACGAAAGCCGAAGGCGGCGATACGACACCGATCGAAAAGAATCTTCGAATGAAACTTTTCGAACAGGTCGAATTGGAGATTCGGAGCGGACGAGCCGAGTTGGCGGCGCTGAAAGAGGAAGTGTCCGAGTTGGAAGCGGATCTAAAGGAGATGGAAAAGACGAAGACGCGTCTCGTCGATGAGAGATTGGCGGAGATTTTGGATGAGGATGAGGATGAG
>JBCCIR010000276.1:0-3917 GCA_039028175.1 Verrucomicrobiota bacterium
CCCCATGACTATCCGCCCAAATCGCCGCCCCGTCGCCACAGGAACGGGGGCGCGCCCCCGCCGCGGGCGCACAACGCTCCTCCCACCCCTTCCACGTGTTCTTTGTCCATGTCGTTCCCTTACGTCATCATTCCTCACTCATAGTCCCGTTCTCTTCTTCTTCCATCCCCCCAACCAAACAACGGAACAACGGGACAACGGAAATAAATAACAACTTCCCGCTAGCACCCGGCCCCAAATTCCCGATCCTTCTCCCAATCATGAAAACACACGCCGATACCTCCCGAACCATCTACCTCGCCGCCACCCTCGCCATCGCCCTCCTCGCCGCGGCCTCCATCCCGCTCATCCCCGCCATCTCTTCCGCCGCGGCCGATGACGATACCGACACCTCCGCATCCAACCCCGTCACCTTCCCGCTCACGTCCGACCAAAGAAGCGCCGTCGCCAACGCCATCAAAGAAGACCCCGGCACCCTCCCACGCGTCATCGCCGAAGAACACAATGTCTCCGAAGCCGCGGTCGTCGAAGCCCTCCCCGATGACATGAGCCTCCGCATCGAACCCGAAAACTTCGAAGCGGTCTGGGCCGATCTCGCCACCTGGGAAAAACCCCTCCTCATCGTCATCGCCTCCGGCAGTGTCTTCGAAGTGCCCGGGCCACTCGGCACCGGCGACTTCGGCCGCGGATACTACAACATCGATGCCGAAGCAAACGCCTGGGGCGGCCATCTCAAACCCGATAACCTCGGCGCGATCTACCTCATCCAAAAACCCTTCCGCGGCAGCGATACCTGGCAGGCCGCCTTCTACGACAAAGAAGGCGCCCGCGTCTTCTCCCTCTACGTCGGCCGCGAAGGCGATGACCCCCACGGTCCCACCCTCGAAGCCTTTGAAAAACTCTGGGACAAGTGGCAGTCCTGAACGAATCTTAACCCGCTCCAAAAAAACTCCAACCCCCTCCCTCTTGCCCCAAAGGCAGGACCGGGCATGAAAACGAATTCCGATAAAACAGAACCCACCCAGGCACAACCGCCCGCTGAACACACCGGCATCAAGCTCGGCAAGCCAAAGTCACACGCCGCCGGACTCAAAGCAGTCACGTCCTCCCTTCGCCACGTCTACGGCCTCGCCGGATTCACCCGCGGTAACGCCGGTATGGCAAAACTCAATCAGGTCGGCGGCTTCGATTGCCCCTCCTGCGCCTGGCCCGATCCCGATGACCATCGCGCGGCGACCGAATTCTGCGAAAACGGCGCAAAAGCCATGGCATCGGAAACCACGCGCAAACGCGTCGACGCCGCGTTCTTCAAAAAATACTCCGTCGCCGAGATCTCCCGGCAATCCGACTACTGGATGGAACAACAAGGCCGCCTCACCGACCCCATGATCCTCCGGCCCGGCGCCTCCCATTACGAACCCATCGACTGGGAAAGCGCCTTCAAACTCGTCGCCGACGAACTGAACGCCCTCCCGCATCCCGACCAAGCCATCTTCTACACGTCCGGTCGCACTGTAAACGAAAGCGCATTCCTCTACGGACTCTTCGTACGAATGTTCGGCACCAACAACCTCCCCGATTGCTCAAACATGTGCCACGAATCCAGCGGGGCCGCACTCAATGAAACGATCGGTATCGGCAAAGGCACGGTCACACTCAAAGACATCGAATCCGCGGAGACCCTCCTCATCGTCGGCCAGAACCCCGGCACTAATCACCCCCGCATGCTCACTGCCCTCCAGGCCGCGGTCCGAAACGGAGCCGAGATCGTCGCCGTAAACCCCATGAAAGAAGCCGGCCTCGTCGGCTTCGCTCACCCACAGGAAATTTCCGGCATGATGGGCGTCGCCACTCCCCTCGCTTCAACCCACCTCCGCGTCCGCGTCAACGGAGATCAAGCCCTCTTCCAAGGACTCTGCCGTGCCATCATCGATCTCGAAAACGCTCACCCCGCCACGATCCTCGATCACGAGTTCATCAACGCCCACTGCTCCGGCTTCGAACGCTTCGCCGAACACATTGAGAAGGTCTCCTGGCAAAACATCGAAGAACATTCCGGCCTGACGGAAGCCGCCATTCGCGAGACCGCCGAGCTCATCGTGCGCGGCGACAAAAAACTCATCACCTGCTGGGCCATGGGACTCACGCAACACCACAATGCGGTCGCCACCATCCGCGATGTCGTGAATCTCCATCTCCTCCTCGGCGCCATCGGACGACCCTCCGCAGGACTCTGCCCCGTGCGCGGCCACAGCAATGTCCAGGGCGATCGCACCATGGGCATCTTCGAGCAAATGCCGCCCGCCTTCCACGATGCCATCGACCGCGTATTCAATTTCACTTCGCCCCGTTCCCACGGATACGACGTGGTAAATTCCATCCTCGCCATGCACCAGCGCAAGGCCTCCGTGTTCTTCGCCATGGGCGGCAATTTCCTCCAAGCTTCACCCGAAACCGAGTTCACCGCCCAAGCGCTCCGCAACTGCTCTCTCACCGTCCAGGTCTCAACAAAACTCAATCGCAGCCATCTGGTCACCGGTTCCACCGGCCTCATCCTCCCCTGCCTCGGCCGTAGCGAACAAGACGTCGACGACGACGGCCAACTCCAGTTCTCCACCGTGGAGAATTCCATGGGCGTGGTCCATCAAAGCCAGGGCACGCTCGAACCGGTCTCACACAACCTTCTCAGCGAAATCGAAATCGCCGCCCGTCTCGCCGACGCCACTCTCGGTGATCGCGCCACCATCAATTTCCAGGCCGTCGCCAAAAAATACGACCACGTTCGCGACCTTATCGAAAAAACCATCCCCGAATTCGAAAACTTTAACACCCGCGTTCGCGAGCCCGGCGGCTTCTACCTCGCCAACCCCGCCAAAGAACGCCGGTTCCACACCGGCTCGGGTAAAGCGGTCTTTAGTGCCAATCCCCTCAGCTCCGCCCAAGTCAAAGACAAAGAACTCATGCTCATGACCCTGCGTAGCCATGACCAGTTCAATACTACCGTCTACGGACTCAACGATCGATACCGCGGCATCGGCAACGAAAGACGCATCCTCTTCATGAATCCCGAAGATATGAAGGAACGCGACATTCCCCCGCTCGCACCCATCTCCATCCGCAACGAATCCGGCGGACGCGTCCGGAAAGTCCACGACTTCCTCGCCGTCCCCTACGAACTGCCCCCCCGCGCCGTCGCCGGATACTTCCCGGAACTAAACCCCTTGGTCCCCGTCGACTCCGTCGCCGCCGTCTCCAACACCCCCACCTCAAAATCCATCCCCGTCACCGTCTCCCTCGACCGGAAGTCTGAAGGCTGAACGCCCCTCCCCCCGCCTTCTCCCGCTTCCCCTGCCTCAAAATTCACCATTCAACATTCACTATTCGCGCCCCCGCGGGCGCGCTCCCCCGCCTCCGCTTTCCCAAAGTTCATCATTCCGTTCCCTTCTTCCCACCCTTCGGCACCCCATACGGCGCCCAAAATAGATCCGGCACCACCACCCGCAATCGCTCATACGCCCCCATCGGCACGACCGGAACCTCGTCCACATACTGCTCCCCGTATGACTCCCCAAAAGGATCCCGCCCCACTCCCTTCACCCGGTCCTCGTCCCCCAAATACTTCCGATATTCCTCAAACGACAACGCCACCCCCCCCTCAACTTCCCCGCGCAACGCCGCCTCCGCCACCGCCCGCTCGATCGCCACCAAATCCTCCCGCAACACCTCCGCCTTCTCCCGCAACACCCACCGCTGCCACACCGGCAACAACAACACCGCCGCCAACGCCAACACCCCCAACCCCATCACCAAATCCAACCCCACTCAACCCCCACCAAACAAAAATTTCCCCCTTGCCCTCACCATTCCCCTCGTCACACTCATCACACCCCCCCCCGAGGGGCCCCCCCCCCCCCCCC
>JBCCIR010000277.1:0-3904 GCA_039028175.1 Verrucomicrobiota bacterium
CCCCCCCCCCCCCCCCCCCCCCCGACCCGGGAACAAACAAGCCACCCCCCCGGGCCTGCAAAGCACCCCCAACCCCCTCCCAAAACGGGTAAAAATCGGGGGGTGGGGCGTGGGGTATCGAAATATGGGGCGGCGTGCGATTTGGCCTTGCAGAGGTTCGGAAATGGACGTAAATAGTCGCCACTTTTTCGGCTCCAGCGCTTGGCGTTATAGGAATTCCCGGCCTGGGAAGGCTTACTTTCCGGGTCATTCGGGGAGGACGGGGCTGGAAAATCCACTAGATCTTACCGAAGTATCAACCCTAAGGACATGGTCAAAAAGAAAGCGACGACGAAGAAGAAGGCAGTGAAGAAGAAAGCGCCGGCGAAGAAGACGGCGCCCGCCAAGAAGAAGACAGCGGCCAAGAAGAAGGCTCCGGCGAAGAAGAAAGCGCCCGCCAAGAAGAAGGCGGCTGCGAAGAAGAAGGCGCCCGTTGCGAAGAAGAAGGCCGCGGCGAAGAAGAAAGCTCCGGCGAAGAAGGCGGCGGCTCCTGCGGCGAAGAAGAAGGCGGCGGCTGCGGAAGAAGACAAGCCGGTCGTGCCGAAGCGTCGCAAGCCGGTGAAGTTATCGGCATTTGAGAAGCGTCAGCACCAGCGGTTGTTGGAATTGCGTGATGCGTTGGTGGATTCGATGGCGGGAGTGGCGCAGGACAATTTGCGTTCTCGGGCGGAGGGCAGTGAGGCATCGGCGTTTGGGATGCACCAGGCGGATGCGGGAAGCGACGCTTACGACCGTGATTTTGCGTTGAATTTGTTATCGCAGGAGCAGGATGCGTTGTATGAGATTGAGGAGGCCTTGAAGCGGGTTGAGGAGGGCACCTATGGGATTTGTGAAATTTCCGGCAACAAGATTGCGAAGGCGCGGTTGGAGGCGATTCCGTTTGCGCGGTTTACCGTTGAGTGTCAGGCGCAATTGGAGCGTGAGCGGCACAATGGGTATCAGCGTCATTCGGTGCGTTCCCTCTTTGGGCTGAACGACTCTGATGGCAAGGAAGTGGAGGTGGGGGAAGCGCTTGAAGAAGAGAAAAAGTAGGCTAGAGTAGCGGCCCGAAACGGGAGAAGAGACATGGCACGAGACGTTATTATTTTGGAGTGCACGGAGGCCAAGGAAGAGGGCAAGCCGCCGTCGCGTTATGTGACGACGCGGAACAAGAAGAGTTTGCGGACGCCGGGGCGTTTGGAGAAGGTGAAGTTCAACCCGCACTTGAAGCGGCGGACGCTTCATCGCGAGTTGCGCTAGGGGGGGCAGGATTTTTATTGGATTTTCCCACGAAACGAGGCTAGATCACACGAGTCATGGAACCGAAGACGAAAGAACGGGCGGCCAATTTCCGCCGGACGAACCGCAAGATGCCGCGGCGACGTTTGGATATTGTGGTGGAGAACATTGATTACAAGAATCCGGAGTATCTTTCGAAGTTTGTTTCGGAGACGGGGAAGATCTATCCGCGGCGCACGACGGGGGTGAGCGCGAAGCTGCACCGGAAGATCACGCGTGAGATCAAGCGGTCCCGGGCCTTGAACCTGATGCTCTGAGGTCCTCTTTCTTTTTTACCTCAAACGATTTCAAAGAAAAACCCGTCCTGGCGAGTGCCACGACGGGTTTTTCTATTTTTGGGGGTCTGGGGATTCTTTAAGGGACTGTATGAAAACTTAGCTTGGCGATTACCAGCCGGACGGGGTGAGGCGGCTGTAGGGGCTGGCGGATTGGAAGCCGACCGGCGGAGGGAACTCGGAGAACCCGTGATTGGGATCGTATTCGAGGTTATTGTATGGCGGGCGGTAGCTGCCTTTGTAGGTGGGGAAGGGGAAGGTGACGAGTTCGTAGGCGCCGTAGCCGAGGCGGCAGACGCCGCGGAAGGTGCCACGGACGACGGCTTGGGCGAACGCGCCCTGGGCATTGCCGAAGGTCATTTCGCGATTCCAGGTATTGGGGATTTCCGTGACCCCGTAGACGATATTGGCGAAGGCGCGGCTCAACTTCCGGCCCGGTTCAAGACGGGCGCCGGGAGGGGCCTGAATATCGGCGTATGCGAGGCCGGCAAAACCGGCGATGAGGGCGATGAGGATACATTTCTTCATGGGAATAGCCGATTATTCAGGAAGGGAGAAGTGTTGGCAACCCCTAAATTTTACTTGGCGGGAGGGAGGCTCCCACTATGTTCACACCTGCCATGCACCCTGAACTGGAGAAATTAGTAGCGAGTGGCCGTCTGACGAGCGCGGCGGGCGAGGCGTTATCGGCGTTGGAGCCGGGCGTCTATTGCAAGCACAAGAGTTGGGGGGGTGGGCGCATCAAGGACTGGGATTTGCTGGGGGACCGGGTGGAGATTGATTTTGAGGGCCGGCCGGGGCACGAGATGAAGCTGGAGTTTGCGGCGAAGTCGGTGAGTCCGGTGGACGAGACGCATTTATTGGCGCGCCGGTTTTCGGCCTTGGACGAGCTGAAGGCGATGGCGGACACGGATGCGGTGGGTTTGGTGCGGATTGTGTTGGAGAGTTTTGGTGGGGAGATGTATTTGGATCAGCTTGAGGACGAGGTGAAGGGGAGCATTGTTGAGGACGGGGCGTATAAGAAGTGGTGGGAGAGTGCGAAGCGTAAATTAAAGCAGGACCGTGCTTTTGTGGTGCCTTCGAAGCGCAACGAGCCCTTAACGATCCGTGCTTCGGATTTGAGTCCTTCGGACGCGTTGATCGACGATTTTCAGTCGGCGGCGAACTTAAAAGAGAAGGGGAAAGCGTTGTCGGCGATCATCAAGGATTTGGGAGCGTTTGAGAATGCGGCGGAGCAATTGAAACCGGTGGTGGTGGAAGTGAACGAGGCGGGGGCGACGGCGTTACGGGTGAGTCCGGCGGATGTCGTGGATTTGGTGGCGGGCCGGGACGAGTTGGTCAAGGCGGTGCCGGGTTTGGGGAACGAGGCGGGTGGGTTGACCTTGGCGGACATTGTGATCAAGCAGGAAGGGGGGCTGGGTGAGATTTTGAGCAAGTTTTCCGTGAGTCGTCAGCGCTTGCTATTGAGTGCGTTTCCGGAGGCGTATGGGGAGGAGTGGACGGACAAAGTGATCGGATTATTGGGCAAAGCGGGATCGAAGAGTATTGGCGAGATCACGAAATTTTTGGCGGAGCAGGGGAAGGGAGAGGCCTTGACGGCGTATTTAAAGAAGGGCGTGCGGGACCGTGCGTTGTCTTCGGATGTTTTGGCCTGGTTGTGTCGTGAGCGGAAGCGTGCGGGCGCGGAGGCGTTTGACGACGAGTTGGTGGGGGCGATCATGCATTCGCTCGAGCGGGATCATTACGATGAGGACGTGCGTGGCACGAACCGGTTGCGTGACATTGTGATGGACGACATGGAACTGGTGCCGGACTTGGTGCGGACGATGGACATCAGTCATGTCATGGCGTTCGGGCGACGTTTATTGATGTCGCCGGTGTTTGATGAATTGGATCGGCGTTCGATATTGGCGCGGGTGATCAAGACGCATCCCGAGGCGCAGGCATTGGTGAGTGACGAGCAGGAGCAGAAGCAGGCGGGCTTGATTGTATCCTGGGAGAGCTTGGAGCGGCGGAAGGACGAGTTGGATGATTTGATTCAGAAGAAGATTCCGGAGAACTCGAAGGAGATTGCGGTGGCGCGATCGTATGGGGATTTACGGGAGAACTTTGAGTATAAGGCGGCGAAGCAGATGCAGGCGGTTTTGATGCGGCGGAAGAGTGAGATGGAGCGGGATTTGGGGCAGGCGCGGGGGACGGATTTTGCGGATGCGGATGATTCCAAGGCGGGGATTGGGACGCGGGTGACCTTGGAGGATGCGGCGACGGGGGAATCGATGGTGTATACCATTTTGGGGGCGTGGGACACGGAC
>JBCCIR010000278.1:0-3892 GCA_039028175.1 Verrucomicrobiota bacterium
CCGTCTTCCGGAGCCCGGAGGGCGGCAAACCGTAGCCTCGGGCGTGAGCCCGTGGGCGCAGGCCGGTGCCGCGGGGCGCCGAGGGCGCACAACGCACCGCCAAGCACCTCGCGTGCCTCCCCAAATTCACAAATCACAAATCACCCCCCCCTCCCAAGACCCGGTAGGGGCGAGCGCCCCTGCTCGCCCGCCGTCCGCCCACAAACCCATCGCATACCAATCCCCGCCCGTTCCCCCCACCGCTCTCAAACATGCGAAGCTCCCCCCGACCGAAGGACCGATCGACCCAAAACCACTTTTCCCTTCGCCCCACCCCATTTCCCGCATACTCTCAATCAAAACCCCAACCGCTCCCCGCTGAAAATCCCATGACGCCGATTAAAATCCTGAGCCTAACGTCATTCCTAATCATAACTGTCCTGGCGACGCCGCTCCCCGCCCAACTCCTAACAAACCCGTACTACATGCCCTTCGATGCCGGCCGGCGCACCCTCGCCGATCCGCCCGTCCTCCCCACCCAGGACCAAATGTACCGCTTCGCCTGGGACTCCTTCATCGCCCTCAATTGGCAATACGAAAACGGCGCCATCCGCGGCGAACCCGATACCACCGCCCCACCCATCCCCATCTTCGGCAACGCCCCCAACGAAGCGTCACCCTTCGTCGTCTGGGAAACCTACTTCGTCCCCCCGGACGTCTTCATCCCCAACCCGCCCTCGAATCCCAACGACTACCCCGTCATCTGGGGCCAGCCCTCCTTCCTCGATATCAATACCGGCTTCCGCAATCTCATCCCCACCAATTACGGCCCCGTCGAATTCTTCGCCCCCGGCATCAACCAACCCTACACCCACGCCAACGTCCCCACCGGACCCGTCTCCGACAAAAATCGCAACTACCTGCGATACGAAGTCACCATGGGCCAATCCTACTTCGATTACGTCCGCACCTTCCAATATTACAACGCGAACATCCAAACCACGGTCGTCCAAAACTACATCGACTTCGCCTGGGCCAACCAGGCCCGCCCTCCCGCGAACGACACCACCTACTTCCAACCCGTCCCCAACGGCACCGAGCCCTACGTCCCGCAAACTCCCTGGGCCCAGCAAGGCATGGTCGAAGTAAAAGCCTCCTGGCGCGTGCTCTCCGATAACGATGTCCCCCAACGATACTTCCGCCGCCTCATGCGCCTCCCCATCCCCAGCACCAACCCGCAACAATACGAAGACCGCCTCATGGGCCTCACCGGTCTCCACATCCATCGCGTCACCCCCACCGGTCACCTGCCCTCCACCTTCGAACACATCGACAACGTCAAACTCTTCAAACGCCCCGGCGATCCTCTCCCCCTCCCCGCCACCCCCGCCCTCAACCCCGGTCCGAAACCACCCTTCCCCTACCACTGGTTCAAACGCTTCCCCTACCTGAAACGATTCCTCCACTACTTCGTCGCCGCTTGGAACCGACACTATCAAAACCATTCCTCGCCTCCCTACCCGAACGGATACGAAGTCAATGGCCTCACCGGTCAGCCCGGCATCATCCCGCCCGCGTTCCTCGCCAAAAACGACCCCATCCCGCCCGTCGACCAACGACGCGAAATCAACGTCTCGCGTTCCACTCCCATTCCCAAAGCCGTCCAGGAAATCAATCGCCAATACCAATCCCAACTCGGCAATTCCGTCTGGCGTTATTACCAACTCATCGGCACCCAGGGCCTCAGCGGCACCGAAAACAATCCCTACGTCACCCCCAACAACCCCAACCTCGGCCCCGGTATCCCCAACAAGAACCTCGGCCCCGGCATCCCCGGCCCGCAATACTCCGAAACCACCGACCTCGTAAACTCCACCCTCGAGTCTTACACCCAACCCGGCTGGAGCTGCGCCCGCTGCCACATCAACGCCTTCCCCCACGGCGTCGACGCCTTCCCCCCATACGAAGACTACTTCACCCCCCTCCACGTCATGTCCTTCCTCCTCCTCACCGCCCACCCCGAAGCCCCCGCCCCCTAACCCCTCCCTCCCTTCTTAATCTTAATCTTTCTCTTAATCATAATCCCCTCCACCAGTCCCCCATTTCCACCCTCATTGTAGGGCAAGAGTCTACCCGCCGCGGCAGGCCCCGCCCCCTCGGCCTCAAGGAGGGCAGCGCTCCCGCGCTGCCGCCCCCTCCCGCTCCGCCGCCCGCCTCTCCCCCCTCCTACTTCAACATTCACCATTCGCGCGCCAGCGCGCCCCCCCTGCGAAACTGCGCAACTGCGTACCTGTGCTACTATACTAACTTCATTCATAACCACCCAAAAAAACATTCCCCGCAAAAACCCCCAACAACTCCCTCACCCCCAACCCCGTCCCCCCATCCCGCCCTTTCCCTGCCCCCATTTTCCTTGAAAGGACCGCCTCGCTCCCTAGGTTCTGTCTCTCACATCCCGCGCACGTCCTAGTCCTAACCACCAACACCAGCCAATGCTCTTCCGTTCCCGCCTCGTCACACTCTTCTTTGCCGCCACCCTCACGATCATCGCCGCCACGTCGCCCTCCCTCCACGCCCAGGTGGTCATCGACAACGGTCTCGATACAAACGTCACCAATACCACCGTCAACGATCTCGTCATCGTCGCCGACGACCCCAATCCCCCCAACAATCCCACCACCCTCACCGTCGAAGATCCCGCCTTCATCATCGGCGACGGCTTCGACGACTCCCTCTGGGCCGTCGAAAACAGCATCATCAACATCACCGGCGGAACCATTCAGGAAGACGTCGTCTCCTTCGACAACTCCCGCATCAATATGAGCGGCGGCATCGCCCAGGACGACTTCTTCGCTCAGGATAACTCTGTCGTCACCTTCTCCGGCGGCACCGTCGCAGAAGACCTCAACCTCTTCGATGACGCCCGGGTCATCGTCAACAGCGGTCAGGCCTCGGGCAGCGACACCGAACTCGCGAACCGTTCCTCCCTCACCATCAACGGCGGCGTCATCGGCGACAACGTCACCGCCTTCAATCGAAGCTTCGTCACCATGCACGGCGGTCGCATCGTCGACGACCTCGAACTCATCGGCCCCAACACCTCCGCCCTCATCACCGGCGGCGAAATCGGCCAAGACATCGAAGTCCTCGGCGGCGAAATCACGATCACCGGCGGCATCCTCGGCACCCAGGGCGTCTTCGATTCCGGCTTCGCCTCGGACAACGGCGCGGTCATCACGCTCGTCGGCCTGATGTTCGAAATCGACGGCGTCCCCGTCTCCCATCCCACCGAGGTCAATCCCCTCACCGGTTTCCTCTCCGGCACGCTCTCGGACGGCAATTCTTTCTCCGATATCCCCTTCGTCCGCGGCTTCTTCGGCGGCGGCCCCCTGCCTGAAGTCCCCGGTCGCATCCTCCTCGTCCCCGAACCCTCCCGCGCCCTCCTCCTCCTCCTCGCCTTCACCCTCACCCTCCTCCCCCGCCACCGCCGCCGCCCCTCTTCTTACTCTTAATCTTTCTCTTAATCTTAATCCGATCCACCGGCCCCCCATTTCCACCCTCATCGTAAGGCAAGAGTCTACCCGCTGTGGCAGGCCCCGCCTGCCACCCCCCCGCCTCAAGGAGGGCAGCGCTCCCGCGCTGCCGCTTCCACGACGTTCCCCACCACATCCGGCCCCGGAGGGGCCAAAGAAAGTAACCGGTGGTAAAACCACCGGTTACTCCGTCTAGAGAATCCGTGCGCCCTGAAGGGGTGCCAGAATCGTCCCCCACTCCCACAAGCCCCGACCACCAGCACATCCAGCATCGAATACCCCCGCCTCCCCAAACACTACTTACTCGAAATTCAACAATAGCGCGCGCCGCGCGCGCGCACCCCTGCGCAAAAGCGAGACAGCGTACCAGCGAAAAACCA
>JBCCIR010000279.1:0-3880 GCA_039028175.1 Verrucomicrobiota bacterium
CATGCCCTGCCGTCTTGGCGTCGCCAAGCCGTTCTTCGCTCTTCGAGCTACGAAGGGCACGCAGGATGACATGGGGGGGGGGGTGATTGGGTGGAGGGGAGGCGGATTGGGGGTGGTTTTTGGGGGAATGGTGTGATAAGGCTTGTCGTTCTTGGCCGGTAATCGGTTATTTTGGGGGGAGCGGGATATGAAACTGCGAAGGGACCATAGTGTAATATGAAGTTTGCGTTGTTTGGCGACATTCACGCGAACTTGGAGGCATTGGAGACAGTGCTGGAAGATGCGGAGAAGCAGGGGTGCACGCATTATGCGTGTATTGGGGATGTGGTGGGCTATGGGGCGAACCCGAAGGAGTGCCTGGCGATCGTGAAGGAGATGGATTGCCCGGTGGTGAAGGGCAATCACGACGAGGAGGCGTGGCAGGACAGTCCCTTGGAGGGATTGAATCCTTTGGCGAAGGCGGCCTTGGAGTGGACGCGGAACACATTGGATGAGGGGGAGAAGGAGTGGCTGAAGGATTTGCGGTTGTTGCGGCAGGTGCAGAATTTCACGGTCGTGCATGCGACCTTGGATTCGCCGGGGGGCTGGCATTACGTGACGAACAAGTTCGATGCGATGGCGAGTTTCAGTTATCAGTTCACGAGCTTGTGTTTTTATGGGCACACGCATACGCCGAGGGTGTTTGTGAAGGCGAGCAGTGTGCATGAGGAGCCGGCGGACCGGGTGCGGATTCATGCGGGGAACAAGTATTTCATCAACATTGGGAGTGTGGGGCAGCCTCGGGACGGGGATTGGCGGGCGTCGTATGCGACGTATGATGTCGAGGATGAGCGGGTGTCGATTCGGCGCCTGGAGTATGATTTGGCGACGGCGCAGAAGAAGATCGTGGATGCGGGGTTGCCGGAGATGCTGGCGACGCGGTTGGCGTTGGGCAAGTAAGCGAGAGACAGCGACAGAGTTTGAAGCAGGGGTGAGTAGCAGCGGTGGATTTTTCGTCGATAGAATCTGTTCTGGTGGTGAAGCCGGGTTCCCTGGGTGACGTGGTGCATACCTTGCCGGCGGTGGCTTTGTTGCGGCAGCAGTATCCGGAGTTGAAGATCGGGTGGGTGGTGGATGAGCGTTGGGCGTCGCTTTTGCGCGGCGGGGACTTGGTGGACGGAGTGGTGGAGTTTCCGCGGGAGCGGTTTCTTGGGGTGAGCGGGTTTTTCGGGATGTGGGGGTGGATGCGCGGGTTACGGGATTTGCGGCCGGATGTGGCGTTGGATTTCCAGGGCTTGTTTCGGAGTGTCTGGATGGGGCGGGCGAGCCGGGCGGGGGAATTGGCGGGCTTGGGGGACGGGCGGGAAGGATCGCGCTTTTGTTATGATGAGGTGGTGCCATTACCGGGCGGGGTGAGGCATGCGGTGGACCGGTATCTGGCCTTGGTGGCGGCGGGCGGGGTGCGGGTGCCGGCGGGGCGTGAGGCCTTGGAGTTTCCCTTGCCGGAGGGGATTGAGCCGCCGGGGTCGGGAGATTTGCCGGAGGGTTATGTGTTGTTTCATCCGGTCTCGCGCGGGGATGGCAAGTCGATGCCGGGGGATCAGGTGCGGCGGTTTTGTGAGGAAGTGGGGCCGGGGCGGGTCGTGGTGGTGGGGCGCGTGGAGGAGGCGGTGGTATCGGGGTGGGAGCTGCCGGAGGGGGTGGTGAACTTGGTGAACGGGACGAGTCTGGAGGAATTGATTTGGCTGGCGCGCCGGGCGTCGGTGGTGGTGACCGTGGACAGCGGGCCGATGCATGTGGCGGCGGCGGTGAATGCGCGGGTGTTGGGGATTCACACGTGGACGGATCCGCGCAAGGTGGGGCCTTACCCGTCGGCGTGCCGGGTGTGGAAGGCGGGGAAAGTGCGGCGTGTGGGCACGCTGGAGGGTGACGACGACGCGGCCTTGGCGGAGTCGCGGGCGGACAAGCGTTGGGCGCTCACCGTTGCCGACGTGGAAGAGATCGCGTCGGCGGTGGGAAAGAGCGAGGCTTGGAGTTAGGCAACGGGGCCGCAACCTGGCGGCGGGAGGAGAATCAGTCGTCAGCCAAAGCGGGAAGCACGCTGGCGACTTTTTCCTTCATTTCTTTACCGGGCTTGAATTTGACGACGGCTCTTGGAGGGATGATGACGTCGGTGCCGGGCTGGTTGGGATTGCGGCCGACTTTGGCTTTGGTCTTCCGGACCTGGAAGGCGCCGAAGTTGCGGAGGACGACTTCATCGCCATCGGAGAGGTGTCCGGTGACGGTATCGAGGAAGTCCTGCACGACGTTGAAGACCTGTTGTTGGGTCATGCCGGTGTCGTTGCTGATTTTTACGACGAGATCGCGTTTGGTGATGGTCTTTGCCATAGTATTCAATAGGGGGGGATACGAGTTAGATGTCTGCGAGTGTTGGTATTTGATAGACGTCCCGAGTGATCGGAACTGCCCAATTATTTTTCAAAACTGCTGCAATTACTAGCCACAGCAATTTCCGTGCTTGACGCTCCAATCCAGAGGAAGATTGGGTGTGGGACGCGTCGCTAATCCCGTCAGGGTGTGGGGCTTGACGGTCCTCCCGAGACCGTGGAGATGTTACGTTAAAGGACAGTTTCTGTAAACTTAAAATGCATCTTGGCGAGGGGTCGGAGGGCATTTTTCCCGTGGGAATGGGCAAGATCGCGCATAAATTCCTGGGTTTTAGGGCCTGCGCCGCGTGGGAGGGGGCTCTCGAGGCCGGCTTCTTGGGCGAGGGTTTTGAGGGCGGTGATGAAGCGGTGGCGGGCGATGATGGACGCGGCGGCGACGGCGGGATCGGATTCGGCCTTGGTGCGTTGTTGGAGTTCAAGGGGGGGGATGTCGTGTTTGGAGAGGGCGTGTTCGATGAGGCGTGGGTTGCCGAACTGGTCGGAGAGGGTGCGTGGGCAGTTTGGTTTTTTGGCGGCGAGGTTGGCGATGCAGCGGGCGTGGGCCCAGGCGAGGAGCTTGTTGAGGTTGAGGAAGGATTCGTAGAGGTCGTTGTATTTGAGGGGGTTAATTTGGACTACGTCGACGGCGATACCGGGGATGCCTTCGATTTGTTCGGCGAGATCGGTGATGCGTTTATCGGAGGTGATGCGTTTGGAATCGGTGACGCCGAGGTCCATGAGGGTTCGGGTGATGGCTTCGTCGGTGTAGACGCCGGCGGTGACGAGGGGGCCGAAGAAGTCGCCTTTACCGGATTCGTCGATGCCGAAGTGAGGGGAGAACCAATCGGGGTGGTGGACCTCTTCGTATCCGAGTTTGGCTTCGCCGAGGATTTCGGGTTCGAGGTGATTGATGATGAAGTCTTCGGTGGCTTTGCCCTGGATGAGGACCTTGGGGCCTTTTTCGTAGACGGCGATCGAGAGTTTGTCCTTGGAAGCGGCGAAGAGCGTGTAGGGTTTTTCTTTGAACTCAAAGCCGAGTTGGTCGAGGAGGGTGCGGAGGGCCTCGGCTTGGTCGGGGGTGAGGGGGGCGGTGTGGGAGGTGGTTGGCATGGGGTGGGAGGGCGTGGGTGCGGCGGTGAAATGGTGCGAGTTTATTTTAAGGGCTGGCGGGGTTTAGGCCCACCAATTAAGAATTAGGAATTAGGAATTAGTAATGAAAGGGGAAGTGGGAGCATTTGGGAAGCGGTTGGTGGAGTGGTTTTTGGCGGAGGGGCGGGATTATCCTTGGCGGCGGACGGAGGATGCGTATGCGATTTTGGTGTCGGAGGTGATGTTGCAGCAGACGCAGATTGCGACGGTTTTGGGGCCGAAGCGGTATTATGAGCGGTGGCTGGAGGTGTTTCCGACCGTGGAGGCTTTGGCGGGGGCGGAGGAGGCGGCGGTATTGAAGCAGTGGGAGGGATTGGGGTATTACA
>JBCCIR010000280.1:0-3857 GCA_039028175.1 Verrucomicrobiota bacterium
AATCCCCCCCTGCATACCGAATAGTGTCCCCACCACACACCCCCCTCGATTCCCGACCCGTTCCCCCTCTTCACCCAACCATGACCAAACCCTGGCACCACCACCTCCTTCTCCCCTTCGCCTCCACCCTCCTCGCGTCCCTCACTCTCCCCCTATCCACCCGGGCCCGCACCGCCGGCCCCGACACCTTCGGCCACACTGCTACAGACTCCAACGAAACTGCCCTGCCCATCGTCGACTTTTTGTTTGTCGATATCTCATCGACCGGCACTCCCGTCATCCTGTTCGGTGACGACCGCTCCTCTCTTTCAGATCCTAGCGACGGCGGTATAGGCGCTCCCGTTTCGCTCGGAGCTCCCTTTCCTTTCTACAATCAAGCACATACACAACTAGTCCCCAGCTCCAACGGGTACATTTCCACCCTTCCAACCGAGGGTGGAGAAGACGCAACCAACGATTCGTCCCTGCCCGTCATCCCAAGCGAAGGCGGCGGCGGTCGCATGTATCCCCTCCACGATGACCTAGTCTTCGATCCGGCGGAAAGCAGTGGAGTGTTCTATCAATACTTTCCGGAGAGTCCACACCCCCACTCCTTGGGCGGGGTAAGCATATTTCAGTGGAACAACGCACGCTTCGCGAGCGGCCCAGATACGACAACCGCATTTAGCTTTCAGGCCTTACTCTTCAACAGCGGAGATATCTTCTACCAATACCTCAGCGTTCCCCAAACCGGTTCGTCATCGACCACGGGCCTGCAAGACCATACCGCATCAGACGGACTCCTCTATGCATCGAATACCCTCGGTACCATCACCCCAAACTTGGCCATTCGCATCCTTCGCCCTCGCGATGTGTTCACCCCTATCGTCACTATTAACTCTGACACTGGATTTCGTGCGCTCCGTGACCTTGTTGCTGACGCTCCGTCAGGAGCATCAATTTTCTTCCATCCAAATCTTAATGGACAAACTATCACTCTTACGTCCGGACCCATCACGATTGACAAAGACGTCACCATCGACACCTCAACTCTCGAAGACGGCATCACGATCTCAGGAAATCGCAACTCTCGCATTTTCGAAGTCACTACAGGAAACACCGTCACCCTCCACATGCTCACTATCGCAGACGGATATTCGTCCGGAAACGGTGGTGCCATTCTAAACCAAGGGCTTCACCTCAAAGCCATCGATTGCACATTCCGTAACAATAGCGCCAATGCACAAGGCGGCGCCATCGAGGTAGCAGTCGGTGCAACAGCTACGTTCAGGAGGTGTACATTCGTCCAAAATACCTCTAATCGCGGCGGCGCTATTGGACACGCCGGACCAGTCAATGTAATCAACACCACTTTCACAAAAAACCACGCCCAAAGCGTTGGAGGTGCCATCATAAGTTCCGGTGCCCAGCTCACCATTGCCTCGAGCACAATTCTTGGTAATTCAGCGGACTCTCGCGCCGGTGGAATAGATCTGAACACCGGACTGTCTACAGCATTCGTTGGAAACACTATAGTCGCAGAGAACCAAGCCCCAAGTCACCCCGATATCTCCGGCGCCATTCACACCGTCTCCGGTGTAAACTTTATTGGCAACCCTACGGGTGCGTCAGGACTCGGTAGCGAGGGGACCCAATACCTGACGACCGCGAGCAACGGCCCCATCTTGCTGTCTCCCTTGATGTGCTTTGGCGGCAAGACTCACACCTTTCACCCTCTCGCTGACTCCCCCGCCATCGATCCTGCGTTGGGTGACACATCTTCAGTTTTTCCATACGATGCCAGAGGAACCGGCTTCTCACGTACCATCGACGGCGATAGCAGCCCGGGCGCAATTGTCGATATCGGTGCCGTGGAAGCCGGGCCAATGCTTATGGTTACTTCTAGCGCAAGCGCCGGCACCGGCACTCTGCGGCAAGCCACGATCGACACAACGATTCGAGGCACTCGGATTTTATTTGATTCAACAGTGTTCCCAGCCACCTCCACAACGCTCACTTCACAGATAAGCTTCGATGACAAATCAATTTTCGTCGACGCATCCAATCTTTCCGCTCCCGTCAAAGTCTCCGGCGGAAGCACGACCCGCGCATTCCAAGTAAGATCTAACGCCGACTTCGCCGCTCACTCTCTCTTGATCACCGACGGAAACACCGCTGGCTCCAATCTCGATGACGGCGGCGCTATCCGCAATGCCGGGTGCACCACCCTGATTAATTGTACCGTAATGAATTCCACAGCCGTCCGGTACGGTGGCGGTATAGAAAATTCCAACAGCCTCTCGCTAGTCGATTGTTCCATATCAAGCAACAACTCCACAGCAGGGGGCGGCGGCATCTCAAATCGCCTCTCCGGATCGGCTCTCAGTATCAAACGATCTACAATTAGCAATAACTTCTCCACTGGTCGGGGAGGAGGTGTCTTTACGGGAAGCACCGAACCCATCCCATTGTCCCTCACCATCACAGAATCCACCATCGATGGAAACACCAGCGCCATCTCGGGAGGCGGCATTTTCCAAGGTGGGACAAGCAATTTCCCTGGCGGCACCACAGTCATCGCCAACACGACAATTGCCGACAACAAAGCCAGCAACAGTGGAGGTGGAATCTACAATCTTGACGTTCTAAATGTTTCCAACACCACATTCGCCGGCAATCAGGCGGAAAGCGTCCACGGAGGAGGCCTGTACAACGGTGGCGGCGCGAATACCACCCTTGTTCACGCTACGATAACTCAGAACACTGCCAATCGAAGAGGGGGCGGATTTCGTAACCAAGGAATTCTCAGTCTCGAAAGGTCCCTCGTCGCGGGGAACACTGCTCCAACATCTCCAAATATTGATGGAGCATTCACCGATTCTAACAACCTCACATCCGGAAATCCCGTCCTCGCCCCCCTCGCCAACTACGGCGGCCTCACCGATACCATGCCCCCACTCCCCGGCTCCCTAGCCATCGACTCCGCCACCACCCTCCCCTCAACCCCCGCCACCGACCAACGCGGCCTCCCCCGACCCAACGGCCCCGCCCCCGACATCGGCGCCGCCGAAGCCTACCCCCTCTCCCTCGCCACGCACCCCTCCAACGACGGCGACACCATCCCCGACATCCTCGAAGGCCCCGACGGCGCCTACCCCCACCTCAACCCGTCCGCCAACGACTCCACCACCGACACCGACGGCGACGGCTCCCCCGACCAGGACGAAATCGGCAACATGACCGACCTCTTCAACCCGAACGACCTCTTCAAAATCCTCTCCCTCACCGTCACCAACATCCACCCCACCACCGGCGCCATCACCGCCGACCTCACCTGGACCACCTTCCCGTCCCTCACCTACGACATTCTCTGTAACGACTCCCTAGACTTCTCCTCTGCCACCCCCCTAAACCCCACTCCCATCACCCCCACCACAACCACCCACACCGAATCCATCCAACTCCTCCCCAACCAAGACTACACCACCATCAGAAGAAACTAACGCCCCGCCCAAACTCCCCGCTCGCCCAGACACCAAACGTGCGGCTCCACGTCCCTGCGGACCCTCCGCAGCGAAGCCAAGCCGGTAGGGGCGATCCTCCGGATCGTCCACAACGCTCCTCCCACACCCTCCCCAATCCCCAATCCCCAATCCCCAATTCCTAATTCCTAATTCCTAATTCCTAATTATTAACTCCCCCCACGCCCACCCCTGCCTCCCCATTCAACATTCAAAATTCAACCTTCAAAATTCGCGGGCCCCTTACCCCCAACGAATTCACCGCCGACGCCGCAGTAAAACACCCACCATCCCCACCAAAATCATCAACGCCCGCGAGGGTTCCGGAATCACCGCCCAATCAAACCCCGCCCCGCC
>JBCCIR010000281.1:0-3736 GCA_039028175.1 Verrucomicrobiota bacterium
GCCGCTCTTCCCCTAATGCCCGGCTAATTTCAGGATGGGGAAACCCCAACCGGGCTCTTGCACAATAATATCGCGATTTTACGGGGGAATTCGAAGAAGTGCACAATAACATATATCCTTGTGCATCAGGGCTATACAGATCCTATTTCGACAGGGGGCCTTGGCTTCGGTCGACCCGACATTCTCGTAGAATCGGGAGAAACAGCATTTCGGGCCCGAAGGGGGAAGCTTGAACGGCACCTCTCAATGCTGTTGAATTAACAATTATGTCGCAATGGCTACCGGTGATTTCTTGTTTCTTCTTGTTCACTTCCTTGGAGGGGTTGGCTGACATTTTCATTTCAGAAATGGCTGCGGGAAAGGCCGGTCATATTCTAAAAGACGAGGATGGAGATTCTCCCGACTGGATCGAAATCGCCAACACAAATCTTACCCCAATCTCGCTTCATGGTTATTTCCTGACCGATGACCCAGATGATCTGAAAAAATGGAGTTTTCCTGACGTCGTTGTCCCTGGGAAAGGCTTCATCATCGTCTTCGCCTCGGACAAGAACCGAGTCAAGAAGCTCCATACGAACTTTAAGCTCAAGTCTGATGGAGAGTTCGTCGCACTTGTTGATCGCGACGGGAAGAAGGTTGTCCATGCGCTGAGGCCTCCATTCCCGGTTCGCCGAAATACCTCTACCATTGGGTGGGTGCCAGGAGATCGATCGATTGGCGCATTCTCGACCCCAACGCCCGGGCAACCTAATGTCGAACCGATCCTGGAATCGGTCGGGGCACCAGTATTCTCCATGCCTCGGGGATTTTACAACGCTCCGTTTGAGCTGGAATTGAGCTGCGCTGCGCCGGACGCAGTGATCCGGTTCACGCTCGACGGCGCGAGCCCGAGCAGGGACGTTGGAATGACTTTCAAAGAAGCAATCAGCATTGGCGCCACTAGCATCGTCCGAGCAGTGGCCTTTCCGGCGGACGGTGACAAGCTGTCGCCCAGCGAATCTGTCACCCACAGTTTCATCTTTCCCGACGACGTGATCCGGCAGGGATCTGATCCTCCCAACGGTTGGCCTCCGGCCAGAGACGCACCCGACCGCCACGACCAGGACTACGTCTACGGGATGCTATCGGCGGAAAAGGTCAATACGACCGATGACGACCTTAGGAAGGCACTTCGATCGCTTCCCACGATTTCACTTGTGAGCGATATTGCCAATTGGTTTGACGAAAAAACTGGCATCTACCACAACGCCAGCCAGCGTGGGCGAGCATGGGAACGCCCAGTTTCTGCCGAACTGATTGATCCGTCTGGCACCGAACCGGGATTTCAGATCAATGCGGGAATTCGCATCCGCGGAGGAGGTAGTCGGCGAGGTGAGAACCCTAAGCATGCTTTCCGCCTCTACTTTAGGAATTCGTATGGGCCCTCGAAGCTGCACCATCCATTGTTTCAAGACGAGGGCGTCGATGTCTTCGACGATGTCTGTCTTCGCACGGCACAGAACCATGCGTGGTCGTTCAAGAACGATGACAAGTATACATTCCTACGCGACGTGTTCGTCCGCGATTGCCAGCGCGATCTGGGGCAACCCTACACGCGAAGTCGCTACTGCCATCTATTTCTCAACGGGCTCTACTGGGGGCTCTATCAGACGCAGGAGCATTCGGAAGCCTCATTTGCTTCCGCATACTTCGGGGGTTCCCCTTCCGACTACGATGTTGTTAAAGCGGCCGGATTCTCGGGTAACAGCCAGATCGAAGCAACCGACGGAGACTTGGATTTGTGGAAGCAGATTTGGACAATCTGTAACAGCATCGCAGCGACGACCGATGCTGAAGAGCAAGGCGCTTTCTATCAAAAACTCCAAGGGAACAGCCCTGACGGCTCCGAAGATTCTGACGCTCCATGCCTACTCGATCTCGGAAACTTGATCGACTACATGATTGTCAATTTCTATTCGGGCAATCTCGATGGCCCCATCCCATCATGGAGCGGCAATCGGGTCACTCGCAACTGGTTCTCGATAGGTGACCGAACGGGACGCAGTGGATTTCGATTCTTCCATCACGACTCTGAGAAATCTATGGAAGGTGTGGATATTGATCGAACAGGCCCTTACGAAGCGGGGTCCGAGTTGGGTTTTAGTAACCCCCAGTGGCTTCATCAGCAGCTAATTGCTGTGAAAACGTATCGCGAGCGGTTCGCCGACCGTGCTCGCGACGTATTCAATGATCGCGGCCCCTTGTCGAGCGATGCTTCGGCCAAAAGACTCAATCATAGGATTGATGAGTTGAAGGCTGCGGTGGTCGCGGAATCGGCGCGCTGGGGAAGAAAGGGGCCACCTTACACGAAGGAACATTGGGAGGCCGCCGTGGAGGAACTGGCTAAAGTTGTAGAGAACCGCAACGCTCATGTCATCCGGCAATTGAAGGATGCCAAACGCTACGAGTTTGGCATGCCCGACAATCAGCTGGTCAAAGCTCCTCTTTACAGCGACGATTGATTGAGGAGCTTCTTCGAAACGAACCACGGGCCAATGGCCCTCCATCACGGTCGATCCTTAACCGGGGAAGTCTACAAAACGGCGCCCGTCAGTTCGTCTCCAATTGGCCTGAGGAGCCTCTGCCTCCACCGCAACGCGGGACTTGGCAAATCTGGTGGCGAAAGGGGCATTGGAGCGCAGCGGGGAAAAGAAGTATTCGCGATATTGGTTGGTGGGCGACTGAGTGAGGCTGGGTTTTTACCCGCCAAACCTGACCCCGCCCAGCGGACACCGCTAGAGGTGCTGGGTGGACCGCTTACTATGGACTCAATTTGGTAGCTGGTCCGTTTTCACGAACGAAGGGCGTTGCTTTGAGTTGTCGACGGATTCCGTTCACGTATGGGGACACCGAGATCTCGATCTGAAAATCGGTGGGGAACGACTTCAGTTTGAATGTCAGACGGGTGCTATCCTGAAATGGGATCCTTGAACCCCTACGAACGAAGGATCAAAGCGATCGCTTTTCTAATCGGGGCTCTGCTTGTTCTTGCCTTCGGTTGGCTGCTTTGGCGGAAATCCGATTGGTTCGAAAGGGCTGCCCATTAGGAGAAAATTTTCACGTCAGGCTACTCCGGTTCGAATGGCCCAACTCGATAATACAACTGTGAGTGCGCGACGACTCCCCTAATCCGATGGGAAAACGCAGTCGTGCTGCCACCCGATAGAATGGGTTGCTGAACCCGGACCCACGGACCCTTCAGGAATCGGGAGAACTCGACCCAGTAAAGCCTGTCAGGTTCGCTTTCCCACGGGAGGTGGTTCGTCGTGAACGAGTTGATGGGGCTGAAAATGTAGCGGAAGAAATCGTGGTTCACTTGCAGCCGCATTTGCGGTGAAATATCGGTTTTGGGGGCTGGTGGAAGAGCATTTCCCATCACCACGCTGCCCGGCTCTGCGTTACAGGATTCCGGGAAAAAAGTTCAAAACTGGGACCATTCGCGCGCGACGGGTATCCCCCACTTCTCCCCTATCGCCCCGGCTGATTTGAGAATGAGGATCCCCAACCGTGCTAATGCACAATAATATCGATGATCTACGGGCTTTTCGCCGCAAGGTGCACAATAATCAATATTATGGCCCGACCGGTTGAGTCACGCTCACCTTGAGTCCGAACACAAAGAAATAGACACCTCTTTCGAGGTGCCTTTGGTCGAGAATCCGACCTCATTTCGCTTTAGGAGTTAATGTGAACAAAC
>JBCCIR010000282.1:0-3733 GCA_039028175.1 Verrucomicrobiota bacterium
CTCGAACGGTCATACACTACGAGACCTAAAGTCACCGAGGTCACAGTATCGCCAGGTGCCACAAATGGTTGAGCATCGCGCGCTCCTGCATCTCCTTGATCCAATGAGAGCTTGGTGGAGCGGTTCGGTCTATTGAGACCCTCATGACCGTGATTCAAGGTGTCGTAGTGTATGACCGTTCGAGCTGGACACGCCGCCGTGATACGGGCGTGTTGCCATGCGCCAGGAGGCGCTCCGATATCTTCGGTCAGCGTAGGCCAGCGGCCGTCGTTATTGGCTTGCGATACCAGTTCGTGCAGCGGCTCGCCTTCCGGCGGATTTGCCGTGCCCGGCCCGGCCCACGAGTGACTTCCAGGAAAAAGGGCACCTGTGTGGATGGTTTGGTTTCTTCCCGTGACGTCGACGTCGTCGCCGATCCGAATCACGGCGTAGTAGCGAGTCATCGATTGAAGCCCAGTGACGGAACCTTCGACCTTTACCGGAGACGGCGGGGGGACGTCGTTCCCCTCCCATAGTGGGAGATCATCGGTGCTGAAGGTGCCGAGTTCACCGACCTTTGTGCCGGGTAAATTGTCAGAGCCCGTACTCCAGACTTCAAAGAAGAGCGTGCCTCCAGGAGTGCCTGTACGCATCATCGTGATCGACAGGGAGGAAACATTGTCACTGTCCCAGGTGTAAAACTGGAATGCAATATGGGTCGTCTCTGATAAGTAGAACGGTGCGGGGGCACTTGCTGGCACGAATGGTGGCTTCTTTGCCTCAAGATGGGTGTTATCGTAGAGCGCGACTTCCTCAGCGGAACACCAGGGCGATCCGGCCAGAACAAACAGCGAGAGAACGGATAGGAGATAGTTGTTTTTCATCAGTAGGAATGGATTCATTCATCCCCACCTGCGAAGCTTGGCTGCCATCTCTGCCAAGTTTCTTGAGATTATTCTGATGCCGCCGTGATTTCTTTGAAGCTGGGAGCGCGGTAGAGCCTTACAGTGGCAGAATCTGGAGGAATCTCCTCACGACGCTTCGAATCGAATCCACCCACGGCCAGGGTGTTGCCATCCGGAGAGAAATCGATGGCCAAGCCACGGAAGTGGGCAACTTCCTGGCCCGAGTCGACGTCCCAGAGCTTGCACCAATTGTCCAAGCCTGAAGAAGCGAGGCGCTTGCCGTCTGGCGAGAAGGAGAGATCGGTTACATTTGAAAGGTGCCCGAGCATGGAGTGCATTGATTCCCAGGTCCGTGTGTCCCACACAATGACACGGGAGTCGTAGCCCGCGGTCGCGAGCAAGCTGCCGTCGGGGGAGAAGGCGAGCGAACGCGTGTCGCCCACGGGCTCCAAATGACCGGCGAGCGTCGTCACCTTGTTTCCATTATCCAGATTCCAAATGCTCGTGCGCCCAAGGTTCCCCATTCCCTTGCTGGCGAGGAGTCTCGAATCAGGGGAAACGGTGAGGTCCAGGACGCGTTCTCCCTGTTCGACGATCGTTCTGACCAACTCATTGGTTTCTCGATTCCAGATCTGGATCTGTCCGTCCCTGGCGCTGCCCGTGGTCAGCCACCGTCCATCCGGCGAGTAGGCGATTGCGCTGACCGGCCCTTCAAAAGCGTAAGTGTCTATAGCAGGAATTCGCTCTCCCGAAGGCACTTCCCAGAAGCTGACGAAAGGCTCATCATTCTGTGGGTCAAGGTGGCAGATCGCGAGTTCGCGCCCGCCTGGACTGAAGGCAAAGAAGTCGTCGTGCAATACGGACGTCGTATCGTGGATCATCTCGGCCAACGACTTCTCAACCAATTGCCGTGGCGTTTTGAAGAGCAAGGTTTCGCTCAGCGCATCCCACAGATGCACTCGCCCGTCCAACGAACCAGCTGCAAGCCACCGTTGGTCGGGAGAATACATGAGCGCCGTGACGGGTGCCTTTCTGTCAGATACGGTATCCTCTCCGACCAATGTGAGACGCGTGTGAGCCGGTAGTGGATTGCCCGGCCATGCCATGATTTTCCCGCCATCACCGGCAGAGACGATCAGTTGCTGATCATCTGACAGCGCAACCGCATTCAACTGATGGCCCCGATGGTAGTAGGTAGCGATTTCCCTCCAATCCTCGGTGTCAAAGTGACGGATTGCCCCGGGGAATTCACCCATAACGAGTTGTTGGCTGCCGTTGAGCCACCGACCATCGTGAGGGGGATAGTCCAACCTCAAGTCATGCACCAGACTTCCCGTTTGTGGATCCACAATGAGAACCCGAGCATCATGATTCTGCGGCACGCACTGGAGGAAGCGTCCATCCGGGGAAAGACGAATGCCATGGTACTTTCCAAACGCCAGGTCGTGAGGAATGTAGGCAAGCGGTTCCCTGACTTCGTAGTCCCAGCGTCTCATTCGGCTATTTGAGTCGAGCGTGATCATGTCACCGGCAGCAGTCAGCGTGGACCAAACAATTCCCGTATCGTGTCCTCGCACCGAAGAGGCGGAACCCGTCCTCAAGTCGTGGAACCATACGAGGCCATCATGTCTGGAGGCGGTTACGAGAAAGCCGTCGGGGCCGAAAAGGGGTTCAAGCGCTCCTTGCCCGGGAGGCAAGGCAAAGCGGTGGCGCTCCTGTTGTTCGATCAGGTCCCAAACCACCACATCCGGATCGGCATCGGTGAGCCCGGAGCAGGTTGCGGCAAGGAACCTTCCGTCCGGCGAGAACCGGATCCAGTTAAAGCGCCCCTTGGTTGTCAGCTGAAATCCGAACCGCTGACTCCGTGTCGCCACGTCCCAAACCCGGGCGCGCCCGGATCGGCTCAGGGAAGCGATGAGCTGGTTGTCGGGAGAAACGGCCACGGAGAAAACCGCATCGGGAAGCACATCGTCGTCGGGACGGTCATCGGCGATCAGCGTGAAGAGCTCTCGGTGACTTTGCTGCCAGAGGTAGCGCCATTCAAAGGGAACGTGCGTTTCTCCTGGCGCGGGTGCATGGCGCTCCAGGAGCTCGATCGCTTGGCTCATGTTTCCCGTTTCCACAGCGTTCTGCGCGAAGTTCATGTCCGCTATGTAGAGATTTCGCTGAGCTTCCCGCGCGTTCGCGCGTGCTTGTCGCGCCTGCACAAGGCTGAGAATGGCCCCGGCAAGCAAGGCCACCATCACCGCAACGGAAGCGACCAGGAGGCCCGTGTGTTTCCTGGCGGCCTTGACCAGCTGGTAGCGGGCGCTCGGTTTCACGGCGGTGACGGGTTCGCAGGTCAGATAGCGACAGATATCCTCACCCAAGCTCACCGCCGATTCGTAGCGACGCTCCCTTTTCTTCTCGATCGCCTTCATGACGATCCAGTCCAGTTCTCCCCTCAACAGTCTGTGCAAGTGCCCTGGCTGGCACCCCCGCGACTGCGAGACCGTGCCCAATTTCTCCTGATCAAGGCTGCTCACCCGCGACGACGGAGAGGGCGGTTCCTTCTCCAGGATCATTTTCTGCCATTCCACGTAGGCAGCTCGTTCAAGAGACTGGCGCTCGATGGGTGTGCTTCCAGTTAGCAATTCGTAGAGCAGGACGCCAAGCGAATAGATGTCCGAGCGGGTATCAACATCCTGGCCCACCAGTTCCATCTGCTCCGGACTGACATACATGGGCGTTCCGACGAAGTGCTCGAACCTGGTGTAGAGCGTCTTCTCCGTAAGCCGGACGTTGGTTGCCTTGGCGATGCCAAAATCGATCACCTTGGGCAGGGGCTCGCCGTCAACCGATGTCACGAG
>JBCCIR010000283.1:0-3675 GCA_039028175.1 Verrucomicrobiota bacterium
CTACAGCAACATTTGGTACCTCGGCTTCGGGGTCCTGTTCGTCGTGCTGACGTGGTACCGCCGGCGGCAGCATGAGGAGTTTCAGGCAAGGAATATACTGAGGAAGTGAGCCGATCCATTGGTGATGATGTCTGTTTGTATCTACGGACGGTATTTGGCGGTATAGTCTACTCTGCATTGGTCGATACGGGGCGTCACGCTGGGGCCCACTTGCCGTGCTCGCGAATCAAATCAATCAAGCGCTCCACCGCCTCATCCTCCGGAATATTGAATTTCACCGCTTCCTTCCCCACATACAAATTGATCTTCCCCGGCGCCCCCCCCACATACCCGAACTCAGCATCCGCCATCTCTCCGGGCCCGTTCACGATGCACCCCATCACCGCAATCCGCACCCCCTTCAAATGCCCCGTCGCCTCCCGAATCTTCTGCGTCGTCGTCTGCAAATTAAACAAGGTCCGACCACAACTCGGACAGGCCACGTAATCCGTCTTGAAGATCCGCGCCCCGCTCGCCTGCAACACATTATACGCCAAGCGCAACGATTGCCCCGGCGCCTCCTCCCCCTGGATCAAAATCGCGTCCCCAATCCCATCACAAATCAAAGACCCGGCATTCACGCTCGCCTCTAACAAAGTCTCTAGAAAATCCTTCTCCCCGTCCGTCGATACCGCCAGCACATCCTTCAACAAGATCGCATGCCGCTCCTCCACCCGCGCCGCCAATAACCGAAACGCCGCAATCACCGGCAAATCAATCCCGTCCGCCACGGTCACCAACCGCGCCCCCACACTCCCGTTCACCGACGCCACCGCCGCGTCATCCCGCGGATCAATCGCCACCACCCCCGCATCCTCCACCACCACCTCCGGCTTGAAATCACCCATCTTCTCAAGCTTGTGCGCCACCAGGTCCCACTTCTCGCGCGACGTAAAGACCGCCACCGTCCGCTCACCCCCCAAGGCCACTCCGTTCACCTCCTGCTCCTCCGTGCCTCTCCGCCGATAATCAAACGGATCAAACGACGCCGCCACCCCCTCCGGCATCTCCCCAACCTCACCACCCGACCCACGCCCACGCTCCATCACCCGCAACAAAGCCCGGCACACCGGCACTTCCTCCACCGCGTCCTCCGTCAAACTCACCCGAATCGTGTCGCCCAACCCATCCGCCAACAAACTCCCAATCCCAATCGCACTCTTGATCCGCCCATCCTCACCGTCCCCCGCTTCCGTCACCCCCAGGTGCAACGGATAATTCCATCCCTCCCCCGGCTCCTCCGCCAAACGCGCCGCCAACAACCGATACGCCTCAATCATGACCTTCGGATTGCTCGCCTTCATCGAAAACACAAAGGCATGATAATCCTCCTCCCGCGCAATCCGTGCGAACTCCAAGGCGCTCTCCACCATCCCCAACGGCGTGTCCCCATACCGATTCATGATCCGGTCGCTCAAGGACCCATGATTCGTCCCGATCCGCATCGCCACCCCACGCTCCTTGCACAGCTTCACCAGCGGTACAAAACGCTCCCGGATCCGACCGATCTCGGCCTCATATTCCTCGTCCGTATACTCCCGCACCGCAAATTTCTTGCTGTCCGCATAGTTCCCCGGATTCACCCGCACCTTCTCCACCCACTTCGCCGCCTCCATCGCCGCCTCCGGCTTGAAATGAATGTCCGCCACAATCGGCACCCCGCACCCCTTCGCCCGCAACGCCGATACAATATGCTCCAAGTTCGCCGCATGCCGTCGCGTCTGCGCCGTAATTCGAACGATCTCACACCCCGCCCCCACCAACCCCAATGTCTCCGCCACACACGCCCCCGTATCCAAAGTATCCGAGGTCAACATGCTCTGCACCCGGATCGGATGCCCGCCCCCCACCCCCACATCCCCAATCATCACCTCCCGCGACTCCCGCCGCTGGTATCGATACAAATCCTGACAATACCGCAACATCTCCTCCCTCATGTGAATCGAGATCGACAACCGACTAGTCGGCGCCGCCGCCCGAAAAGATCGGCGCCCCCGTGTTCACCGACGCCTTCGCGTCCCCGGACACCTTCGGCCCGCCAAACATGTCGCCCGCATCCTTCATCGTCACAAAAATCATGAACCCGATCAACAACAGCGCACACCCCGTCTGCACCACCTCAAGCACCTTCACATTGATCGGCTTCCGCCGGATCGCCTCCAGCGTCGCCATCGTGATATGCCCCCCATCCAAAACCGGGAACGGCAGCATGTTCAACACCGCCAGGTTGATGTTCAAAATCACGCTGAACCACAACACCATCTTCCACCCGTCCGGATGCTTGAACAAATTGTAATACAAACGCATGATCCCCGCCGGCCCGCTCAAATGACCCGCGCTGATGTTCGACTTCGGCGAAAACACCGCCCCCAGCGTGTTCACCATCGTCCGTAAACTGTCCCCCACCTGCGTGATCGGATCCGGATGCCGCAACACACGCTTCCCATACACATCCCACTGAATGCCCAGCATCTGACGCTCGTAATTCTCCGGTTTCTCCGGCGTCACTTCCATCGACAGCTTCGATCCCCCACGATCCACCTCCAGCGTCAACGGCTCCCCGGGATGCTCACTGATAAAGGCCCCGATATCCGCCTTGGAATACAGCGGCTTCCCGTTCATCCCCACGATCAAATCGTTCTTCTCCAATCCCGCCTTCTCCGCCGGACTGTTCGGATACAGCTTGCCCACCATCGGCGTCTCTTTCGCCTCGATCCCCACCTTCCTCAGCTCCGGTCGCTGAAACAAACTCGCCAGCCATCCACGAACCCCCTTGTATTCCCGCTCCTCAATCACCGGCGTCACCGGTATCTCCATCGCCTTCCCATCCCGCTCGATATCAAAAACAATCTGATCCCCCTCACTCGCCACCACATACCAGGTCACGCTGTCCACCAATCCGTTAAAACGATCCACCGGATGCCCGTCCACTTCCTTCACGACATCCCCCGGCTTCAATCCCGCTTCCGCCGCCGGAGAATCCTTGCCCACATACCCGATCGTGGTCGTCATCCGCGAATCCGGAACCGGATGCCCCACGACCCACACCATACAAGCAAACACCACCGCCAACCCAAAACTGAACAAGGGCCCCGCAAAGGCCACGATAATCTTGTCCAATGGCGTGATCGGCGGCAACGGCTCCGCCGGCTCACCGTTCTCGTCCGTCGACCCCTCCAACATCTCCATCGGCGCCATCTGCGGCAAAGCCACAAATCCCCCCGCCGGAATCGATCCCAATCCATACTGCACCCCGTCGATCTCTTTCTTCCACAGCGGCTTCCCAAACCAAATCTGAAACTTCTCCACCTTCAGCCCGCGCCAACGCGCCGCCAAATAATGCCCCCACTCGTGAACAATGATCAGGATATTAAACACCAGCACCACCAGCGCCAAAATCCCCACAAACTGCAGCCCGTTCAGAACAAATTCCATAATCCCAGCGACACAAAAAAAGTCCGCACAAACTACGACCCAAGTCCCCAAATTCAACCGTTTTATCCCCCCGACCCCCCCCCCCCCACCCACCCCCCCCCCCCCACCCACACAAAAAAAAAAACCACAACCCCCCCCCAAAACCCCCCCCACAACCCCCACCAAACCCACAACACCCCCAAAACCAAAACCCCAAACAAA
>JBCCIR010000284.1:0-3593 GCA_039028175.1 Verrucomicrobiota bacterium
ACGGTTTCAGGCTACGTCTTGGGGGCACTTGGCCCACTATGTAGATGGATTGGTCGGCGACATCGCCGATGAAGCAGTTGACCGAGTGGGCGTATGTGTTCCTCTATCGAACCGATACGGGAATCACGAGTCACGTGAGTACCGTTCAGGACGGAAGCCGGGCCGCCAATGAGCTGGCCTCCAATCCCCGGATTTCGGCCGACGGCCGACACGTTGTTTACCCGACGCGCGCCACCGACCTCGGCTTTGACAATGACACCAACGGCCGTTTTGATGATCTCGTGGTGAAAGATCTGGAGACCGGAACCATCACCCTCCTCACGGCCAACCACGACGGCACAGGGACGTCCCCCACCGGGATTCACACGAACCACTTTGCTCTGAGTCAGGACGCCTCCGTCGTCATCTACACCACGCGGGAAGCCAGCCAATCGTCCCTGCCCGATCAGAACTTTCGGCACGACCTCTTCTTCAGCCGCCCTTGAGGCTTTCACCCGGGACCGTTGCGATTCAGGTAAAGATTCGTTCTTCCAGACCAACAGGAATCACACCGACCCATCGAGTTTCCGAAGCCTGAGTCGTTCGACCAGGCGAAGCCAGGCCACGAGAAGGCAAGGCAGGAACGTAAGGGTCACGAGCGCGGTGAAAGCGAGGCCGAACAGGACGATGGCACCGAGGCCGCGGTAGAGTTCGGTGCCGGCGCCGGATAGAAACACGAGGGGGGACAGCCCCATGAGGGTGGTCGCGGTGGTCATGAGGACGGGGCGGAGGCGGACGGCGAGCGCGTCTTTGACCGAGGCGACGGCATCGAGACCGCGCTCCCGGAAATTGCGCATAGTCCGGTCGACGATGAGGATGGGATTGTTGACAGCGGTGCCTAACAAGATGAGAAAGCCCAGCATGGTAATCATGTCGAAGGGTTGTTGGATGGCGTCCATGCCGATGCGGGGGAGGAAACCACCGGCAAGGTTGAGCAACCAGAGGCCGACGATACCGCCGCCAATGCCCAGAGGCACGGTGAGGAGAATGAGGAAGGGATACCCCCAGTGCCGATAGATGATGACGAGTTGCAAATAGCACAAGGCAACCGCGATCCAGAGATTCTGGCCCAGGGACTGGCGGGTGGCTTCCAGTTGATCGCTGGCACCGGTGAGGTCGACCGTCACGCCCGGCGGCAGACGGCCTTCGGTCCGCATGGGGCGGATGATTTCGTTGCGGACTTGGTCGACTGCTGTTTCGAGGGCGATGGATCGCGGCGGGATGATGTGGAGGGTGACCGTGCGTTGGGCATCAACCCGGCGGATGTCGGCAGCATCGACCGTTTCTTCAATCCTGGCAACGGACCCTAACGGAACCACGGTTCCCTGCGGTGAATAGATGGGGAGGGACTCGAGGCCTTCGAGGGATTGAGCGTTGCCCGCGTCGCTGTAGAGGAAGATGTCGATCTTATCATCGCCGGTGTAGAACTCATCGACGAAGGCACCATCACTCATGGCGGCGGCGGCAAATCCGAATTCCCGGGTGGTGAATCCGAGTTCGCGGAGGCGTTCCCAATCAGGTTGGATTTCCAGGAGCGGTTGGGCGAGCACGAGGGAACCGGGATCGGAATCGATCTGGGCCCCGGCAATGAGAGCTTCGGCTTCGTTATAGATTTCCTGGGCCGTGGCGTAGACCTCGGGCAAGTCGGGACCGCTGATATCGAGGGCGACAGCGCGGGTACCGCCGTCGTTGCTGGAAATGATCGAGCCGCGGGACGAAAAGGCGCGCATGCCAGGATAGGCGCGGTAGCGGCGGTTGATCAGTTCCATGTATTCATCGATGTGATCGTAATTTTTCGTCACCGCGATCGTGAAAACCGAGCCGGAGGAGACAATGACGTCGACGCGGTCGAGCGCCGGTACTTCGGTTTCGCCGCGTTCGAATTTTTCCGGATCTTCATCGAGGGCGGGAAGCAGACCGGCCTCGATTTCTTTGGCGATGCGGTCCATTTCTTTGAGCGTGTAACCGGGCGGAGCGGTCATGGCGGAGAAGGCTTTGGCTTCCTCGCCTTCGGGCAGGTACTCGGCCGGAGGCGTGAGCCAGATGAAAATGGAAGCGACCGCGGCAATGGTTCCAGCGAGGCAAAGGGGACGGGCGATCGGAGAGGCCAGCAGCCCCTGCAAGAGCCTGAGCAACCGGGGTCGGGAGGCCGGGGTCGACGACTGAAGTGCCTTCGTTCGTCCGGGAAGATTGGCCGAGGCGACGGGAACGACCGTGATGGCCACGATCATGGAGACAATGATCGAGGAGGAAATGGCGATGCCGATATCGGAAAAAAGCTGGCCGGCTTCCTCACGGATGAACAGGATGGGGAGAAAGACAAGAATGGTGGTCATGGTACCGGACAGGACGGCGGACCAGACGTTCCGAACGCCATCGCGGGCGGCTTCAAAGGCGGACTTACCGGCTTGCCGTTCCTGAGCGATGCTTTCGAGGACCACGATGGTGTTGTCGATCGTCATGCCGATGGCGAAGGCGATGCCGGCGAGGGAAATGACATTGATGGTGCGTCCGAGCAGGAGCAGCCCGATGAATCCGGCGACAATGCAAATGGGCATACCGAGCATGCCGATCAAGGTGGCGGAGCCGGAGCGAAGGAAGAGGAACATCACGAGGGCGGCGAGCGCGGCGCCGAGCAGAATATTCTGAACGACATTCCTGACAGAAGCCTCGACGTAAGCGACATCATCACTGCTCAGGGACATTTCCAGGCCGGCGGTATTCAAGAGGTCCTCGTTGAGCTGCTCCACGAGCGGGAGCATCTTCTTTTTGATTTCGATGACATTCGATCCGGTCTGACGAACGACACTGACCCAGATGTTCGGGGCACCGTTGGAATAGTTATGACGGCGTGTTTCCGCGTGATCGAGTTTGACCGTGGCAATGTCCTTCAATCGCGTGATGGCATCGCCACGCCTCACGATGATCAAATCGCGGAGGTCATCGAGATCCTTGTAGCGTCCGACGGTGCGCATGAGATAGCGCCGTTTGCCGCTGTCGAGATCGCCGGCGGAAATGTCGGTGTTGCGCTGGCGAACCGCGGTGCGCAACTGGGTGAGGGAGATGTCGCGTTCGGCCAGTTTGGCAGGGTTGACTTCGATGCGGATCTGGCGAGGGGCGCCTCCCATGACGCGGACGCGGGAAACCCCCTCGACGCGTTCCATGGGCGGCCGGACTTCGTCCGCCACGAAGTCGCGCATCATGTCCAGATCGATGCCCTTGGGATTGCCCGGCAGGGGCACGGTGCGAAAATAGAGAAAGGGGGCGTAGGAAAAGGAACTGGTCCGGATGATAGGCTCATCGACATTCTCCGGGTAGGACGGCACCTGGCTGAGAGCGTTGTTCACTTCGATCAGTGCTTTCTGCGTGTCGGTCCCATAGGGAAACTCGAGCTCGACTTCGGCCCGGCCCGTTCCGGCGAAGGAGGTCATGCGCTGCAGGTTGGGCAGGGTGCGAAGGTAGAGTTCCTGCTCGATGAGGATCTCTTTTTCGATGTCCTGAGGGGTGGCTCCCGGCCAGGCGGTGTCCACCGAAATGACCCGTGTTTCCAGGTC
>JBCCIR010000285.1:0-3590 GCA_039028175.1 Verrucomicrobiota bacterium
CTGGCGTGGTGCCAAAACGGCTGAGCTTTGATGATGGATATTCGAGCAAAGGTGTCAGGGATGATTACCTGAAAAAGCATGGAGACCGAGTTGAGATATTTAGCTTTGCAGGATCAAAAGGGCGGCAGGCAATCGGAGGGAATGAGTATGATCGTGAGGATTATAGAAAGGCCCGTAGTGACCGAAGCGCTGCTGAATCCCGAATATTCACCCTGAAGTTTAATCATGGCTACGGTGAGATTTCACGGAGGGGCCTTGAGGAAGTCAGACACGAGCAATTGACGAAAGTGTTGGCATTCAATCTGCGGAAAATTGTGTGGCTCCGGGCGGCAAAAAATGACCGGAGAAGCAAAGGGAAAGCCGGGAAACAAAGGATGGCAGCCTGACACGCCAAAGGTGATACGCCGCCTCGACCCAGGAAAGCCGTGCCCATTCGCAGGAAGAATTGCCCAATTGGTAGGCCGTGGACCTTGTAGCCATGAGATCTTGGGCCCCGCGGCGGAAATTTTCGCAATGGAGCTACGTTAGAGACCAAAAAATCTTTTGAATCCTTTTCGGCGAAGGTCTAGCTATATGGATTTGGAGAAGGGGTTTCACAATCTCGATCATCCTATTCCGCAAGCAGAAGGGGTGACTCTTGATGACGAGCGAAACCTGTATATCGTTAGTGAGCCCAATCTCCTCTACCGCTTCAAGCCTGCGCGGTAAGAGAGCTTATCCAAACTACGAGAAACCCGTTTGAGTAATGCCGAAACGTACTCCGCTAGAGCTAGGAAGATAGATCACTCCGGATGATCGGCGATGACAACCCCCCAGAATCTCACTTCGCCATTCGATCCTACGACATCCTCGGCCTCGACCTCTACGATTGATCAGCTATGTTACCGGTGAGATCGAGGTCGTTAGTTCGGTTGGCTCAGGCAGATTGCCCCGCACAACATTATTTCGAATTTGATTACGTGGTTGTTTGCCACGGGCTCGACCCTGTGGGCTCGCTATATTACATCGACCGAAAGAAGAGTCTCGGACAGAACAGTAAAGCGCTGGAATCAACATCCGGTCAACGCCCGCGAAACTATTCTGAGATAATACCATCGAAGTTGAATCAGCAAGCAACGTCGCGTCGGAGACCGGACGTGACCCGGTTCAGCGTTATTCCAAATAACGAAATCTTAAACCGTTAGGTAGCAACGAGTTTCATGCCAAGCATCTTCGCCTGTCGTTGAAGGTTTTCAGGCTTCGATTTTTGGCCTTTGTCGGAATGGCCACGACCTACGATCTCGGAGAGTGCCAGCAGGTCCACGACGTCCGCTGAAGAAACTCGATTCCACCTCAATGCCTTAAGTGATCTGAGATTCGATACCTCCAAGCTTCTCACGAAGCACCTTCAGGTTCCGTTTCTGGGGACGGAGGTTCCGCTTGATGTCTCTCTGTGTTCCCCAGTAGCTGACTACACAAACCACGATCACGCCGCCCCAAATCCACGGGATGCGAGTGTTGCTATAGAGGGTCAGACCAACCCCTGCCGCCAACAAGATGGGCAAATGGAAAAGCCAGAGGTACATGATCTGGCGCTTCTCGTGATATTCGATCTGCGCGAGTGATTTTTCGATAACGCCTCGTATCGACTCGTCGAATTCAATTTCGCGGCGACGGCGATTTTGTCGTCCCAACCATGCGTAGACTCCTGCCGCCAGGCAGATTGCGCCGATGAAATACTGATGGGAGCCGTCGCCTTCTCGCCAAGCATCGATTGGGAGGATAACGGCGACGGCAAAAGCCACGAGGATCATCGAAATTTCGAACAACTTCACATAGCGGGCGATCGAATCCGCCTGGCGCTCAACTGTCTTCAATAGGGCTTGGTGATTAAGTGCGAATACCGGTTCCTCGTTTTGAGAGTCCCACACACATTTTAGTTCCTCATAGTTCATCGTGTTGTCGTCCTTTCTCGTTCCGTGATTAGATGCTTCTTGATTCGATTGATTTTGACTCCGACGTTGTTCTCGCTAATGCCGAGGATTTCTGCCATCTCCCGGTAGCTGTAGCCGTCGAGCATCAATAACGTTAGGGAGCGATCAATTTCATTAAGCTGGGCAATTCTTTCGTAGAGCCACGTCAGTCTCTCGTCCTGGGATTTCGGGGTGTGTTTCAGCAAATGCTCGACGGAGTCGATTGACCGCCTATCGGTGGGGTGCTTCTTCTCTTTTCTGGACCACGCCATCGCTGAGTTTAGGGATACACGGTAAATCCAAGTCGTGTCTGCACACTTCCCGCGAAATTTGGGGATGGATTTCCAGAGCTGTAATGCGATTTCCTGAAAGAGATCTTCGTGATCGTGTGAGTTGTTTGAATAGGCAAGGACGACCTTGAATATTAGGCTCTTGTGCTCGTTCAGCCATTCATTGAGTACCCGCTTTTGATCCGTCCTCTCCATCCGCATGATCTATCTTTGAATACATTAGTAGCATCAGCATGGCGATTTCTTACATGGGAGGTGAAAAAGTGCCGGGTCAGCAGAAGGACACAGCGAACAAGCTGGGTGGACACCAACTGAGACCCGCCATTGAGCTGGTGGGTATTGGTCGTCGGTCACGCTCATTTTAAACCGCTTGCGCTCCCGGTCTCAGGCGGGTCACCTTTAACTCGGTGCGCCGAGCAAAGCGCGGTGCTTCTGATATGGTGAAAGTTCATGTGTGATAAAACAAAGCGGGTTTCCTTTGGTTGTGAGCGCCCACTGAACCCGCTGTGGGAAAGGCCGGGATGCGTGTATGGTTCAGGTCATGCCGCCTGCGCCCACCAAAGTCAAATTCGTCGACTTCATGCCCGCCAGGAGTTTGGCCAGCGGCGATCGGTTGGTGTTGCGAAGAGATCGAGCCGACGCCGATGCGCCCGCCATACCGGCGGGCGTACGACGAGCGAGATCTTGATCTTGAAATCGGGACGCAACCCCAGCTGCCTCCTTGCCGGAATTTTGGTCTGCGGGGCCTGCCAGCAATTTTTCTCTGGTCCGACGGTTCTACTCCTATCGGTCGCAGGGCTTTCTGGTTTTGGTGCCAGGCCGATGTTGGGGCTTGGCGTTGCACCTGCGATGGTTGGATAAACGTCCTCCATCCGGACGATGTAGAGTGAGCAGACAGAGCTTGTCTTGAAGCGATAGAATCAGGTGAGGGCTACAAGATCGACTATCGGGTGGTGCTACCCAATGGGAATATCGGTGGATCACCGAAAGTGCGAATGCGACCGAGCGGTTTATGATTGGCATGTGTAGAGAGATTTCTATGATTGGTCTGATAGGAGTTTTCCGGTCTTCCATTATTTTCATAAAGAGGAGGCGGACAATTCGGCTTGTATCTCATTTGTATAGATTTAGATTTCCCCCATGAAACTTCAGCTCCTGATACTCGTTTTGGCCACGAGTCTCCTTGGCGGATGCGCGACCAAACAAACATTCGTTACTGAATCGAATTTCTCTTATAGACCAAATTCGATTGGCGAAACCTATTGGGTTGAGCAAGAGGCTTATCTTCTTGACGAGAGGACGGGAAAACGGCGTCTGATTGCAGGTAGCGCTGGGCACCTCCCAAAAC
>JBCCIR010000286.1:0-3549 GCA_039028175.1 Verrucomicrobiota bacterium
CGACCGATGAAACCCCGCGCCTTCCTACTTTGCCTTTTTCTCCTGGGCTGTGAGAAGCGGGTCATCAGCGCCGAGGATAGTGCGAGAAATGCCGTGATCGAATGGATTAAGATCCATCGGGCCGAGAGGCATCAGCATTTTTTCGGCTCAATCGAAAAAGTAATATCGGTCGGTGATGGTGTTTTGGTTCTTTACGAGTTGAGGGCCGTTCCGTCTTATCAATTTCTGGATAACGGAATTCCGGGGATTTTCGGGGGCGTTTGTGATAGCACCAGGTGGTCTCGTTTGGTTATTCCTTATTTGGTTCGCTCGAATGGTGGCACTCTGAAAGTTGAGGAAGGTTATGAACATGAAGAAATCATGCTTCAGCGGATGATGAGGGCTGCCAAATGAAACCCCGCGCCTTCCTACTTTGCCTCCTTCTCCTCGGCTGTGAAAAGCGGGTTGCTGATCCGGAGATTGAGGCGGTAAAGGAGTGGCTTGCTTCCGAAGAGGGGCAGGTTCGTGTTGCTGAGTGGCTTGCTGATCAATCAGAGACGGCACCAAGACCGGCAATTACGATTGAGATGCACGGCGGGGACCGCACCCCCTTTTCGGTTGAGAACACCCAACCCTTCGAGGCAGGTATTTTAGTGAATGGCAAAAACTCCAGCGGCGATCATATGGGGTTTTTTGTTCGCCCGAACACAGATGGATCAGTGGACATTGAAGAATTATACAACCGAGGCAGACCTCCTCCCCTAATTCCTTCCAACTAAAAAATAGAATTCCAATTCTGCACCGATGAAACTCCTTACACCCCTCCTGTGCCTCTTTCTCCTTGGCTGTGAAAAGCGGGTCGCTGATCCGGGATTGGAATGGATGCGGGATTGGTCTCTATCAGAAGATGGAGAACGACACTTCTTTGACGAGGAGACAATCCCGACTTCCCTTTTGGGTGATCTTGCCCCTCGTGAAAAATGGAGGGTGAAGAGATTCGGAGATAACAGGACGGACTTTTTGTTTTTTGCCCCACTCGGCGATGGTGAGACAGGCCTGGTCATGCAAGTAAGAATGAAAGCTCTCAACACACCTGACGTCTTTGTAGGGGGAACGGAGGGATTTAGAGGACGCCCGTTCAATCGTTCCGTATTTGAAAGCTATGGCAATCCCGTTGATCGAGTAAAATATCGGAGATTCAGAGAGTCACTCATCGAACAATCCCGCAGATCCTTAACCAATCCGAGATAAATTGCCTAACTTTTTTCTGGCCTTCGCCTAATGGATCTGATTCGCTTTCACCCATAAGAGTTCTGAATAGTAACACTTGGACCCTCCTATACTCTGACAATTGGCGCTCTCCGGATTTCGGTCCCGAGGGCGTCTTTTTTGGCCTAGGATATCCAAGTCCGACTACCGGTAACCTGGAACTCTCCATCATCACTGAATGAAAAGTGAAGAGTATAGCCTACTCCTCCCATAAACCCAAACGAACTGGAAACCGAAACGTCGATCGAATTCGCGGCGCTCTTAATCTTGTGAATGTCAATATAAGTAGTGTCGCCATAGCCGAAATGTCTGAATGCGGACTTTCGGTCTTCTCGTGTGACTCTGAAGATTCTGTCGTCCAGAGATAAAGCGAGGTCGTCGGGGACGAAGTCGCATACGACAATGAAGCGTATTGATGAAGCACCGCTTCCGCAGTGCAGTTGGAGTTCGGGAAGCGGTTTCTTGTTTACGGCCCACTCCACCAGTGCAACTGCCGCTATTTCTTCAATTGTAGTCGGATTGCTGATCCCGCTGGCACTACGAAAGGACGGGGGAGGTCTAAACGATGGGAAAAAATCCCTAAAGTTGTAACCGATGAGAAGCATCGGAATCCCGACACAGGTTAGGAATGAAAAAATGATAGCTTTTTTTGGGATAGCCATTCCAGCCCTAGGACCCCCCACAGTTCTGGGTGTTCAATTAAATTTGGTTGACCATCCCTGATTTTCCAGCAACCCTGTAAGCCTCGCTGCATAGAGCGAGCGTCAATCTCAAATCAGGACTACCAATCCTGTAGACGTAAACTTCGGGAGATCTGGGGGCTTCGGCCCCCGGGACTTCCCGGAATTCAGAGAACACAGTCCCATTTTTCCGTGAAGCTGAAACGCGTGGTGGCGTCAGCTAGAGGTCTATGCACCTCGTTCGGGAAAATGGGACTTTGTTTTACACACGTTGAAAAACGAAGAAATCGCGGGCCAAGAGCCTGCCAAAAATCGGGTGGTCGATATCGCGGCCACAGTCACCCCTGAGTTTTCCGAAGATCTTAAGAAGTCCTCTGCCGAAGCAAAGCTCCCCCCGGAACTCATGGCCGGAGCGATCCTGACCCGGGAACTTTGTCGATACGGCAAAGATCGTCCCGGACAACGACAGGATGCCAGAGCAACGGCGGCCAAGATCACCGGTGAAAAGAAGTTGGCTTTTGAGCTGCCGACTAACCTCTACCAAGACCTTGAAGACATAGTCATAGGGACAGGAATGACCGCGGAAAATTGGCTTCGTCTCTTGATCGTCAAGGAAGCGAAGAAGCGGCGATGCGAGAGCTTCCGGGCTATTATCAACGGGTGCCTCTACGACACCGCGACCTCCCTGAGAATCGATGAGGCAACTTCGAGGCATCGCTGCGTCTCGAAAAAATGGAGCGAAACTCTCTATCGGACGAAGAACGAAGCGTTCTTTCTCCATTGTCAGGGAGAAGAAAACGCCGAGCGGCACGCGAACAGAGAGTCGATCCAGCTCATGAACGAAGAGGGCGTTAAGGCGTGGTTGGAATACCATAACCTGACGTTTTCATACGAGGAACTATTCACCGTGGAGAAAGCCTGATCATGGAACGAATTTTACCATTCTTCTTCCTAATGATCCTCGGTCTTCTGGGTGTCGCATTCATCGCTGGCGCTTACTACTACGCAGAGCCAGAGCCATCCTCTCAAACCCTCTACGCAAAGGAGGATCAGCCATGAATCATATTCTTGGATTGGTCGGCCCATCGGTCGTCGAGGAACTGCGGGAAGCATGAGAACGAACAGGGATCGAGCCGGCGCTTCTTGCTGGTGCGATCTTAACTCATGGGATCGGGTCATTCACGGAGACTAGCGAAAATATTGAATATCTTCGAGCTGAGGCTGAGAGAATTGCGAGTGATCGACGGACGAGGTCGCCGTTCCCCGATGTGAAGGTGGACGAACGAGGTCGCCATTTCTCGATGAAGACCGTTACGCACAGGAGGATTAAACATGACCTATAAGAACTCCCAGACCGGTCAGATAATCACTGATGCAGATCCTTCATTCATTGAATGGTTAAACGAAGAAGCTCAGAGGAAAGACGGGGACTTTGTCACTCTCTGGATTCCGATTTTTGAAGCGAAGGAGGTGTGCGGATGAAAATGCCACGAAGGAAATTCGATCGATCCGCCATCACCAAACGAGCTCATGAGATCTATTCTCAGGGCTGGTCTTGGTCGGATTCCATGAAGCGAGCTTGGCGTGAGGCCAAAGGGCAATCGGTGACGCTCCCCCGGCA
>JBCCIR010000287.1:0-3462 GCA_039028175.1 Verrucomicrobiota bacterium
ACCCCCCCACTCCCCCTCCCAAAAAAGCTCCCCCATCCCCCGCCCCTCATCCCTCGCTATTTCCTCGTCGCCTCGCCGGCTTCTCCCTAACCTGTCTCGGAATGAAAGAGCTCCGCATGGTCTTTCTCCCCGCGGGCGCTGGACTCCTCGCAGGCCTGTTCTTCGGCGAGTATTGCGCCTGGCTCTCCCCCATCGGCTCCGCATACGTCATGCTCCTGCAGGCCGCCGTCTATCCCTACGTCATCACGTCCCTCCTCCACGGCCTCGGCAGTCTCCGCCCCGACCAGTCATTCAAACTCTTCCACCGCGGCTGGTTCATTTACCTCCTCGCCTGGGTCATCACCTTTATCGCCCTGCTCATCCTCGGCTTCGGTATCCCCGCTGCCCATCCGCCCGTCGCCAGCGGGGTCGGAATCGATGCCGCCAAAGTCCTCAACCTCGTCATCCCCAAAGATATCGTCGGCGCCATCGCCAACAATTACGTCCCCGCCGTGGTGGTCTTCTGCACGATATACGGCGTCGCGATGCAGCGCGTCGAAGATCGCTCCGCCCTCCTCAGCGTCCTCGACGCCATCAAACGTATGAGCCTCCAATTCTGGCGATGGATCGTGAAACTCGTGCCCGTCGCGGTGTTCGCGCTCGTCGCCAATACCGCCGGAACCACCGCCCTCGCCAATCTCGAACATGTCGGCTTCTTCCTGATCCTCCTCTTCGGACTCTCCGCCATCCTCGCCTTCTGGATGCTCCCCGCCATCGTGGCCGCCCTCAGCCCCCTCAGCTACCGCGAGGTGCTCGCAAGCCTCCGCTCCGCGATGATCGTCTCCCTCGCCACCACCCTCTCCGTCACCGCCATCCCATACGTGTCCGAACTCACACGAAAATTCGCGAAACAACTCGGCATCGAAGGAAAAGAACCCAACGAGGTCATCGAAACCAACCTCTCCATCACGTACGTGTTCGGCCAATTGGGAAACTTCTTCGTCCTCGGATTCATCCTCTTCGCGGTCTACTTCTTCCAAAACCCGCTCCCCTTCGCCGATCGCCTCCTCCTCCCCTTCATGACCTTCCTCTCCAACGTCGGCTCGCCCACGGCCACCGTGAATGGAGTGTCCTTCCTCAGCATGTGGCTCAACCTTCCCGATACCGCCCCCGCCCTCTTCGTCGAACTACTCGTGATCATCCGATACGCCATGCTCATGACTTCCGTCACAGGCTTTGCCTTCCTCAGTATCCTCGTCACCCTTTCCTACTTCGGTAAACTCCGCGTCCAACCCGCCAAACTCGCCGCCGCCATCGTCCTCCCCCTCCTCGCCATTGCCGCCCTCTCCCTCGGCACGAAAACCATCCTCGATCGCGTCGCCGGAGAAGGAAGACGCCCCTACCTCAATTTCACCCTCTCCCCCGATCTCACCGCGTCCGTCGAACACAAAATTCTCACCAAACAAGACCCCGCACCCGATTCCGACGCCACGCAAAATGCCCAAAACCCCGTGATGGCACGCATCCAGAAAACCGGCGAACTGCGCGTCGGATACAATCCCGGCATCATTCCCATGTGCTACTACAACGCCGATGGCGATCTCGTCGGATACGACATCGAGGCCGCGTTCTCCCTCGCCCAAAGCCTCGACGTCAAACTCACCCTCATCCCCTTCGAATGGCAATCGCTCGTCGATGACTTGAACGCCAATAAGTTCGATATCGCCATGGCCGGCATCTACGTAACCGATCAACGAATCCGCGAACTCAGCGTCTCCACCCCCTACTTCAGCAGCCCCGTCGCCCTCTTCGGCCCCCGAACAAAGGTCAACCGCTTCAGCTCACGCAAATCCATCAACGAAATCGACGACCTCCGCGTCGGCGTCTTCGACGATCCCGTCCTCATCCCCCGCCTGAAACGTCTCTTCCCCGATGCCAATGTCGTCATCGTCGACTCCTACGAAGAAGTCCCGGACTTCACCAAGATCGATGCCGCCATCTGGACTCTCGAACAAGCCAAAGCCCTCGCCGCCGCCAACCCCGAAATCCAAGCCATCGCCCCCAAGGACATGGGCAGCAATTTCCTTTTCGCCTACCTCATGCCGCAAGACGCCACCGAGTGGAAACAATACGTCGATTACTGGCTCGAAATCCGCAGCCGCGACGGCGAACTGGACGCCACCAAAGACTACTGGATCGAAGGCAAACCGCGAGACGCCGGGGCCCCCCGATGGAGCATCATCCGAAATGTCCTTCACTGGGTCGACTGACCCGAACACCTCTCCGCACCCCCCCGGCCCTCGTCACGCGTCACCATCCGCAGGAAGCGCCAGCCCCTCCGTCGCCGCCCGAAACTGCTCCAACCGCTCCCCGCTCAAAACCGCCCCCTGCTCCGCCATATATTCCCCGGCCACCTCCTCGCAATGCGCCTTCAAGGCCCCAAACGCCTCGTCCTCACACCAGGTCGACGCAGGATACTTCACCAAAAAACGAAGCGTCGCCGCTACATCGGGAGCGCGTCCCGCAGCAATCTGCTCGTTCGCCGCGCGCACCGCCGCCAAATCCGCCTCACTCAAACTCGACACCCCCGGCACCACCCCGCCGACGCCCTCCGATGGTCCGCCATGCTCCCCCCGAGCCGTCGCCGCCAACGCCGCCACATCCCCCTTCCAAAACGCGCTCTCCGGCACCTCTCCCCGCGTCGCCAACAGAAAACACTCCTTCAACTGCGGCCCATACAAACGGCTCGATACCCCATGCCCCACCCCCGGCCAGGTCTGCCCCGCGAAAACAAATCCCTTCTTCTCCATCTCCTCCGCAAAAACCTTGTACCACTCAATCCGCGTGTGCGGATACCCCTTCACCGAGTAATCCGTGTCCTCCTCCCCGCAGGAAATCGTAAACGGAATCCCCTTCGCGCTCGTCCTGATCTCCCCATGCCCGCCGTCACACGCCCATGACCCCGACGAATGCGCCGACACACCCACCACCGAATCCGGCTCCTCAAACGCAAACCGATGCGCAAATTGTCCCCCGCCCGAATGCCCGTGCACGAAAATCTTGTCATGCACCGCGTGCGCCTCCTGCACCGCCTCAAAGTTCTCAAGCATCTGCGCCGCCCACTTCCCATCCCCACCCTGGTATCCCGTCGTAAAAGACGGCACAATCACAATCACCGGCTCCGGCTCCAATAACTTCGCCAACCCCGGCCCCCGCCCCTCGTTCTTCAAACCCCCCGCCCCATGCACATCCACCGCCACCCATACCTTCGACCCGTCCTCCGGCATGTTCTCCGGAACAAGGTAATACGCACGGTAAAGGAACTGGTACGTGGGTTACGCGCAAACTCCGCGCTAACCAAAGTACTAGGTATGGACCCACGGATGAGGGAGTACTTGTTGTACTGCGTGTTATCCCTGATACACGAGATGGGACTGCAGTTAGTAGTTCCCCACGGCCTGAGGGTGAAGGAAGCAAACAGCC
>JBCCIR010000288.1:0-3389 GCA_039028175.1 Verrucomicrobiota bacterium
AAGATTAAGATTTTATGGGGGGTTAGATGAGATCGAAGGCTTTGCCGACGATTTTGGCGATGCTGGCGAATTCTTTGGCGTCGCGGCTTTTTCGACCGGCGCCGAGACCGTCGATATCGGGGGTGGAGAGCAGCCATTCGGCATTTTCGGGGAAGACGGCTCCGCCGTAGATGATGGGGATGGGCTGGATGGCGTCTTCGCCGTATCGGTCTATGAGCCAATAGCGCATGAAAGTGGCGCGCTCGGCGATGTATTCGGGGGGCGCCGGTTCGTCGGCGCCGATGGCCCATTCAGGTTCGTATACCATCAGGGCCTTGGTGATTTGCTCGGCGGTGATGCCGTCGAGCATGGTCTCCATGCGTTCGACGAGGTCGTTGGCGGGTGTGCCTTTGTCGGTTTCCGATTCTCCCACGAGGATAATGGGGCGCATGCCGTTGTTGAAGACGGCGTGGAGTTCGCGGTTTAGTTCGTCGTCCGCTTTGTTCATGCGGACCTTCATTTCCCAGTGGCCGACCATGCACCAGACGCAACCGGCATCGGCGAGCAAGGCGGCGGAGATTTCTCCGCTGTGTTCGGGATCGGGAAAGGCCGAGGAATTTTGGGCGCCGGGGTCGACCATGGGCAGGTCTTTGACGGCTTCCGCCAGAGTGGACATCGCGGTGGCGGGAGCGCAGAGGATCACCTGGATTTTCCCGAGGAGGTCTCCCATTTCCTGCTCGAAGTTCCGGGCGAAGACGCGACACTGATGCAGTGTCATCGCCATTTTCCAATTGGCGACTGCGATGCAGATTCGTTTTGGCATGCCGGTCAGCGGCCTGTGGAGTTGTCGCTTTGAGGCGCCGCCGCGACTAGAGCTTGTTGATGTAGCAGTAGTAGGGGCCGGAGATTTCTTCGCCGTTGGCGATGATCCAGCCTTGGAGTTTTTTCTGGCCGGCTTTGAGCTTGGTTTTGAAGGTGATGCGTTTGTCGTTCTTGCCGATGGGGGCGGTGAATTCTTCGCCGTCGATGACGAACTTCATTTCGGTGGCGGCGGCGTGAGTGCCGTCGCAAATGGCTTTGTCGGCTTCGACGGGCCAGCGGCTGAGGGAGATTTCGTATTCGCCGTCCTCAGCGAAGTCGGCTTCCCAATATCCGTTGGTCTGGTTCCCGGCTTCGATGTGATTTTGATTCCAGGGGAGGGAACTGACCTGGCCGCGCCAGTCGTGACTGGTGAGGACGGCGGGGTTTTCGTGCACCGTACCGACGATGACGTGGGTGGGTTCTTCGAAGCTTGGCTCCATATCGGCCCACCAGGCGTCGTATCCGTCGCTGAGTTGCTTGACGATCTCGGGGTGTTCGGCGGCGACGTCGTTTAGTTGGGCGGGGTCTTCGGCAACGTTGTAGAGATGTCCTCCGGTGACGAGGCGCCACTTGTCCATCATGACTGAAGTGGACTTCCATTTTTCCGGGGTGTAGATGCGTTGGGAATCGGTGGCGATGACACGCGGGGCGATCGTGCCGCCTTCGAACAAGGGGCGCAGGGTGACGCCGTCGATCTCGTGGTTCTCCGGCGCGGGAACCGAGCAGAAGTCGAGGAGGGTGGGCATGACATCGATGTGCGCGGTGAGGGCGTCGATGTCTGTGCCGCCTTCGATGCCGCCGGCGGGCCAGCGGATGAGGAAGGGCACGCGGTGGCCGCCTTCGAGATTGCTGCCTTTCTTGCCGCTCATGCCCGAATTGTGGATGTGGGACCCGGCGGAGCTTCCGTTATCGGTGGTGAAGATGACGATCGTGTTGTCCTTGAGGCCCCATTCCTCGAGTTTTTCGTCCATGATGCCGAAGTTCTCGTCGATGTTCGTGATCATGCCGAAGAAAGCGGCGTTGACCTTTCCGCTTTTCTGATTTCCGCGCCCTTTCTTTCCTTTGCCGGAAGCCTTGTCGGCATTCGCGGCGGCGGGCACTTCAATACCCTCGTAGGGGGCGCTGTATTTGGGATCGACGATGAAGGGGCCGTGGGGGGCGTTGGTGGTGATGTATGCGAAGAAGGGTTTGTCTTTGTTTTCTTCGATCCAGTTGAGGGCTTCGCTGAACCAGATGTCGGTGCAGTAGCCTTCGTATTTCACGGGCTCACCGTTGATGAAGTAGGTGTCGTCGTCGTAATCGTTGCCGAAGTAGTCGGGAGTCTGGCCGACGCCGCCGCCGCCGTGGTAGAGCGCGTGTTGGAAGCCGCGGTCGTGGGGGCGGTAGGGATAGTTATCGCCGAGGTGCCATTTTCCGAAGTGACCGGTGGCGTATCCGTTGGCGGCGAGTGTTTCGGGGAGGGTGACCTTTTCTTTGCGGAGGTAATTGCGGCCGTTGATCGTGTGCCATGGGCCGGCTTTGTTGGTGGGTTGGCCGCACATGAGAGCGCCGCGGGTGGGGGCGCAAGTCGGGCTGACGTGGTAATCGGTGAGGCGGACGCAGTCGGTGTAGAATTCGTCGAGGTGCGGCGTCTTCAGGATGGGGTTGCCGTGGCAGCCGAGGTCGCCGTATCCCTGGTCGTCGGTGATGACGAGGATGATATTGGGTTGATCGGCGGCGGTGGCCGAGACGGCGAGAAGGAAGGAGGCGCAAAGGAGGTGGAGTATTGTTTTCATGGGTTTTGACAAGGTAGGCCACATTGGGCGGCAGAGAAGTGCAATGCTACCGATTGAGAAACGGAGGGGAAGGCGAAGTTTTTCCCGTTATTTCCGGTTATTTTTTTCCTGATTCGCCGGTGGCGGGCGGGGATTTGGCGGGGGCGGATGCTGTTGTTTGCTGAAAGAACTTCATGATTTCGGACGGGAATTTTTCGAATTCCGCGGCGTATTCCTTTTTGTTTCGCGATCCATGGGGCGTTTTAGGCCATTTGGTATTCACCTGATATCCGGCGTCTTTGAGGCTTTGCGAAAACTTGTTGGCGATGTTGAAGCGGGTATCGAGTGAGCCACACATGACGAGAAACGGGATATTCTCCGCGCCGGGCTGCGGGGGCAAGCCTGCCACCTTGGCGACCCGTGGGGTGAAGATGCCTTGCAATCTTGCGGGAGATGACTTGGCGTTTTCGGGATTGGCCAAGTATGTCTCGGGGTCGGCGACGGAATCGGTTTGTTCGATCAGCAATTTGCCGTTCGGGGTGGTCCAGGTTCCCGCGGCGCAGGGAGCAACAGCATGGACCAGTTGCGGGTTGGCGAGGGCGAAGCGGTGGGAGAACTGTCCTCCGCGGGAGTAGCCCGTGAGAAGGATTTTGTTTTTCACGCGATACTGTGACCGGAGCTCTTCGAGGATGCGCTTGAGGAATGCGCCTTCACCGATGAATCCTCATGTAGTAGGGCATGTTCTGCTTGTACTATTGGTGGTATAAGGGTTGCTATAGGGGTTGTCACCTGTGG
>JBCCIR010000289.1:0-3387 GCA_039028175.1 Verrucomicrobiota bacterium
CCCCCCACCAACACCATCCAGAATGTCCTCATCAAGTCGCTCAAATCTGCCTTTCCCAATATCCAATCACAAATAACCAACAACTAGGCGGCGCCCCAGCGCCGCCTCACCCCCCACTCGCCCGCAAAACACCCCAACGCCAATAAAAAGACCCACGGCCGATGCCACAACGGCTCCGATCGCACTTCCGTCACCGGCCCCCCTCGCTCCGGCATCGATCGCACAAACTCCTCCAACCCCTCCACCGAAATCACCTCGCCCCCCGTCCGCTCCGCCAACGCCGACATCAATTCCTCGTTCGGCTCCAACCGCCGATACTCCTCCGCCGCCAAATCCACCACCCATCCCGATCCCGCCTCCCCCATCACTTCCCCGTCCTCGCCTCGCACCGACGCCACCGCCCGAAACGCCCCTTCCTTCGCCCCCGATACCGTGTCCCCAAACACGCCCGCCTCCTCATCACTCGGCTCCGCATCCAATACCACTGCCTCATGGCCTCCCCTTTCTCCCTCATACTCATCCTCATACTCGTTGCCTTTCCCCTCCCCCACTTCCGCCACCTTCACCTCCACCAACACATTGTCCATCGGCTCAAACGCATCGTCCCGCACCCGCGTCTCCACCGACAACTGCCGACCGTCCTCCGCCCGCCCACGCTCCACCGTCAACTCCACCAAAGACGGCACATCCGCCATCAACCATCGCACCATCTGACGCCACGCCTTCTCCATGTCCGGCCGCATCTCCTCGCTCCGAAAACCCCAACGCCACCAATCCCCCACCGTCACCGCCAATACCCGCCCCTCCCCAAATCGCTGACCCACCACCGCCGGCACCATCGCGCCGTCCTCCGCCGACACCGCCGTCGCCAACAAACTCGCCCCCGGTTTGATCGCCCGCACCCGGTTCAAAGCCCGAAAACCCGGCATCCCTTCAAGCCGCTCCCGCTCCCCCGTCTCCTCGTCCCGCAACCGCAACCAAGGCTCCAACCACCCCTCCCGCGTCAATTCAAAACGCATGTCCCGGTCCGCCGCCCCCGCCGCCGACACCCGGTCCAGGTATACCGGCAACATCGCCGCCAACGGCGTGTCGTCATAGCCACCCAACTGATAACTCTCCTGCCCGCCCAACATCAACAAACCCCCACCCCGCCGCGAAACAAAATCCGATAACAATTCCATCTGCGCATGCGTGAAAAAAGAAGCCTCCAAGTCATCGATCACGATCACGTCAAACTTAGAATACAAATCCTCCGGCGCCGACGGAAACCCGTCCTCCAATTCCGCTCCATCCTGGGTATCCAACCGCACCAGCACCGGCTTGTCATAACTCGTATCCTCTTCCGGATCGTCCCGGCCGAAGCCCCGAAACAAAGGATTGCTTGATTCCCCCGATCGCCCCCGCCACTCAAACTTCGGCTCCCGCTTCGCCACCCGCACCAAGGCCGTCAACTCCACCTCGTCGTCCGCCGCCAAGGCCCGCCGAAAAAACTTATATTCCCAGTTCGGCCGCCCGCTCACATACAAAACCCGATACGGCCCCTCCCCACGATCCACCATCAACATCCGCCGATTGTTCTCCAAGGTCGCCTCGTCCGCGGCCACCGCCTCAAACTCACTTTCCTCCGCCTCCCCTTCCCCCTTCACCCCCAACACCGCCTCGTAAAACAACACCCCGCGCTTGCCCGGCTTTAATCGCATCCGAAAACGATGCCGCTCCTCCGCCTCCCCCGGCACATGCTCCTGCTTTTCCACCGTCTCCCCCGCCTCATCCAACAATCGCAACTCCACCGCCTCCCCCGCATACCCGCGACACATCACGTCCACATCCACCGTCACCGGCGCATCCTCAAAAACCGTCTCACTCACCAACACATCCACGATCCCCAAATCCCGCTCCGGCGCCCCCTCCCCGATCAACACCGGATACACCGGCGGCGCCCCTTCAAAAAACGCCTCGTCCCAATCCGCCGCCGACTCCACATCCGTCGCATTCCCGTCACTCAACAAAACCACCCCCGCCACCGGCCGATTCCCATACCGCTCCTTGAGCAAGTTCAAAGTGCGCCCCAAATCCGATACCGGCCGGTCAAATTCCAACCCCTCAAAATCCGCCACCCCCTCCAAACGCTGCCCAAACACATACCGCCGCACCTGGTATTCTCCCTCGAGCGATTCCTGCCAATCCCCCGCCGAACGCCCTAACACTTCCTTTAAAATCTCCCCGCGCGTCTTTTCTCCCGCACTCCCGTCTGCGATCCCCATGCCGCGACTCCCATCCGCCATCACCAACACCAGGTTCTCCCCCGTCGCCGCCCGCTCCTCACGCCATTGCAAATCCACCAGGCACAAACACAGCAAAATCAAACCCGCCACCTTCAACCCACCCGCCAGAACCTTCGCCCCCGCCGGCATCCTCGCCGCCGCCCGATACCGCCGCCACATCAATATCAACACGAGCCCCACCAAACCCACACAAGGCCATAACCACTCCGGCGATCCTATCGTTACCGATCCCATTACGCCTATTCCCCGCTCCCCAACCGCTCATAATACCCCCGCACCAACTCCCGATACCGGACCGGCACCGGATCGCGATCCAAGGGCACCAGGTTCCCCTCCCCATCCTGCTTCGCCAATTCCTCAAACACCCGGTCCCGCAATTCCACCAACGGCCCCGCCACCTGCCGCTGCACCAACTCCTGGTTCGGCGGCGCATCGTTCCGCGTGAAATCACGCCGCATCTCCCGCGCCCCATCCAAGGCCTGCGCCGCCAGTCGCCGCATCTCGTCATCATCCAACATCTCCTCCACATCCCGCAAACGATCCGACCAATCACGATACCCATCCCCCGTGATCGGCCGCCGATCCTCCTCCGCCGCAACACCCCCCTCCTCAAAAAACAACGGCGCCCGCACCCCGGCAAAACCCCCGTCCCGGTCATCCCCACCCCCACGCGTCGTCGATCCCCCTCCCTGCCTTTGCCCCGCTGGATTCATACTCACACTCCTGCTCGATGCCTCCCCCTCTCCCCCTTCTCCTTCGCTCTGTCCCTGCCCTTGCCCCTGCCCTTGCCCCATCGCCTGCTGCCCTTCCTCGGAACCTTCCCCTTCCCGCCCCTGCCCTTGCCCGTCCTGCCCACGCTGCCCTTGCTGCCCCTCAGCCGAAGCCTGCTCTTGCCGCTCACCTTCCTCCCCATTGCCTCGTCCTTCACCATTCTCCATCCCCAATTCACCATTCTCCTCCCCCTGCCCCTGCCCGTCCTGCCCCCGCTGCCCGTGCTGCCCCTCAGCCGAAGCCTGCTCTTGCCGCTCACCTTCCTCCCCAATGCCTCGTCCTTCACCATTCTCCATCCCCCATTCACCAGTCACCACCCCCACCCCCAGAC
>JBCCIR010000290.1:0-3357 GCA_039028175.1 Verrucomicrobiota bacterium
AAGGCAACTGGTCAGCGAGCAGTCGCTGGAGACGCAGAGTCACTTTGTACAGTAGTGTACAGCAGTGGTCCTGCACCCACAGACGACTGCTCGCAAAGAGAGCAAGACAGAAACGAGACAGACGAACGATACACAAACCGTCACCCAATGCAAGTTGCCTTTCCCTGCCTACCGGCGCCACTGCGTGACTGCGAATCTCCATCATCAAATACCCGATTTAATTCGTAAGGAATCAATAGCCCCGCTACTCTATTAGTAGGCCACATCCTCATGCCGACGCTGCTGGGATCACTCGGAATCACCCCATCCGCCCGCTTCACCCCAGCCGGGATCGCCGTATTGTCGCTGCTCCTCGCCCTCTCCTGCCTCTTCCCCGCTCCCGTCCACTCACAAACCCGCCTCGAAGCCCGCTTCCAGCACGCCAACCAGACCTGGTTCCAAAAAGCCCAACAAGACCTCCACGGTGCCGACCACAAAAATCACGACGGCCCCCACCGCAAAGCCGGCCTCGATCTCCTCTGCCTCTTCCACGAACACGACGAAATCAAAAAGAAACGCCCCCAGCGACCCCGCCGCGGCCAACGCAACCAGGGTCCGCAACCCAATCCCCCCTCCTCCGTCACCCCAACCCTCCAATCCAACCCCAACGCCTTCATCCCCATCATTGACGACGAGGTCCTCGTCGAAGTCGCCTGCGAATCCGAACAACTCACCCACCAAGTCTGCCAAGACCTCATCCAACTCGGCCTCCGCGACGCCAAATCCCGCGGCCACCTCGCCTCCGGCCGCCTCCCCATCGACCAAATTCAAAACGCCACGCAAATCCCCGGCATCCGCTTCCTCCGCCCCGCCTACCGCAAAACCAATATCGGCCTCGTCACTTCCCAGGGCGTCGCCGCTCTCAACGCCGACGACGCCGCTCTCGTCGCCACCGGCTTCGACGGCTCCGGCGTGACCATCGGCACCCTCTCCGATTCATACGACACCGCCGTCGCCCCCATCACCAACGCCGTCGCCGACGTCGCTTCCCTCGACCTCCCCACCGGCATCGTCGTCCTCGACGATACCGTCACCGGCACCGACGAAGGCCGCGCCATGATGCAACTCATCGCCGATGTCGCCCCCGGGGCCGACCAGCAATTCCACACCGCCTTTGGCGGCCAAGCCGCTTTCGCCCAAGGCATCATCGATCTCCACAACGCCGGCTGCGATATCATCGTCGACGACGTCTTCTACTTCGCCGAACCCTACTTCCAGGACGGCGTGATCGCCCAAGCCGTCGAAACGGTCGTCGCCGGTGGCGCCCTCTACTTCTCCTCCGCAGGCAACTCCGGCCGCAACTCATACGAAGACTCCTACCGCGCCGCCTCTTCCGTCACCGGCCTCGGCGGCGGGCCACTCCACGATTGGGACCAAAGCCCGGGCACCGAAGACGTCTTCCAGGAATTCTTCGTCCCCATCGGCTCCTCCGTGATCTTCGGACTCCAATGGGACCAACCCTTCTTCTCCGTGTCCGGCGGCTCCGGCAACCAAACCGAAATCGACGTCTATATGACCGGCACCGGCGCCGGCCAGTTCAGCGTCTTCGCCGGCACCATCGCCAATAACATCGGCGGCGATGCCGTCGAACTCTTCCAATTCGTCAACGACGGTTCCTTCGACCTGGACGGTGTCCCCGGAGGCGACTCGGTGTTCAATCTCCTCATCGAACATCGCGCCGGTCCCCCCCCCACCCGCCTCAAATACATCTACTTCCCTACCGGCACCGTCACCTTCAACGAATACAGCACGCTCTCCTCCACCGTCACCGGCCACGCCAACGCCGCCAACGCCCTCGCCGTCGGCGCCGCCGCTTACTTCAATACCCCCGCCTTCGGCACCTCACCCCCCCTCCTCAATTCCTACTCCTCCGCCGGCGGCACCCCCATCCTCTTCGACACCGCCGGTAACCTCCTCGCCTCCCCGGAATTCCGGCCCAAACCAGAGTTCGTTTCCGTCGACGGCGGAAACAACACTTTCTTCGGCTCCGATTTCGAACCCGATGGCTCACCCAATTTCTTCGGCACCTCCGCCTCCGCCCCGCACGCCGCCGCCGTCGCCGCTCTCATGCTCGAAAAAGCCGGCGGCCCAGGCTCCCTCACCCAAGCCCAGGTCCTCGCCGCTTTCCAAAATTCCGCCATCGACATGAACACCCCCGGCTTCGATGACGATTCCGGCGCCGGTTTCATCGACGCGGAAGCCGCCATGCTCGAAGTCCCCCTCCACTTTCCCCTCTGGCAACAACTCACCTTCAGCGGCGGCACCGATCCCAACCTCATCGACCCCGACGCCGATCCCGATAACGACGGCAACACCAACGCCGCCGAATACTACTTCGGAGGAGATCCCTTCACCCCGGCAGGCTCGCCCGTCGTCGACAGCTTCCAGTTCCCCAATCTCATCCTCACCTACACCATCGCCAAACAAGCACCCATCAATTTCCTGAACATCGAAACCTCCAGCGACCTCGTTACCTGGACTCCACTCCTAACCCCACCCGTCCCCGTCGCCGACCTCGGCGACCGCATCCAATACGAACTCACCATCGGCGTCGAACCCACCAAACGAGCCTTCGCCCGCTTCCTCATCCCCACACCCTGACCACCGCCGCCATGCGCCTTCTCACCCTAACCCTCGCCCTGCTCTTTTTCCCCCTCCTGATCCTCGCCGAAGCCCGCTCCTCCGGCGGCAGTAGTGGCCGTCAAGGTGGTCGCTCCGCCATCCATAAACAACAACTCGACAATCGCTACCGCCCCCGCGTCTTCTTTGCCGCCCCGAAAACCGGTTCCTCAACGGTAACCAAAAATCCCGTCGTACCCCTCGTCGTGGAGTTCTCCGTTCAAGTCGGTTACGTCGGCGAGGTCCACCTCTTCCTCGACAACAAACGCATCGCCACCTACCCCATCAAAAACAAGCAACGCAAAGGCCGCTTCGAAATCAAACTCGACCTCGCCCCCTACGGCCCCGGCACCCACGCCCTCCGCCTCGGCGGCAACCAGGGCCTCCCCGGCAAACAATCCCTCTCCAAACAACAACTCCAGTCCACCAAAATCACCTACCAACCCTAAACCACCCCCACCCGCCAACAAAACAACGGCCCAACGGATCAAAGGGCCAACGGATCAACGGGATAACGGGATAACGGGTCAACGGGCCAACGGGCCAACGGAACAACAAAATATCCCCTCGCCCCCAATCTTTCCTGTAACCTTCCCTCGAAGTTTTCTCAGGAAACAACATGACCAACTCCACCCCGCCCAATTCACCCGCTTCCCCTGAGAACGAAAACGCCCCCCCCACCTGCCCCGCCTGCGGCGA
>JBCCIR010000291.1:0-3311 GCA_039028175.1 Verrucomicrobiota bacterium
ACGGTGCCTGAGGCGGCGTTGAGGATGGGGGCGTCGCCCCCGCCGTTGGCGCGGAGGGTGAGGTTATTGACGCCGTTGCGGAGGACGCCGGTCACGATGATATCGAGGTCGCCATCGGTATCGGTGAGAGTACCGCGCCAGTTGTTAGAGGTATCGTCGGTGAAGGCGGCTCCGCGGAAGGCGGTCGTTCCGTCGAAGGTGACATTGTCGTTATTTCCATTGAGGCCGCGGAAGAGAGTTTCGACGCCGACATTGGCGGTGGTGACGGCGGGGCCGCCACCGGTATCGTCGTAGATCGCGTTTTGGGCGAGTTGGATTTGGGCGCCGGACCCGATGGTGCCGATGGAGGTCGCGGTGGCCATGTCGCCGACGAGCGCGCCGAAAGATTGGACGGTGATAGTGGAGATGGTGGCGGGGGCGGCGCCGTCGGTGATGTAGAGTTGCCCGGCTTGCTTGATGTTCACGGTGAGATTGGTGCCGAGGGCGCCATTGGTGGCGGCGAGGTTTACTGAGTGTCGATCGGCGATGTGGACGGTGGACGAGGCGACACTGGCGCCGGCGGAGGCGAGGAAGCGGGTTTGGCCATTGCCGGAGAATTCGAATTCGGCGTCGCGGGCGTTTGGTTCGGTGGTGCTGAGGGAGCGGAAGACGGCGCCGTTTTGGAACTCGGTGCGGAGCATGTTGGAGGCGCGATAGCCGAACGTGGAGATGGAGGTTCCGCCGGTGAGGAAGAGGTTTTGATTGATGCGCAGGCTGGTGCTTTGGGTGTCCTGGCTGCGGACGTTCATGGCGGCGGCTTCGAAGACGAGGTCGTTTACGTCGAGGCGGAGGACGCCACCGGTTTCGTCGAGGCGGATGAACTGTTCGTTGCCTTCGCCGGGATTATTACCGGCGGCGACTTCGAGGCGTTCGATTTCGATCCCGGCATCATCGTCGTTGACGGCCTGGAACTGGAGAAAGCCACTTTGGTTGAAGGGGTTGATACCGATGACTTCGGTGGCGTGTTCCATGCGCAGGGTGCCGGCGAGGTAGGTGCCGGTGGAGGAATCGTTGCCGACGGCGAGGAAGGTGTTACGAGCGTTGGTGCCATTGCCGGAGTTGTAGATGATGGTGTCGTTGGCGCCTTGGGCCCAGCCTTGGACTTGTCCGTTGCGGAAGTCGAGGTTGCCGTTGGCGGCGGCGTTGGTTTGGATATTGACGGTATTGGCGGCGGCGTCGAAGAGGCCGGCGTCGATGAGGATAGAGAAGTCGATTTCGCGGTTCCCGCCGGGTTCGTAGATGAGTTGGTTGGTGATGTGGAAGTTGGCGGGTGAGGCGGTGCCGCCGGAGTTGATAAAGTTGCCGTCGCCGTTGCCACCGATTTCGTCGAAGATGAGGGAATCGAGGAAGACATCCTGGCCGTTGAGATCGACATCGATGGCGGGGTTACCATCTTCGTTGTCGTTGAAGGTGATGATGGCAGTATCGTTGGTGCCGCCACCGGGGATGTTATTGACGAGACCGGGATTGGTGATGGCGTTGTTATTTGTGAAATTGGTCCAAGTGGTGAGGGCGCCCGAGCCATTGCCACCGGGAGAGTCTGAGCCGTCGTTGGTGATGCCGCCGGCACCGTTCCAGGAGTAGATCGCGCCGGCACCGCCGGTGATATCGTCGGCGGAGGCTTCCATGCCGAAGGTATCGCCGGTCACCTGGGCGAAGGAGGTGGCGGAGGCGAGAGTGAAAAGGAGGAGCGCACCGATGGTTGTGCGCCGCGATGATGATGGAGGAGACAAGTGGAGCATGTCAGATAACGGATAAGAGGAGATTGAGGAGACTATATAGAGAGTATAGAGAGGATGCGACCAAGCAGTCAGCGCGATGGCTGGCTTAGTTTAGTTTGTTAAATTGTTTAGGCTCAGTGGGGTCTGATACTAGTAGCTATTCAGGAGAAATTTAGGCGATCTGGCAATGAATTTTTTGGGGCTGGGGCTTTGGCGGGCCGGGTGTGAGGGGTTTAGCGGGGCGGGAGCGCCTTGTTTTTCGGGGGTTTGAGGGGAATTTGGGGTTGAATTGGGTTGGGTGGGAATGGCGACGGGGCTAGGGTGGAGCTTATGAAGCGACAGCGTTCTTACGGGGTCTTGGTGCTGGTGGGAGGGGTGATTTCGTTTTTGGGGGTTTTGTGGGGGGTGGATGGGCGTGAGGGGGAGCCGCGTCATTTGGATTCGGCGCATCCGTATCGGGGGCCGGCGGCGGCGGGGTTGACGGCGGAGGCGCACGCGGCGTGGGCGGAGGGCGTGAAGCGGCGGGTATTGGTGTCGGCGGGGTTATGGCCGATGCCGGAGAAGGGGGAATTGAATGCGGCGGTGTATGGGAAGATTGACCGGGGGGATTACACGGTGGAGAAGGTGCGATTTGAGTCGTTACCGGGGCACTGGGTGACGGGGAATTTGTATCGGCCTGCTGGGGCGGCATTGGAACGCGCGCGGGTGCGTGAGGGGGGAAGAGAAGAAGAGGTAGAAGGAGAAGGAGAAGTAGAAGAAGAAGGAGAGCGGGGAGCGGGCGGCTTCCCTGGCGTGTTGTGTCCGCATGGGCATTGGACGGCGGGGCGTTTTTTGGATCAGGCGACGGAGACGCGGCGGGTGGAGCGGCAGGTGAATCATGCATTGGCGTCGGGGGCGGAGCGATTTGAGAGCGGGGCGCGGAGTCCCTTGCAGGCGCGTTGTGTGCAATTGGCGCGGATGGGGTGCGTGGTGTTTCATTACGACATGCTGGGGACTGCCGACTCGATGCAGATTCCGGTGCACAAGGAGAATCCGTTGCGGGAGGAGATGCATTCGTTGGAAGAGGGTGAGTGGGGGTTCGGGAGTGCGGCGGCGACGGCGCGATTGCAGACGACGTTCGGGTTGCAGACGTGGAATAGTGTCAGGGCCTTGGATTTTTTGGAATCGCTCGAGGACGTGGACGGGGAGCGGATCGGCGTGACGGGGGCGAGTGGCGGGGGGACGCAGACGATGGTATTGGCGGCGATTGACGAGCGGGTGAAGGCGGCGTTTTCGGCGGTGATGCCGTCGACGGCGATGCAGGGGGGGTGTACTTGTGAGAACGGGCATTATTTGCGGATCGGGCAGGGGAACATTGATTTGGTGGCGGCGGTGGCGCCGCGGGCCTTGGGCCTGACGTCGGCGGATGATTGGACGATTGATTTGGAGACGGAGGGGCATCCGGAGTTAGCGGCGTTGTATGCGGCGTTGGGTGCGGATGCCCCTCCGTCTCCAAATCAATCGTCCAATCATCCGCCGACGTCAGGCCCAAGGCCCGCGGCGCCACCGCCG
>JBCCIR010000292.1:0-3293 GCA_039028175.1 Verrucomicrobiota bacterium
CCGCATCATGCCCATCTATCTGAACGCTCTCGGACACGAAAATCGCTGGCGAGAAGCAAAGAGCCTCCTCGAAGACCCACGCACCCCCCTGAGCGATCCCCGGCGCTTGACCCTCGCCGCATTCTGCGCCGAAAAATTGGGCGAAGCCCCGATCGAACTCGAAGTCCTCCTGCAACGGGCCATGCGGGCGGCAAAACAATCGTCACACCATATGGAAGCGCTCCATGCCGCCAAACTCGCGGAAGACCTCGAACTCTACGAAACCGCTATCATCGGCTACGACCTTGCACAGCAAGATGCTCGAATCGCCGATGACGCATTCGAAGGCCTGATCCGTATCGCCGAGCAATCCGGCGATACCCTGCAAATCAGAGAAGTGACCAAGCGCTTCGTAAGACGCTTCCCCAGACGAAACGATCTCTTCGAACGATATCTGTATCTCAATATGCTCTCAGGAATGGAAATTGAAGCAACCTTGGACGAGGCACTCAAACTGGTCGCCGAAGAACCATCTCGTGCCACGCCACGCATTATCGCTGCCCTGGGATTTTTTAGACTGAAGAACTTCGAGTCCGCCAAGCTCACCTGCGCCCCGTGCAAAATTGAAACCTTGGACCCCGCCCAAAGACTCGTCTACGCCGCCGTCGCCGCTCGCACCGGACAAGAAGGGTTGGCTAAAAAAATCGTTGAAAACGTCGATGCCTCCTCGCTCCTCGAAGAGGAAAAGCAGCTCAAAAACTTCTCCCAAAACCGTCCGCTCCCCACCACCGCCCTCTCCACCCCCGACAATTAGGAGTCGGGCCCGGCCCTTATGCGACAACAGGCGCCGATGCGATCGTGTGCCCAATATGTGTCCACGTCTCGCTTCCATACCGCGCCAATACCTTTTCCACCAAACTTCCCCCAAGATGCTCGTCTCTCAAAACGGCAAACATCGTCGAGCCCGACCCGCTCATCAATACCGCGTGACTCTCCTCCTGTGCCAGCAGCCAGCGCTTCATCTCAGCCAGCACCAAATGCTTTTCGAAAACGGGACGCTCCAAATCATTTCGCATCTCCCCCCAATAACTCAATTGAGGGGAATAAGATATACCCGGTAGCTCCTTCGCCCCCGCCCAGCGACTGTACGCCCAACCAGATCCAACCGCAAACGCCGGCTTAACCAGCACAATCGGTAGTTCCCATTCGAAGGGAACCTTCTCCACGCACTCGCCACGGCCCCGGCAGTCGCAGACGGACTCATAGACAAAAAACGAGACGTCGGAACCCACTTCCGCGCCAAGCAAAGCAAGCTCTTCCACCTCCCGCCGCATCCCCATCAAACGATTCAAGGCAAGCAACGTCGAAGCCGCATCACTGCTCCCGCCGCCCAGGCCCGCCCCGCTCGGAATCCGCTTCGTCAATTCAATACACGCATGAACCTCAACCCCATATCGCGCCTCAAATACTCTCACCGCACGCATGACAAGATTGCTTTCCCCGGCAGGCACGTCTCCCACTCCCGTTGCCTTGAAGATCGTACCCCCCTCGTCCGCCCGCCTCACCAACAGTTCGTCCCGAAGAGATATCGGACACATTCGCGTGACAATCTCATGATACCCGTCATCCCGCCGCCCCGCCACCTCCAACGATAGATTTATCTTCGCCGGAGGTTCCAGCCTCAACACGCCGTCCTTTCCCTGCTCCATGTCAGCCAATCTCCCCTCCCTTCAAAATACTTCTCAAACTCAATACAAATACTCGATCATCCCCCCCGGTCGACCGTTCCCGCGATGCCCATCATCGCAAGCATTCGTCCGGTCCGCCCCTTCTCCAATCGATAAGAATAATAACGCTCCAAATCGCAGGCTGTCGAAACCCGATCGTCATATATCTCGCCTTGCTCTACCCCCGCCGCCACACATTGCCTCCGAATCTCGGAAGCGAAATCAACTTCATAGTCCGGAGGACGAATACAAGGACTAATCTGGACTCGCACGTCTTTCGGCCGGGTTCCGTAGCAGGCGCCCATCGTCTCGAGCGTCCGGGACACAATCCCCAATTCCGTCCCCCGCCGCCCCGAATGCGCTAAACCAATCACCCCTTCCCTCCGGTCAACCAAATACACGGCGGCACAATCAGCCACATACACCCCCAGCAACACATCACTCCGCGCCGTCACCAGCGCATCCACCCCCTCAATCCCCTGCTCTACCTCCCTGGCAAAGGCAATATCCTCCACCTCCGCGCCATGCACCTGCTCCCCCGTCACCAATTGATCCCAGCCAAACCCAAGCCCCGCTACGCCCGCCCTTAAATGCCCATCCAAACGCTCCAACGCCACCGCACGCTCCGCGCAAACATCCACTTCGGCACGACGCAACGTAAATCCGTGCACAATCCCTTGCACCCCCGCAAGCCCCTCAAACGTTTCAAACAACTCCTCGTCCACCATTCGCCACCCTAAGCCAACGTCAAAACACTAACAAAAAAGAAGTGCGCCCCGCTACTCGCAGGGCACACTTCCGGCAAAAATCTCCGTCGCCTCCAGCACCAGACTCTTGCGATGGCGCGACGCCTCGAAAAATCCTGGTTTAGCCGTTCAAACGACCGGCAAGACGACCGTAATTCTCAACGATCTCTCCCGGAGCATCCGCGTCAAGCTCCGCCATCACGTCCACCAAATCGTCAACAATGTCGTCGCGCATCTTGTCCACCAACTCGATCCCCTTGCGGGTGATCTGAACCATCACCTTCCGGCGATCGTCCGCTGCGTGAAGACGCTGCACATATCCGAGCTTCTCAAGCCGGTCCACCAAGCCCGTGGCCGCGGCCGTCGAATGCCCCATCTTGTTGGCAATATCGGTCATCGTGAGATAATCCTCGTTTGCCAAATATCCCAAAAGGAAGAACTGCGCATAGGACACGTTGCCCTTGTTGAGTTCCTTCGAGAGATTCAGCAGAAATGACCGCTGAGTGAACATGATGAAATCCGCCAGCTTATGGGCCTCTTTCTTCACGGAGTCTGTTTTTTCATTTACCACCTGCATGGTGTCGCTTCTTCTATTTGGTTTAAGTTTCTGAAAATTATACTAGCTGTTAAAAGTATAAACGATTGACCTTATGCTCTGCAAGCATTTTTTTCTATTTTTCATAATTTCCGTAACTTAAACCTCTGTTTTAAGGCCATTTTCTAAAACCTTACTATGTAAGCCCCTCAATTATCAACTAAATATTCAAAAATGCTAATCATTTTTTAGAAAAAATAACCGCTCCCTTCCCCCGCCCCCCCGACAAGCCAAGCCTACACCCCA
>JBCCIR010000293.1:0-3274 GCA_039028175.1 Verrucomicrobiota bacterium
CTTTTTTGGTAGCCATAATCTGCGCTGAGAGAGAAAGGGTGGGTGGGTTATCTCTCATCGAGGCACGCGGTTAGTCGTGCTCCGGGAGGGACCGCGCAATATCATTTAGGCGTCGTTGCAGGTCAAGCGATTCTTTGGTGAGTTTTGAAACGGTATCTGCGGGTAATCCTGGCTCCTTAATGCGGCTGATAATTTGCTCGAGTTGACGGCGCAGCGCCTGTTTTTTGAGTTTTGCGACACAATCTTTGACGGTCTCGACGTCGGCGGGCGGGGATTCGTTTGCGAGGATTCCGGTGAGGAAGGATTCTTCTTCGACGGGGAGTGAAGAGGTGAAGGTGTTGACGGCGCTTTGGTTTTCGGGATCGAAGGAAGCGTTCCAGAGTTTTTGGATGATGGCGGTTTGGGGAATGTCTTCGAGAAAGGCGGTGGTTTCGTTTTGCGAGAGCCATTGGCGCGAGTCTGCGCAGGTGAGGAGGGCGTGGGTAATATAAAGCAGGTTTGGGTTGGTGATTTGAATCGGTTCTCCGCGGGGACGGGTGAGGGTGTTTTGGTTTTCGGGGGGGTAGTGGCGTTCGTTGCGTTTTTCTTTTACGATGAGGTTTCGGAATTCGTTTTCCGGGAGAACGAGGGTGGCGCAGATTTTTTTTATGACGGAGTCTTGAAGGATTTTGTCTTCGAGGAGGCCGGCGCCGGTGGCGAGAGTGGTGGCGACGCGGAGGCGTTCCGTGGGCGAGGTCATGTCGGCGTTTTTCGATTCGTGATGGATTTGGTAGTCGAAGAAGTCTCGGGCGTTATCGAGGAGGGCTTTGAAGGCATCGGCGCCGTTTTTCTTGATGAGGGAATCGGGGTCTTCGCCTTCCGGCATATCGATGACGCGGGCGATGAGGCCGGCCTTGGCGAGTTCGGCGAAGGTGCGGCCGGCGGCTTTGTATCCGGCCTGATCGGAGTCGAAGCAGAGGATGGGTTCGGCGTCGTGTCGTTTGAGGAGGGCGGCGTGTTGTGGGGTGAAGGCGGTGCCGAGGGGGGCGACGACGTTGGAGATACCGTGGGCGTGGCAGGCAATGAGGTCGACCTGGCCTTCGCAGACGATGACGCTGCGTTCGCGGAGGATATCGCGTTTGGTTTTGTTGAGGCCGTAGAAGGTTTTGCCTTTGGTGAAGATGAGGGATTCGGGGGAGTTGATGTATTTGGCGGCCCTGGCTTCGGGATCGAGGAGGCGACCGCTGAAGGCGATGGTATCGCCGTATTCATTGGCGACGGGAAACATGAGGCGATCGCGGAACCAGGGGTAGGTTTCTCCGGGGCGGGCGTTGTCGTCGTCGGCACGGCGGAGGAGGCCGCCTTCGACGAGGAGGTCTTCGGGGTATTGGTGATCGGCGGCCCATTGTTTGAGGAGTTGATTGGCGGCGGGGGCGTAACCGAGCTGCCATTCGCGCGCGACTTCGGAGGAGATGCCACGGGCTTTGAGGTAGTCGCGGGCGGGGGCGGCGACTTCTTTTTTATTGAGGAGGTAGTGGAACCATTCGGCGGCGTCTTTATGGAGGGCGAGGAGCTTGGTGCGTCTCCGGCTTCGTTCATCGGCGAGGGGGTCGAATTCGGCCTCGGGGATGATGATGCCGGCGCGATCGGCGAGGCGTCTGATGGCGGTGGGGTAATCGACGTTTTCGTATTCCATGATGAAGCCGGCGGCGGAGCCACCGGCTTGGCAGCCGAAGCAGTGGAAGGATTGGCGGGCGGGGTTGACGTTGAAGGAGGGGGTTTTTTCGTTGTGGAAGGGGCAGAGGGCTCGGTAGTTGGTGCCGACGCGTTTGAGCGGGAAGTAGGAGCCGATGAGCTCGACGATATCGGTGGCGGCGAGCACTTCCTGGACGGTTTCTTCGGGGATACGGGGCATGAATGGAGTTGACGGGCGGCTTGAGGGGCGACGAAGGTGACTTAGGGCAGTTTGAAGCGTTGGGAGATTCTTTCACCATGAAAATGCGACGGGACTTATTTTTTTTGATGTGGGCGGGCTTGGCATTGGCGGGCTTGGGGGTATTGGGGGCTGAGGAGGAAGAGGTTGGAGCGGCTGAGGAAGCAAGTGGGGATGAGGTGGGGGTGGAAGAGACGGTGGTTGAGGAGAGCGCCATGGAAGAGGGGGAGGATGCGGAGGACGGATTGGATATGTTGCGAGTGAAGGAGCGTTCGTATGCGGGGAAGGTGGTGGTGATTCCGATTCAGGGGGATGACGATTTGATCAACAAAGGGAAATTTCAGTTCGTTCGGCGGATGCTTGAGCGAGCCAACGAGGAGGGTGCCGAAGCAATTATCGTAGATATCAACACGCCGGGAGGAAACTCCTGGGAATCATCTGGATTGATGATGGAAGATCTATCGAGACTCGATGTGCCGACGTATGCGTTTATCAATACTCGGGCAGCATCTGCTGGGTCGATTATAGCGCTGGGGACGGATGCCATTTACATGGCTCCGACTTCGTCGATTGGTGCAGCGCTCACTGTAATGGCGGGTGGGCAAGACGTTGGGGAGACGATGGAGAAGAAACTGACATCGTTCAATAAGGCGCAGGTGAGAAGTGTTGCGAAGAAGAAGGGGCACCGTGTGGAGATTGCTGAGGGATTTGTATCGGATGACAAGGACGTAGTGGTTCAAGTGGGTGAGGATGAAAGGGATGAGTATCCGATGGGTGTTTTGGTGTTGGCCAAGAAAGGCGAGGTATTGAGCTTGGATCACGAGCAGGCGACACGTGTGTTTGAAGGCAAGCCGGTGTTGGCGAAGGGGATTGCGGAGGACGTGGATGATTTGGTGGCGCAGGAGGGATTGACGGGGGAGATCGTGATGGCGAAGCCATTGGGTTTTGAGAGCATTGCGATGTGGGTGACGCGGTTGGCGCCGATTTTGATCATCGTGGCGATTGCGGGGGCGTATATGGAATACAACGCGCCGGGGTTCGGGTTACCCGGGATCGTGTCGGTGGTGGCATTTTCGATTTTCTTTTTTGGTCATTACCTGGCGGGACGGATGGCAGGGTTTGAGATCGTGGCGTTGTTTGTGCTGGGGATTGTGTTGATCGGGGTGGAGATATTTTTATTTCCGGGGGTGATTTTGATTGGCTTGGCGGGGGTATTGATGGTTTTGGGGGCTTTGCTTTACACGATGGCGGGATCGGCGCCGGATGGGGGAACATTTTCGATCAATACGGAAGGTTTGGGCGGGGCGGCGCGTAACCTGGTGATTTCTTTAGTTGGGGCGGCGGTGTTGATTGCGGTCTTGA
>JBCCIR010000294.1:0-3242 GCA_039028175.1 Verrucomicrobiota bacterium
CTGCATGCTCGTCATAATGGCAATCTTCGGCAGCTCCGGATTCACCACCTGCGTGATCGCTCGCGAAACATCATACTCCAACAATGTCTCCCGCGCCGGATGAATGAACGGAATCGCCACCTTCTGATCCAAACACTCAATCGATAACCCAAAATACAACGGGTCCTGCGCAGAAAACGCCTGCCCCTGCGGTCGAATCCCATCCAGGTTCGCCGAATCCTCCTCGTCCGAATCCGGCTTCACCAAAATCTTCTTCACCCTCACCTGCCCGTCCGACCCCTTCTTATACTCCATCAAGAAATTCTCCACCCGCGGCGCCATCGTCTGCACATCCGCCGGCTGAATCGATTTGTCCGCACTCACGTAATACCGGATTGTCACCGGCGTATCCAACTCGGACAAAATCTCCTTCGTCCCCTTCGACAAGGTGTAAATCTTGTCCTCCGTGAAATCCATCCGCAGGTTCAAATAACCCGCGATAACATTCACCGCCACCACGATCCCGATCACGATCAGAATCCCCAACGCCGTCGTCCACGCCGCGCCCTTGTAACTCCGCTTGCTTTCCTTGCTGCTCGTTTCGCTGCTCTCGCTCATCGCTTCTCGTCCTTCCTCAAATCCATCAGGCACGCTTCGCCCGTAATACCGCCGACGTCACAAACAATGATAACACCGTCAGGCTCAAAAAGAAGATCAGGTCCCGGCTCACGATGATCCCCTTCGTGAACTCGACGAAATGAGTCATCGTCCCAAAAGATGCCACCCCCTCCGCTACCGGCTCCCCAAACACATTCCTCAAAAATCCCGTCACCGGATCGAACCCCGCCAAATTTAAAAACATGCACAAAGCCACCGAGACCAACAAAGTCACCACCTGGCTCCGCGAAAATGCCGATACCGCCGAGGTCACCCCCAGGAAACTTACCCCCAATAAAAAACTCCCCACGTATCCCGCAAAAACCGCGCCGTGATCCGGCTCCCCCAAATAATCAATCGTCAATACCGCCGGAAACGTCAGCGCCAACGCCACAAATATCACCACCATCGCCGCCATGAACTTTCCCAAAATCACCTGCCACGGCGCAATCGGCATCGTCATGATCAATTCCACCGTGCCCATCCGCTGCTCCTCCGACCACAAACGCATCCCGATCGCCGGCGCAATCACCATGTATATCCACGGATGCCATTGGAAAAACACCAGCAAAGACGCCTCGTTAAACTCAATCAGGTTCCCAAAGAAAAACGCCAATCCCCCCGACACCAATAAAAAGATCACCACGCATACATACGCAATCGGCGATTGGAAAAAACTCTTCAACTCCCGCTTGAACACCGTCATCACCCCCCGGGGCAACGCAAACTTCAAAACCGCAAGAAATACCGCCGCAACAATCGCGCTCGGAATAATGTAGTGCTGAATCAAATTCCAAATCATCGCTTGACCCCCAAAATCGTGCTCAATCCTCCGTGTCCGATCGCGTCATCTCCCGGAACACATCGTCCAGGCGCCCCTCCTCAGGACTCAATTCCTCCAACACCAAATTCCGGTCCACACACATCCGGTACACCGCCTTCGAAACTTCACCATGCCCCGCCTTCGTCGCCGCCACCAAACCCGTAAACCCGTTGTCACTCGAATCAATAGCGGCCACCGATTTCACCTCCGACAACTTCTCCAACTCCTTCCGAATACCCGTCCCCGCCAATCCCGTCACCTTCACCCGCACCTGCCCCGCCGCTGTCGACTTCGCCTTCAATTCCGCCGGCGTCCCGTCCGCCACCACCTTGCCGCGGTCAATCACGATCGCCCGCGTGCACGCTGCTTCAACCTCCTCCAAAATATGCGTCGAAAACACAATCACCTTCTTCTCCCCCATCCGCCGAATCAAACTCCGCACCTCATGCTTCTGATTCGGATCCAATCCGTCCGTCGGCTCGTCCAAAATTAATACGTCCGGATCATGAATAATCGATTGCGCAAAACACGTCCGGTGACGATATCCCTTCGATAACGTATCAATACTCTGCTGCCGCACCGGCTGCAAAAAACAGGTGTCCAAGGCCCCATCCACCGCCTTGCTCTTCTCCGCCCCCGCCATTCCTCGTACCTCCGCGCAAAACCCAAGGAAATCCTCCACGCTCATGTCATTATACAAGGGCGCGTTCTCCGGCAAATACCCAATCTTCCGCTTCGCCGCCAGCTCCGCGTCCACAATGTCATTCCCCTCAATCGTGACCGTCCCCTCCGTCGGCGGCAAATAACCCGTCACCATCCGCATCGTGGTCGATTTGCCCGCCCCGTTCGGCCCGAGAAACCCAAGAACTTCCCCCTTCTCGACACGGAACGAAATGTCGTCCACGGCCACCTTGGAACCGAAAATCTTCGTGAGATTTTTGACTTCTATCATTCTAAAATCGTCGGTTGCTTCTTCTCAGAAACCCCCAATCTCGCTCAAAAAAAATAAAAGTATCCTGTCGTTTCGGGGCCGAACTAATTGCCACTAAGCCTTTTCTCTTTCAAGTAAAAATTTACCCTGCCCCCAGCCAGCCCAAAGCTTTATAAACACCTCACTATGAAACTGGTTTCCTGGAACGTAAACGGCCTCCGCGCCGTCCTGAAAAAAGACTTCCTCAAGTTCGTCAAAGCCGAGAACCCCGACCTCCTCTGCCTCCAGGAAATCAAGGCCCTCCCCACCGACGTCGATCTCGCCTCCCTCCTGCCCGATTACCAAACCTTCTGGAATCCCGCCGACAAGAAAGGATACTCCGGCACCCTCATCCTCACGAAAAACAAACCCCTCTCCCACGCCAACGGCATCGGCATCGCCAAGCACGATACCGAAGGCCGCGTCGTCACGCTCGAATACAAGGACTTCTACGTCGTCACCGTCTACACCCCTAACGCCCAACACGAACTCGCCCGCATCGATTACCGCAAACTTTGGGACAAAGCCTTCCTCAAATACGTCCGCTCCCTCGAAAAATCCAAACCCGTCGCCTTTGGCGGCGACCTCAATGTCGCCCACAAAGAAATCGACCTCGCCCGCCCGAAAGAAAACCAAAACAACCCCGGCTTCAGCCCCGAAGAACGCGCCGGATTCGACCGCATCGCCAAAGCCGGCTTCATCGACACCTTCCGCGAATTCGAATCCGGCCCAAACCATTACTCCTGGTGGAGCTACCGCGCCGGTGCCCGCGCCCGAAACGTCGGATGGCGCATCGACTACTGGTGCATCTCC
>JBCCIR010000295.1:0-3239 GCA_039028175.1 Verrucomicrobiota bacterium
CTAATCTTAATCCGAATCCCAAAAGCCCCCATCATATTCAGGTCATACTCATAATCCTACTCATACTCATACTCAATCCCTTCCTCTCCCCCAGCCCCCCCCGATCCCAAAAGTCTGAACACCGATTACTGATCACTGAATACGAATAATCTCCGCCTCCCGCCTTCCGCCTCCTGCCTCCTGCCTCCTGCCTCCTGCCTCTAAAACTTAGCCGCCTTCCGGAGCTAGCCCGCCGTGGCGGGTTATCTTCAGAAAAAACGCCTCCCACCACCAACACCTTCCCAAGTTCCCCCGCTCCTGCCTCCGTTTCCTCCAACTCATCAGCGAAGCGCCAGCAAGCACGAAAAACCAACCAACCCTCTGCTTCCTCTGTTCCCTCCTGTAAAAAATGCCTTTCCTGCCTCCAGCCTCGGTATCTCCCCCTACTTCCCCTTCTTGTTCTTCCGCCCAATAAACAGCGCATCCGGCTTCTGCGCCTCCCGCGCCTCTTCCATCACCGCCAATATCTCCGCCACCACCTCGGGATTCGCCGCCGCCACATCCGTCGCCTCCCCAATATCATTCTCCAAATCATACAACTCCAATGGCGCATCCCGATCCTTCGCCAGGCCCGCACGCCACCCCTTCCACTTCCCCATCCGCACCGCCTGCATCCCCATCCGCCCCGCATTCTCCCAATACAAATAATCCCGCTCCGGCTGCTCCTCGCCTCGAATCGTCGGCAGAATCGAAACCCCCGTCAGTCCTTCCGGTAATTCTTCCTCGTCGATACCCGCAAGCGCTGAAAACGTCGGAAACATGTCCCAATGCGCACTCACAAAATCCGTCTCCGTCCCCGGTTCCACCGTCCCCGGCCACCACGCAATCATCGGCACCCGAATCCCCCCCTCATACAACTCAAACTTAATCACCCGCAAATCCCCGTTCCCATTGAAAAAGTTGGGGTCCGCCCCGCCCGCGGAGGTCGGCCCATTGTCACTCGTGAAAATCACCAAGGTGTTCTCCGCAATTTCCAAATTTTCTAACAAATCTAAAATCCGCCCCACGTCCCGGTCCAAACGCGAGGTCATCCCCGCAAAAGTCGCGTGCGGCTGCTCCTCATACCGGTAATGCTGTCCGCCCGGTGTGCCGTAAGGCTCCGTCTCTTCGATCACGCCCACATACGGCGCCTTCGAATCCTCCGGCACATCCAAATCCACGTGCACCAGGGTATACGCCAAATACAAAAAGAACGGCCCCTCCCGGTTCTCTTCGATGAAATTCAACGCCTCATCCGTCATCAAATCATGACTGTAATGCGTCCGCTTCTCCGGGTTGTCCGGATACGAAATCTTCTCCCCGTCCTTCCACAAAAACGGCGGGTAATAATGATGCGCGTTCGTCTGATTCAAATACCCGAAAAAGTGATCGAACCCTTGCTCCCACGGCACCCCCGTCGTCCCCTCCTCGCCAATCCCCCACTTGCCAATCCCCATCGTCGTGTATCCCGCCCCCTTCAACACTTCCGCAACCGTCACATCTTCCGGCAATAACGGTCCCTGCCCGTTCTTCCGCACCCGCGTCCGCCCCGTGTGCTGACCCGTCATCAACACCGACCGCGTCGGCGCACACTCGCAACTCCCGGAATAATGATCCGTGAACCGCAAGCCCCCCGCCGCCATCTCGTCAATCCGCGGCGTCTGCATGATCTCCTGCCCGTAACACCCCAAATCCCCATACCCCAAATCATCCGCCAAAATATAAACAATATTCACCGGCCCCTCCCGCCCTTCTTCCACCGCCCCACTCCAACCCACCCCCAAAACAACCATCGCCAAAATCACACTCAGTCTTTTCATCGCCCCCAAACTACGCTCCCCTCCCTCCCTTTCCAGCCAATTTCCCCCCGCCTCCCGTCTCAAACGTCACCATTCATCATTCCGTGCTCATCATTACCCTCTTTCTATCCCCACAACCGGACAACTGGAGAACCGGCCAACCGGTCAACTGATAATTCCTTGCCATCCGCCCCTTCCCCACCAATACTCGCGCCTTACTTCAAACCTCTAAACTTCGCTCCAATGAAAAAAATCCTCGCTTGGTGCGTCCTCTTGGGCGCCCTCCTCCTGCCGTCCATTGCCTCCGCTGCGGAAGAAGCTTCCACCCTCAACTCCGGCGATACCGCATGGATCATCACCGCCACCGCGCTGGTGCTCTTCATGACCATCCCCGGCCTCAGCCTCTTCTATGCAGGCCTCGTGCGCGAACGCAATGTCCTCTCCGTCCTCATCCATTGCTTCGTCATCACCTGTATCATGACGGTCGTCTGGCTCGCTTTCGGATACTCCCTCGCCTTCGCCGAAGGAAATAACTTCATCGGAGGCCTCCAAAAGGCCTTCCTCAAAGGCATCTCCCCCGACGCCATTGTCGATGGCACAGGTATCCCCGAACTCATCTTCTACGCCTTCCAGATGACGTTCTTCATCATCACGCCGGCCCTTATCGTCGGCTGCTTCGTGGAACGCATGAAGTTCTCGTCCATGATCCTCTTCACCACCGCGTGGGCCATCGTGGTCTACATCCCCATCTGCCACATGGTCTGGGGCGGAGGCACGCTCTTCGGTCTCAGTGGCATCATCGACCACGCCGGCGGCATCGTCGTCCATATCACCGCCGGGATCGGCGCCCTCGTCGCCTGCATCATGGTCGGAAAACGAAAAGATTATCCCGATTCCCAAATCCTCCCCCACAACCTCCCCATGACGGTCACGGGAACGGCTATGCTATGGGTCGGTTGGTTCGGATTCAACGCCGGCTCCGGCCTCGCCGCCAACGGCGCCGCCGCCATGACGCTCATCGTCACCCACACGTCCGCCGCCACGGCCGCTTTCGTCTGGATGCTCATCGAATGGGTCAAGTTCGGCAAACCCTCCATGCTCGGCGCCGCCACCGGCTCCATCGCAGGCCTCGCCGCCATCACCCCCGCCTCCGGAGCCGTCGGCCCCATCGGCGCCCTCTGCATCGGCACCGCATCCGCGGTCCTCTGCTGGTATTTCTGCGCCATCGTAAAACACAAATTCAAATACGATGACTCCCTCGACGTCGTCGGCGTCCACGGCGTGGGTGGCCTCGTCGGCACAATCCTCGTCGCCGTATTCGCCGCGTCCTACTTCGGCGGCAATGCCGGCGACGACTACAACACCGGCGCCCAACTCGGTACCCAGGCCCTCGCCTCGGTGATCACGATCGTCTACACCGCC
>JBCCIR010000296.1:0-3063 GCA_039028175.1 Verrucomicrobiota bacterium
GACGATGCCGGTGCCGAAGTGGTGGTGCCAGAGGCGGTTTACGATCACGCGGGCGAGGAGGTGGCCGGCGCCGTTCTCGGTATCGGTGATCCAGTCGGCGAGGGCGGCGCGGCGATGTGAAGTGCTGGCGTTTTTTGGAGGGGGTGACTGCCAATGGGATTCGGTTTTGTTGTTTCGAAGAAGGACTTGGAGGAAGCCTTGCGTGGCGACCTCGCCTTTTTGGTTGGCGTCGCCGCGATTGAGGAAGTGCGTGTCGGGGTAGAAGTGGGGGAAGCCGCGGCCATCGGCGTGGTGTTTCGTGGGCGGATGGCCTTCGCTGGAGACCTGGACTTTTACCATTCCTTTCGGAGGTTTGGCTTCGAGGTGTTCTTTGAGTTCTTTTTGGAGTTTTTTCAGGCCGGGGTCTTTCTCGGGGAGTTTGGCGATTTTCTTTTCGAGAGAGTCCTGTTTTTTATTCCAGGCATTCAGGAACTCGCGGGCTTCTTTGGGATCGCCTTTGAGGTAGATTTCGCTGCGGATGGTGGTGGTGAAGGTGGAGAGGAGGCGGTAGTAGTCGGCGACGGGGATGGGGTCGTATTTGTGGTCGTGGCAACGGGCGCAGCCGATGGTGAGGCCCAGGAAGGCGGTGCCGGTGGTGGCGAGCATGTCGTCCATTTCGTCGTAGCGGGCGGATTCGAACTCTTTTTCGGTGAGCTGGGTGGGGAAGACGCCGGCGCCGAGGAAGCCGGTGGCCATCATGGCGAGGGGGGAATTGGGGGCGACTTCGTCGCCGGCGAGCTGCCAGCGGACGAATTGGTCGTAGGGCATGTCCTGGTTGAAGGCTTTGATGACGAAATCCCGGTAGTGGTAGGCGTAGGGGCGAGTGTAGTCCTGCTCGAAGCCGTGGCTTTCGGCGAAGCGGGCGACATCGAGCCAGTGGCGGGCCCATTTCTCGCCGAAGCGAGGGCTTTCGAGGAGGCGGTCGACGGTGGATTCGAGGGTGGTCTCGGGATTTTCGCGATAGGCGCGGAGGAACGCCGCGGTTTCGTGGGGGGTTGGGGGCAGGCCGGTGAGATCGAAGTGGAGGCGGCGGACGAGGTTTTGGGGGTCGGCTTCGGGGTTGGGGGTGAGGTTGTGGGCCTGGTGTTGGGCGGAGAGGAAGCGGTCGATGGGATTTTTTGACCATGAATCGGTCGTGGCGCTCGGGGGATTAACGACTTCGAGCGGTTTGAAGGACCAGAAATTGCGATCGGAGTCGGTGACAGTCATGGGGCCGTCGGCGTCGGCGGCTTCGGAATCGGCGATGAGGGGGGCATCGTAGGCGGCGCCGGTGGCGATCCATTGGGAGAGGTGGCTGATTTCCTGCTCGGTGAGTTTTGGGGCATCGCCTTTTGGCATGAAGGGTTCCTCGGCGTGTTTGACGACCTCGATGAGGAAATTGTTTTCGGGATGACCGGGGACGATGGAGGGGCCGGTATCGCCGCCGGCGAGGAGGTCTTTACGGGTATTGAGGTTGAGGCCGCCGCGGACTTTTTCGCCGCCGTGGCATTCGAGGCAGCTTTCGATGAAGAGGGGGCGGACGTGCTTGGTGAAGAGCGTGCGGCTTTTTGCCATGGACTGGGCGTGATCGGCGGGCAGATCTGCGGCCGATACGGAGCTGCCGAGCGCTATTGCCCCGGCGAATGTGAGCCCGAGGGTGGCGGAAAATATGGATTGATTGTTCATTGGCGGCGCTCGTGGGGAGGCGGGCGACCATGGGGGGATTTGGCCTATTATATAAACGTTTTGGCCAAGGAAATCTTGTAGAGTGATCCTATTTTTTTGTATTCGTTGCCCATGAGCGATCGAATGCGTGGGGAAGCCTTTCAGGCGCGTTTTTTTGCGCGTCATCCGAATGCGATGAGCGTGATGGAACTGTTTGAGTATGTGCCGAATCTCTTTTTTTATGCGAAGGACACGCAGAGTCGGTATGTGCGGGTGAACGGGGCGGTGTTGCGGACGATCTTTGATTTGGAGGAAGAGGCGGACATTCTGGGGCGGACGGACCGGGAGATTCAGCCGCCGGCCCTGGCGGAGGCTTATTTGGCTGAGGATCGACGGGTGATTGAGGGAAAGAAGGCGATTCCGAGCCAGGTGTGGCTGGTGCCGCCGCGGCGTGGGGGGCCGCAGTGGTATGTATCGACGAAAGTGCCGTTATTTGGGCGGGGGAAGGATGTATTGGGGATTGCTGGGGTGATGTATCCGATTGCGACGCCGCAGGATCAAGAGGCGTATTTTAGGGAAATGGCGCCGGTGATTCGGCATATGGACGGGCATTATCGGGGGCCGGTGTCGATGGGGGACATGGCGGAGTTGGCGGGGATGTCGGCGACGCACTTCAATCGGCGTTTTCGGGCGGTTTTGAAGATGTCGCCGACGGAGTATTTATTGAAGCGGCGGGTGCAGGCGGCGCAGGGGGCTTTGGTGGAGACGTCGGAGAGTGTTGGGGAGATTGCGGTGGCGAGCGGGTTTTATGATCAGAGTCAGTTCACGAAGATATTCCGGCGGGTGACGGGGATGACGCCATTGGGGTATCGGAAGCGTTTTCGGGCGGACTGAAAAGGGCTTGCGCGTGGGGAATTATCGTGCAATTTAGCCGGTCCCCGGCGAGACTGGGGAGTCGGCGAATTCGCCGTTATTTCAAGGGAAGAGCGCCCGTAGCTCAACTGGATAGAGCGTCTGACTACGGATCAGAAGGCTGAGGGTTCGAATCCTTCCGGGCGTGCTTTTTTTGCGGGGTGGTGAGGCGATTGTGGAGGGTGGTGTGGAATCGGGACCACAATCTTGTGGGCTTGAGGCTGGTTTGGTTTGTCAAAATTTGATGACTGACCCCTATTTCCCGGCGCGTCGTCCTCGGACTCGCCGCCCACCGGGCTCGGCCGCAGGTAGCGCAGCGACTTGGTCGTCAGCTTGGCGTCGCGGGTCAGGGCCCGCAGGTGCCCGATCTGTTCCGAGAGCAGACCCAGTACGACCTGCCTTACGGTGCCCTCGCCCTCCTGGACGAGGCGGGATTCACGGAGGAGGTCTTCGAGCTGCTCGACCGCC
>JBCCIR010000297.1:0-3050 GCA_039028175.1 Verrucomicrobiota bacterium
AAACTCCTCCACCAAGCCCTCCCCAATCAACTCCCCCTCTCCCCATCCCACCCCGACCTCGTCCGCATCCTCGACCTCGCCTGCGGTAACTGCCACGAAGCCGAAACCCTCGCCCATCACTTCAGCTCACCCAACCCCCCCTCCCCCAATACCCCAAACCTCAACCCCCCAACCGTCGAACTCGTCGGCGTCGATATCCGCCAACGCGAAATCGCCGACGCCACCGCCCGCTGCCAGGATTACCTCAAAAAACTCGCCCAATCCCAAGGCGCCGCTCAAGCCGATAAACACTCCTTCGAATTCCTCGCCGCAGACGCCACCAAAGTCGCCTCACACCAGGAACTCAGCGACCCCTTCGACGTCGTCTTCCTCCGACACCAAAACTTCTGGCACGACAAAGAAATCTGGCACGAAATCTTCCAGCAAGGCCTCGAAAAACTCGAGCCCGGCGGTACCCTCGTCCTCACTTCCTACTTCGACCGCGAACACGCCCTCGCCCTCGAAGCCGTCCAACACCTCGGCGGCGAACTCGTCACCACCATCGAAAATCCCGAAGCCCGCTCCCTGAAGACACCAGGCAAGTCAATCGACAAACACCTCGCCGTCTTCCGCAAACCACGCTGAGTAAAACGCTACCGCAGCCGGTAAACGATCCGGGCCTTGTCCGTGTCGTAAGGCGACATCTCCAACTTCACCCGGTCGCCCGCCACCAAGCGAATAAATCGCTTCCGCATCTTGCCCGAAATGTGCGCCAACACCACGTGCCCATTCTCCAACTGCACCCGGAACATCGTCCCCGGCAGCACCGTATGCACGGTCCCTTCCAACTCCACACACTTGTCTTGCTTCTTTGCCATATCCTTCCCTAACAATTCGGACCCTCTCGCTCATCGATCACGCCCTTCCTAGCCATAACGGGTTGCAGAACCCGCCCTTTCAAATAACAATAAGTCACTTCCGTCAACTTCCGAACAAAAAGAATCCACTTTTTTGTCCCCCTCCCCATGACCTCCAAGACAAAACTTGTCTCCCACTCACTCCTCGCCCTCGCCCTCGGCACCCTCGCCCTCGCCCTCGCCCTCACCGCGCCCGCCTGCAAAACCATCCCCAACCGCAACGAGGTCGAACACTACCGCGAACAGGCTGAAATCGAAGCCCAAAAGGAAATCGCCGAAATCGAAGCCCGCTATCACGCCGGCGAAATCGACCAAAAAACCTACGAATCCCAGGTCGAATACATCAGGGCCACCACCCCCGAACGCGCCTACAAAGCGCTCTACACCGACTACATGCTCCGCGAAAGCGCCTCCGGACGCCGCTGATCCATCACGCCCCGACACCCATGCCGCCCCGTCCCTCACGCCGCGATCACCACAACCCCCGGCGAAAACAAAAAGCCAAACCACTCTCCGCCGGCCGGCGTCCTCACAAACACACCAACCTCACCACCCCCGTCCCCCGCATCTCGGAAGACGAATTCTTCGACACCACCCTCCCCGATCTCGACAACCCCTTTCTCCTCATCCTCGACGGCATCCAGGACCCCCACAACCTCGGCGCCTGCCTGCGCTCCGCAAACGCCGCCGGTGTCCACGCCGTCATCGCCCCGAAAGATAAAGCCGCCCCTCTCACCGAAACCGTCCGCCGCGTCGCCTGCGGCGCCGCCGAACACACCCCCTTCATCCAGGTCACCAACCTCGCCCGCGCCATGAAAAAACTCCAAGACGCCGGCCTCTGGCTCGTCGGCACCGCCGATGAAGCCGAACAAATCCTCTACGATATCGACCTCAAAGGCCCCCTCGCCATCGTCCTCGGCGCCGAAGAAAAAGGCGTCCGCCGCCTCACCCGCGAAAACTGCGACTTCCTAGCCCGCATCCCCATGACCGGCCAGGTCGATTGCCTCAACGTGTCCGTCGCCACCGGCGTCTGCCTCTTCGAAGCCCTCCGCCAACGACTCTCGGCCTAATCAACAACCATCAGTCCCGGCACCGAGCACACTTGATCTCCCCCGGAATCTCCCTTACCCTTGTGTAACAAATCAAATTAGCATCGCCATGGAACAATACGCCAATCCTTACGTCGTCGCCGCCGCGCAACCCTCAGAGCGCGCCACCTTCATCCGCAAAACATACCTTCACCTCGCCGGAGCCATCGCCGCCTTCGTGGGCATCGAAGCCTTCCTCTTCAACTCGCCTCTCGGCATCGCTATTGCGAACGCCATGATGGGCGTCAGCTGGCTCGTCGTCCTCGGCCTCTTCATTGGGGTCTCATGGATCGCCGACAAGTGGGCGCTCTCCGACGCTTCCCGCGGCAAACAATACGCCGGTCTAGCACTCACCGTCGTCGCATGGGCCATCATCTTCGTGCCCATCCTCGCCATCGCCACGCAATACTCGCCCGACGCCATCGCTCAGGCCGCCATCGTCACCGGCTTCCTCTTCCTCGGCATCACCGCCACCGCATTCATCACCAAGATGGACTTCTCCTTCCTCAGCGGATTCCTCGCCATCGGCGGCCTCGTCGCCCTCGGCACCATCGTCTGCGGCATCCTCTTCGGATTCAATCTCGGCACCTGGTTCTCCGCCGCCATGGTCCTCTTCGCCGGCGGCTCCATCCTCTACACCACCTCCCAAATGATCCACCAATACCGCACCGACCAATACGTCGCCGCCTCCCTCGGCCTCTTCGCCGGCATCGCTATGATGTTCTTCTACATCTTGCGCATCTTCATGAGCCGCGACTAACCCCGCCGGCAAATACACCTTTGCCAAAAAAGGGACGGGCCACCCCCCGTCCCTTTTTTGTGCCCCGCACCCGATACAAATTAATATCGATTAGCGCAGATTGGTGGTTTAAAAGAATCTCTACGATCTCTGTTTCCTCCTGTTCAAACAAGCCATGCCGCTCCTCCTCAAATTCATCCTCTCCGCCGCCCTCATCGTCCTCGTCTCGGAAATCGTCTCGCCGACGCGGAGGGCGAACTCGTCCACCAAACCATCGCAGACCATTTCGGCTGCGAGGACGTGGTCGAAATTTGGGCTCTCGACGAG
>JBCCIR010000298.1:0-3045 GCA_039028175.1 Verrucomicrobiota bacterium
CCCCCCCCCCCCCGCCCGGTTGGGGGCGCGCGTCCCTGCTCGCCCGCCGTTCGCCCCCAAACCCATCGTTCACTCAAACAATATCCTCTCGCATACCTCCCCCCCCTCCCACAACCCGTAGCGGAAGTCGTGAGACTTCCGACCCCCATTAGTGGCGATTAGTGAAGATTAGTGGTTTAATAACTTCCATCGCCTTCCCTAAACTCCCCCATCCCCACCGCTAAACTCCACTCACCATCCCCGCCGCCCGAATAACTCGAACCCACCCATGATGAATTTCTTCCGCGCGATCGGCGCCGGCACCATCCACGGCTTCCGCCAAATGGGCCAGGTCGCCCACCTCAGCAACGAAATCATCTGCTCCCTCGCCACCCACTCCGTCCGCTGGGGCCTCCTCGGCCGACAACTCGTCGCCATCGGCTTCGGCTCCCAAGCCGTGGTCATCATCACCGGCGCCTTCATCGGCGCCGTCCTCACCGCCCAGTCCTACTTCAAATTCCAAGACTTCGGCGTGGAATCCTCCGTCGGCGCCGTGGTCTCCATCGCCATGTGCCGCGAACTCGGCCCCGTCCTCACCGGCCTCATGGTCACCGGCCGCGTCGGCGCCGCCATGGCCGCAGAAATCGGCACGATGAAAGTCACGGAACAAATCGACGCCCTCCGCGCCCTCGCCGTCCACCCCGTCGATTACCTCGTCGTCCCCAGAACCCTCGGCATCCTCATCTCCATGCCCCTGCTCATCGCCGAAGCCATCCTCTTCGGCATCATCGCCTCATACATCACCTCCGTCGTCGGCTTCCACATCCCCCACTCCTGGTTCATGTATCACCTCAATACCCACACGGAACTCCAGGATATCGGCATCGGCATGATCAAAGCCTTCGTCTTCGGTTACCTCATCGTCCTCATCTCCTGCCAACGCGGCCTCACCACGACAAACGGCGCCGTCGGCGTCGGCAAATCCACCACCAACGCCGTGGTCGTCGCCTCCCTCTCCATCCTCATCTTCAATTTCTTCCTCACCCTGTTCCTCAATTTCTTCTGGCCACTCTAACACTGTCCTGCCCACACCGTGCCCGACCCAGACCCATCACCCAATCCCGAAAACACCCCGCTTGTCGGCGATACCGAAGATTCCCCGATATACCAGGTGAAACGCAAACCACCCCCCAACGGCAACTTCTTCGAAGTCGAAAACGTCCACAAATCCCTCGGCGCCCAACACGTCCTCCGCGGCGTGAACCTCACAGTCCCCCGCTCCCAAAACACGGTCATCATCGGCGCCTCCGGCGGCGGAAAAAGCGTGTTCCTTAAACACCTCATCGGCCTCCTCCAACCAGACGAAGGCTCCATCACGGTCGACGGCACGGAAATCTCACACCTCAAAGAACGACAACTCGGCCCCGTCCGAAAAAAAATCGGCATCCTCTTCCAGGATGGCGCCCTCTTCGATTCCATGAACGTCGCCCAAAATGTCGCCTTCCCCCTCCGCGAAGCCGGCATCCGCGACCGCGATGAACTCGACGAACGCGTCCGCAGCGCCCTCCGCGTCGTCGAACTCGAAGAACACCTCCACAAAATGCCCATCCAACTCTCCGGCGGCATGCGCAAACGCGTCGGCCTCGCCCGCGCCATCATCGGAAACCCCGAATGCATCCTCTACGATGAACCCACCGCCGGCCTCGACCCCGTGGTCGCCGATTCCATCAACCACCTCATCCGACGCCTCGAACTGGAATACGAAGTCACGTCCGTGGTCGTGACCCACGATATGACTTCCGTCTACCACATCGCCGATCACGTCGCCTTCCTCCGCGAAGGCGCCATCTACTTCCACGGCTCACCCGAAGAACTGCGCGATTCCACCGACCCCGTCATCCAAGACTTCATCCAAGGCCGCTCCCACGCAGGCGAAGATCGCCAGGGCAAAACCCGCCCTGTCCAATCAACAAATCAATGATAAGATAATCCCGGGCGCGCCCTCCCGCTCACGCCCGATCTTCACCGCTTATGGATGGCCAGGAAAAACGAACCGAACTCCTCGTCGGACTCTTCGTGTTCTTCGGCCTCCTCATCCTCGCCGCCCTCATCGTCCAGTTCGGCCGCTTCGAACACCAGTTCAAAGCCCGCTACCCCCTCACGGTCACCTTCCCCGATGCCACCGGCATCAACGTCAATGACGGCGTCCGCCTCGGCGGCGCCAAGGTCGGGCGCGTCTCGGAAAAACCCGTCCTCCGCGACGACGCCCAAGGCGTCGAGGTCTTCCTCGAAATCTTCGACGAATTTCAAATCCCCGAAGGTTCCGAATTCACCATCCGCACCTCCGGATTCATGGGCGACTCCTATATCGCCGTGCTCACCCCGGAAGAATTAACCGGCGAATTCATCGAACCCGGTATCGTCATCGAAGGCAAACGCGGCAGCATGCAGCAACTCACCGACACCGCCGGAGAAATCTCCGTGAAAGCCAACGACCTCATCGACGACGTCCACGTCACCGTTAAAGAAGTCAAAACGGCCGTCGAAAGCCTCAAACGATCCTTCGATAAACTCGACGAGAAAATTCTCGGCGACGAAAATACCGACAACATCGAAGAAACTCTCGCCAACTTCAAAGAAACCAGCGCCAACCTCAAGGAAGCCACCGCCAAAATCGAACCCCTCCTCGAAAAAGCCAAGGACGCCGCCGGCAACGCCTCCGATACCTTCGAGAAAACCTCCGCCCTCGTCGACGATGTCTCACCCGAAGTCAAAGAAGCGGTCGCCGAACTCAAAGAAGCCCTCGCCAACGTGAACGATCTCGTCGCCAAGATCGAAAAAGGCGACGGCCTCGCCACCGCCCTCGTCAAAGACTCCCAACTCCGCAACGATCTCTCTGCCTTCGCCGCCAACGTCCGCGAACATGGCATCCTCCGATACAAAGACACCGCCCCCCAATCACCCCCTCCCCCTCCCCCATCTTCTTCTGCTTCTTCTTCTGCTGCTCCTCCCACGCCCCAACCCGCCCCCCAAGAATCCTCCACCGGCCCCGCCCGCAAAAAAAGC
>JBCCIR010000299.1:0-3026 GCA_039028175.1 Verrucomicrobiota bacterium
AAATCCTGGGCTTCCCTTGGGTATCCTCTCCCCAAATAAAGCCCGTTGCCGTTCCCCGCCCCCCCGCCGTGGGGTGTGGGTGGGGTTGTGGGGCTTCCGTCCTCCAAACGCCGACCGAGCCCCACCCTACCCCACTTCCAAAAAATTGCCCCTAAATTCCTCTCCCTGCCAACCAACACCTCCCCTGCGCGACTGCGTACCTGCGATACTGCGTTACTGCGTTACTGCGAAACTCCCCCACCCTTCACTCCCCGCCACCCAATCGCGCATTCAACTCCTTCTTGATCGCCTCCCCCCACAACCGATACCCCTCCCGGTTCAAATGAATCCGGTCCTCCTTGAACAACTCCGACCGCGGCTTCCCGTCCTCCCCCAAGTAAATCTCCGCCGTCTCAACCACCCAAGCATTCCCATCCGCCTCGCACACCGCCCCGATCGCCGCATTCGCCTCCTGAATCGCCGGCCACGCCGCCCACCGCTTCTCCGTCGGCGTCACCGGCACAAAAAATACCGCCGCCTCCGGCTCATGCCGCCGCACATTCACCAACACATACTCAAACAAGGCCGCTATTTCCTCCGGCGCCTTGTCCTCCTCCGGCGCCCCCTTGATGTCGTTCCCCACAAAAAAAACCACCGCAGGAAAACGATGCGGCGTGATCAAGCGCTCAAAATGCACCGCCACATCCGACCACTTCGAACCCCCAAACCCTCGCTGAATCACCCCATACGGCGCCATGTCCTCCCCAATCGTATCCCAAAGCCGAATACTCGAACTCCCCACAAACAAAACCGCCCCCTCCGCAGACTCCTCCTCTCTATCCAGCGTCGCGAACTCCAGCATCTCCTCCTCCCACTTCTCCTCGGAAGCCTCCCGATACGGCTCCACATCCACCTGCCGCTCCCCACCAAAGCCAACTTCCACCCCCACAAAACCCATCACCAATCCCACCGCCAATGCCGATACCGATGCCTTCATAACGCCTTCCCTCCAATCCAAACACTTCCCGACCCCCTTGTCCCCCCAATATTTTCCCGAAAATCTCTCGCCAACGACCCGCTCCCGGCGCCTTTTCCTTCTTCACTATTCAACATTCACCCGTCACCATTCGCGCGTAACGCGCCCACCCATGGACCCCACCCGCCAAACGCTCCTTATCAAAATCCGCGACGCCGATGACGCCGTCGCCTGGTCCGACTTCACCACCCTCTACACCCCCATCATCCAACGCTTCGCCCTCTCCCGCGGCGTCTCGCTCTCAGATGTCGACGACCTCACCCAGGAGGTCCTCAAATCCATCGCCTCCGCCATCAAAAAATTCGAATACGACCCCGAAAAAGGCACCTTCCGCTCCTGGCTCTTCCGCGTCGTCCGCTCAAAACTCGCCAACCACTTCAATAAACAAGCCAAACAACCCGCCCAAGGCTCCGGCCGCACCACCATCCACCGCCTCGTCGAAGAAGATACCCCCTCCGATACCGACGTCGCCGACTGGGACCTCGAATACAAAAAACACATGTTCTCCTGGGCCGCCGAAAAAGTCCGCCCCGAATTCACCGACCAATCCTGGGCCGCCTTCCAACAAACCGCCGTCGAAGAAAAAACTCCGAAAGATGTCGCCGCCAACCTCGGTATCACCGTCGGAGCCGTCTACATCGCCAAATCCCGAATCATCGCCCGCCTTAGAGAAGTCATCCAATCCGTAACCGGCGACCTCGAACCCATAGGAACCTAAAAAACCAACTCCATCTCCCAATTTCCAAATAATCTCCAAATCCCAATCCCCAAATCTTAAAGCCTCCCCGCCGCAGGCGCCCCTTGGAATCTGATTCTTGGCTATTGAGGTTTATTTGGAAATTGGAGCATGAAATCTTTCCTCTCGCATGCCTCCCACCCCCACAGACGATACCCTCAAAGCCCTCCTCCGCGGTGACCTCCCCGCCGACGAGCTCGCCCAGTTGGAATCCCTCCTCTCCGACTCCCCCGAACTCCAGGCCCGCCTCGAATCTCTCTCCGGAGCCACCGAATTCAAATCTCACTTCCACGCCGACCTCGACGCCACAACAAAACTCCCCCGCCACCAGCCCCGAGCATCCAGCAGCGAGCATCCAGCATCGAGTACCCCCTCCCACCTCGGCCCCTACGAAATCCTCGAACACATCGCCACCGGCGGCATGGGCATCGTCTACAAAGCCCGCGACCCCGACCTCAAACGCACCGTCGCCATCAAGCTCCTCGCCCCCGCCCTCGCCGCCTCCGACGAAGCCAAAAATCGCTTCCTCCGAGAAGCCGCCGCCGCCGCCGCCATCGAACACCCCAATATCGTTCCCATCTACGCCATCGACAAAGACAGCGCCGACCAACCTTTCCTCGTCATGCGCTTCATCGAAGGCGGCACCCTCCAGGATTACCTCGACCACCTCCCCAAAGACGGCACCATCCCGGACGAATTCATCATCACCATCGCGACCGCCGTCGCCCGAGCCCTCGCCGCCGCCCACGGTGATCAAAGCGCCGAAGGCGCCTCTTCTGCCCGTCCGGCTTCGGACTCAAGCGTCACGCTGGTCCATCGCGATATCAAACCCTCCAACATCCTCCTCGAATCCCCCGCCGCTCCTGCGACCGGACAAGCATCCAGCAGCGAGCATCCAGCATCGAGTATCTTCCTGACCGACTTCGGCCTCGCCCGCGCCATCGAAGAAACCGCCGTCCTCACCCGCTCCGGCACCTTCCTTGGCACCCCGCGTTTCACCTCCCCCGAACAAGCCGAAGGCCTCCCCGTCGTCGACCACCGCGCCGACCTCTTCTCCCTCGGCGCCGTCCTCTATACCCTCGCCACCGGTGAAACCCCCTTCTCCGGCGACACCCCCACGACCACGATCTACCAAGTCGTCCACAAAGCTCACCAACCCGTCCACGAAGCCAGCCCCAAACGCCCCCAGTGGCTCGGAAAAATCCTCGACCGCCTCCTCCAAAAAAACTCCGAATCCCGTCATCGAGGCCGTCGAGAGCGCAGGGTCCTTCCTCG
>JBCCIR010000300.1:0-2943 GCA_039028175.1 Verrucomicrobiota bacterium
CTTCACCGCCCTCTTCGTCGCCTGCGCCGTCTGGCTCCCCAATCGCTCCCCAAAAACCCAAAACCAGCTCGCCAACGACTCCACAACCGCCCCGTCCTCACACTCGTAATCTCTCACCACAAAACGACTCTTTCCCGGCCGGGCCCGCGACCCATCATTGCCTTTCCCCACGGAACGGTTATCCTCCTCACGCCTCCTCCCTGCTTTCACCCATCCCAAAAATGTCCGCAGACCAAAGCGATCCTAACACTGTTAAAATGACGGAGCTCCAGATGCTCCGCGATATGCTCGATATCCGCGCCTTCGAAGAACGCGCCGCCCAACAATACCAAATGGGCAAAATAGGCGGCTTCTGCCACCTCTATATCGGACAAGAAGCAGTCATCGTCGGCTCCGTCGCCGCCATCCGCGACGACGATTACATCATCACCGCCTACCGCGACCACGGCCACGCCCTCGCCCGCGGCACCACCATGGACGCCTGCATGGCCGAACTCTTCGGCAAAGAAACCGGCTGCTCGAAAGGCCTCGGCGGCTCCATGCACTTCTTCGATAAAGAAAATAACATGTTCGGCGGCCACGCGATCGTCGGCGCCCATATCCCCCTCGGCGCCGGCCTCGCCTTCGCGTCTCGATACCGCAACGAAGATCGCGTCACCCTCTGCTACTTCGGCGACGGCGCCATCCACCAGGGCGCCTTCCACGAAGCCTTCAACCTCGCCGCCCTCTGGGAACTGCCCGTGCTCTATATCTGCGAAAATAACGGCTACGCCATGGGCACCTCAGTCGACCGCTCCACCGCCCCCGAAGAAATCCACCACCGCGGCCGCGGCTATAATATGGAACACTCCGCCGTCGACGGCATGGACGTCCGCGCCGTCCGCGATCACGTGGGCAATATCGTCCGCGATATGCGCGAAAACCATCAACCCCACTTCCTCGAAATCCGCACCTACCGATACCGCGGCCATTCCATGTCCGACCCCGCTACCTATCGCACGAAACAAGAGGTTGCCCGCGCCAAAGAAGAGGACCCCATCCACACCTTCCGCGATCAACTCATCTCCGAAGGGACCCTCTCCGAAGAACAATTCAAAGAAATGCAAAAGGCCGCCCGCGACGACGCTTCCCAATCGGTGACCTTCGCCGACAATTCACCCGATCCTCCACTCTCCGATATCCATAAATACACCTACGCCCTCACCGATTCTTAATTCCTCACTCTCTCTTATTCCAGCTTCCAGCACCTAGCTCTTAGCTCCCCTTTCCATGCGCACAATCACCTACCGCGAAGCCGTCCGTGAAGCCCTCATCGAGGAAATGAACCGCGATGAATCCGTCTTCCTCATGGGAGAAGAAGTCGCCGAATACAACGGCGCCTACAAAATCTCCGAAGGCATGCTCGACCAGTTCGGCCCAAAACGCGTCATCGATACACCCATCTCCGAAAACGGATTCGCCGGCCTCGGCATCGGCGCCGCCATGGCCGGCCTCCGGCCCGTCGTGGAGTTCATGACCTTTAGCTTCTCCCTCGTGGCCTTCGACCAATTGGTCAACAACGCCCCCAATATGGTGACAATGTCCGGCGGCCAATTCCATATCCCCATGGTCTTCCGCGGCCCCAATGGCCCCGTCCACGCCCTCGGCGCCACCCACTCCCACGCCACCGAAAATTTCTACGCCAACGTCCCCGGACTCAAAGTCTGCACCCCCGGGACGGTGCGCGACGCCAAAGGACTCCTCAAAACCGCGATCCGCGATGATAACCCCGTGATCGTCCTCGAATCCGAAAAACTCTACAATACCTCCGGCGAAATCGAAGAGGCCGATACCGAGCTCCTCATCCCCTTGGGACAAGCCAATGTCCTCCGCGAGGGCGCGGACTGCACGCTCATCACCTACGCCCAAACAGTCCCCACGGTCCTCGAACTCGCCGAAAAGGTAAAAACCGACCTCAACGTCGATTGCGAGGTCATCGACCTCCGCTCCATCCGCCCCCTTGATACCGCGACGATCTTCGCATCCATCGCCAAAACCAATCGCGCCGTGATCATCGAACAAAATCGCCCCGTCTGCGGCATCGGCGCCCAAATCACTTACGAAATCCAACACGAAATCTTCGACGAACTCGACGCCCCCATCGCCCGCGTCGCCCAAATCGACGTGCCCATGCCCTACACCGAAAGCTGGGAACACCACGTCTTCCCCAATGAAGGCCGAATCATCGACGCCATCAAAGAAGTCTGTTACCTGTAAAAACGAGCAGCCAGAACCGAGCATCCAGCATCCAGTCCCATGCCCTACGTCTCCATGCCCAAACTCAGCGATACCATGACCGAGGGTACCCTCATCAAATGGGTCGTCGAGAACGGTGCCCAGGTCGAACCCGGCCAGGTCATCGCCGAAGTCGAAACCGACAAAGCCACGATGGAGATGGAAGCCTTCGACGAGGGGATCCTCACCACCTACGCCAATCCGGGCGACCAAGTGCCCGTCGGCGCCAATATCGCCTACGTCGCCACCGACGGCGAAGCCGCCCCGCCCCCGGGTGATGCCCCGGCCCCTGATTCTGGAGGGTCGAGCTCCGTCTCGACCACCCCACAGGACACCGCTCCCCCCGCATCCGCTTCTCCCCCCCCAAGCCCCGAACCCGCCACTCCAGCCCTGGCCGCTGCTCCCGCTCCCGCTCCCGCCGCCCCCACCGGCGCCGCCCCGAAATCTTCCCCGCTCGCCGCCAAGCTCGCCGCCGCCAACAATATCGATCTCTCCCAAATCCAAGGCACCGGCACCGGCGGCCGCATCGTGAAACGCGATATCCTCGGCGCGATCGACGGCACTTCACCCGCGATCACGCCCGCCCAAGCCGCCGCCCCCGCCCAGGCCCTCGCTTCTACCACCCCCCAAATCACCCCGCCCACAACCCCCGCCCCGGCTCCCCCTCCC
>JBCCIR010000301.1:0-2767 GCA_039028175.1 Verrucomicrobiota bacterium
TGACGGGCAGTCGCTCGTCCCGCTCCTGAGTGATCCGTAGAAGAAAACCGGGAGAAGGCTCATCACGACATTCGGCCGAGGCAACTACTCGGTCCGGACGGAGAAATGGCGCTACCTCCTTTACGCTGATGGGAACCATGAACTCTACGAACTCGACGCCGATCCTCAAGAGTGGGCGAATCTTTCCGATGAATCCGAATTCGCGGGGGTGATCCGGCAGATGCGAGGGGATCTCTGACCTCGGGCCTTTCGTTTCTGAGCCCTCATATCCCTCGGACGTGAGGGGGAGCATCGAAGACACCGATGTAGAGCACGGATTTAGGAGCGGTAAGGGGTGGATGAAGCAGGATTGTTTTGAAGTTCAGGCGATTTTTCCCCAAAGTGAGGGTGGAACAAGGGCTGCCGAGGAGCCTGCCGTCGTGAATTGTTCCTGTTGATGAGCTCGAAAACCTTATATGTGTTGCTATGAAATCGATCCTGCTTCTTCTCGCGATGATGATCGCATCGCCAATGATGGTGAATGCCCAGTTGGTGATCTCCGAGTTCCTCGCGATCAATGACTCGATCAATCAGGATGGCGATGGGGGCTTTTCAGATTGGATTGAGATTCACAACCCAACGGAGAACGCCGTCGCTTTGGAGGGGTTTGTTCTGACGGATGACCCGGAATTCGATCTTGGCGAAGCGGATACCTTTTGGAGACTGCCGGCCGGGCAACTGGCGGCAGGTGGTTATTTGATTGTCTTTGCCTCTGGAAAGGATCGTTCCGGAAGCGAAGAGTGGCACGCCGATTTTTCCCTGGGAGAAAGTGAGTATCTCGCGCTGGTGACACCCGACGGGCTGACGAAGCTGACCGAGTTCGGCCCTGATTATCCAAGGCAACGAACCGATATCTCCTATGGCTTGAAACCAGGCACGGTCGACCAGTGGCAGTATTTCAAAGCACCCACTCCGGGCAAGGCGAACAATAGTGGATTCGATGGTTTCGTTGCCGATACCAAATTCAGTGTCGATCGCGGCTTTCATCGCGAGCCTTTTCAGCTGGAGATCACAACGGCGACCGAGGGTGCGACGATCTATTACACCACCGATGGTCGGACACCTTCCAAAGGCAATATCTTCTCGGGGCCGATCGGTGCGATTTACGACGGACCCATCACCGTGGACGCCACGGCCGTCATCCGGGCGGTGGCTCTCAAGACCGGTTTTGAGAGCACCAACGTCGATACGCATACCTACATCTTTGTCGAGGATGTGATCCGTCAATCGGCTGACCAGGAGGGCTGGCCGACGGAATGGTTGGGCGATGGTGGGAACGGCACCTTTCCGGCCGATTATGAAATGGATCCCGAGGTGACCGAGGATCCCGCCTACAAAGACCTGATGGATGACGCCCTGCTCGCTCTTCCGAGTTTGTCGCTGGTGACCGATCCCGATCATCTGTTCAGCACCAGAGACGGGATTTATCAACGGCCCCAACAGAGCGGTCCGGACTGGGAGCGTCCGGTTTCTGCAGAGCTGATTCATCCGGATGGGACCAGGGGATTTCAAATCGATGCCGGTGTCCGGATTCAGGGAGGGCACACCCGTGAGCCAGCCAAGAATCCCAAGCATTCGTTTCGCCTTCTTTTCAAAAAGGAATACGGAGCGGCGAAGTTGAACTACCGATTTTTCGAAGAGGACTCAGCAGTGGCCGAGTTTGATACGCTCATCCTTCGGGGGGGTGGCAATCAGAGTTGGCTCCATCACAATACGTTCCTGGGTGACAACCGAGGTCGGGCGCAGTATGTGCGCGATCAGTGGGCCAAGGACGCCCAGCGTGCCATGGGGCATCCTGGGGCGCACAACCGCATGGTCCATCTTTATATCAATGGCCTCTACTGGGGGCTCTACAATCCGACCGAGCGTCCTACGGCCGCCTTTGGGGAGAGTTATCTCGGCGGGGTTAAGGAAGACTACGACGCGCTTAATTCCGGGGAAGCCAAGGACGGGGATTTGGTTGCCTATAATGACTTGTTTGATAGGGCTAGGAAAGATCTTGCCGATCAAGCGAACTATGATGCGCTGACGGAGGTGCTGGATATCGAAGGGTTCACGGATTACATGATCCTCAACCAGTATGGCGGCAACCTCGACTGGGATCATCACAACTGGTATGCCATGCGCAATCGCAACGGCGGGAAATGGCGCTTCTTCGCCTGGGACAGCGAGTTCTTCTTCATCGATGTCGAAGATAATGTCATCACGGATGACAACGCGAGAAATCCGTCCGAGATCTTCCAGGAGTTGGTCAAGAATGAAGACTACGTGCGTTACCTCGGCGATCGCATCCAAAAACACCTCTTCAATGATGGTGTCCTGACGGAAGCTGCTGTTCTGGAGAGTTGGGAGAAACGCTCGGCGGACGTCGAGCTTGCCCTCGTCGGTGAATCCGCCAGATGGGGGGACTATCGGCGGGATGTGCATAGCCGGGGCACGCCGCTTCTTCTCCTGACTCGCGACGGTGCCTGGATGGACGAGCGCAATCGTCTGCTCAATGACTACTTTCCGAAGCGCAACGAAGAAGTGATCAAGCAGTACCGGAGGCTCAATCTGTATCCGATACCGGGTGCTCCTGAGTTCCAGCAACATGGCGGCAGTGTCAATCCCGACGCTGAAGTGAAAGTGAGTATCCCCGGGAGCATCTTCACTCCCAGAGGAGATATCTACATCACAACCGACGGCTCAGACCCGCGGAAGGAGGATGGTTCGCCGAATCCGGCCGCAA
>JBCCIR010000302.1:0-2754 GCA_039028175.1 Verrucomicrobiota bacterium
TTCGGCCTTCTCGGCTATCAAGATTTTCCTCGAACCGACCTTGGAAATCTGTTACAACTGGAGGTTTCAGATACTTAGTGACGCATGCCTAAAGACGACACCATCCGGGAGATGATGTTCTTGGCGATTGTCGCCCGAGTAAAAGAAGACGCAGAGCGGATAGAGGAGGAGAACGGAGTTCTCCGATTTACAATCGCCCTGACCGATGAGGAAGCGCGATTCATTCCGCTAAGCCATGGAAAGATTCTTGGAGACTACCAATGGTCGTTCATATCTCGGCTTCCGAATGAGGAACGTGAAATCCGAATATTAGAGGTTCGGTCAGTGTCTAAATCTCAAGACTCGTAAAAATTTCCAGCAACTTGCTGGATTCTTTAGGTTGGAGGGTAAAGTCCCACAACCTGCGGGATATACCTGGCTAACTAATTTTTCTCTCCGAAAATAGTTGCGCATTGAAGCGCTTGCGCTACTCATTCCTTGAGTCCAATCAACGTCTGATTGGAACTGCGAGAAGTCGGCTTGTCCCTGAGGAGGGAGTGTTTTTAAGCCATTTTTCAAAAGAGGCTCTCGCAAAACAATTACGCCCCTCGGGCGTAAGCTATTCCAAGCCAAAGGAAATCACTAGCCATGAAAAAGAGGCCAAAATATGACCGCAGTAAGGTAACCAAACGTGCCTGGGAGCATTATCGCCGGGGAATCGAATGGCGGGAAGCCATGAAGCTTGCCTGGGGAGAAGAGAAAGGACAGGTGGTAAGACTTCCCTTTCAAGGAGGAAGAAAGCCGACTGTGATCGACTCGGTTTCCCGCCAGTCCGTTTCCGGCAGGCAGGGTGGGGGACACCTGGAGTTTCAGCTTTTATCCGGACACGGGTATCATCTCTCGTGGCCGAAAGCTGGAACGCTCTACCAGCATCTAAACGTTGAGTGCCTCGACCGAGGAATTCGAGTCGCCTGAAGATTCTGGCTTCATCTTGCGTTTGTTAGCTAACAATGTTACGAACAAATTATTCAATATTTTGAGGGTTTGGAAAATACAATGAGTAAGGGAGAAGATGTCGCAAAAGAAGTGATAAAGGAAATGCACAAGATCGTCTCAATTCATATTGAGACAGGAAAAGACGCATACGAAGTAGCAAGGTGGCAAGATCTGATTGCGCGTGTATGTGAGCTAAGTGACGAGGATAAAATTCTGATGCTAGCTGCGATTGAAGAGGCGACCCTTAGGCTTGAGAGCGATCTTAACTAGCGGATAAGATAATAACAGCGGATCACGTCTTTTGGCGTGAAGAGAGAAGAGAAAGGACAGTTGGTAAGACTTCCCTCCCAAGGAGGAAGAAAGCCGACCGTGATTGGCTTGGTTCTCGCGAATCCGTTTCCGGCCGGCAGGGTGGAGGACACCCTGGGGTTTTGGCTGTTGTCCGGACACGAGTATCACCTCTCGTGGCCGAAAGCTGGAACTCTCAACCAGCATCTAAACTTTGAATGTCACGACCGAGGAATTCGAGCCGCTAAAGATCAATTCCACTTTCTTGTCTGAATTCGTTCGAAATGATATCCTGCTAGAAATGCCTGCTTTTTGGAGAAGGAATGGAATTCGAATATCTGAGTCTGCTCGATGTCCAGGAAGACTGTGATCAGCCGCGGATAAATATTTGGCCGGGTGACAAGAAGGATATGGAGATGCTTGAATCGATCTCGGAATGTGGGATCCTTCAACCTCTGATTGTTTCCCCCGTTAACGGTATGGAAACGATCATCGATGGGCATCGCCGCTTTCATGTCGCAAAACTTCTCAAATTCGACCGTGTTCCCTGCGTAAGTTTAGGAGAGATCAGCAAACATCGACGGGAGGTAATCCGTTATAAGCTCAATGGGATAAACTGGTAAGGCTCTCGGACCAAGGCGACCAGCGAATGGAAGGCCTTCCTGAACCACCTCGAAGAGGGGCAATAGGAAAAGAAAGCCGGAGTGGGGAGCCCGACTCCCGAATCAATAACCCAATACAATTGGTTATCATGTTAAATCGGTCGGTTCCTCAAGTCCCGGACTCTCTGAGGTGCTTTCCAAAGCTGATCCCTGCCTCTTTCATGAAAAGTTTGTTTATAGCTGTCCCTCCGGAAACCATTTGATCTACATAAAGACCATTGGGACCAGGGCGAACAAAAAAGCAATAGTAGTAAAATACATTCCGCCCAGTTCTCTCGTCGCGGCGAACCCCATCAGCTTCAATCACTAGAACTAGAACTCCCTTTTTGACCTCCTTAGGCGAACCGAAAAAATGGCTATCTAAAAACTCCTGGAAACGATCGTCCGTGCCGTTTAACCACTTATCGAGATTACCTCTTCCTTCTAGCCAATGATCAAGCGCACCCCCAATTTCCTGGTTCCATCTCTCCTTAGCATCCTCTGTTTGTAGCCAATAACCAAGAAAGCTCTGAGCCCGAGTAGCATCCGTTACAACACGCTTTTTACAGCCAAGGAGAAGGAGGCAAAGAATCACTAAAAGACATTTCATTGGTGATTAGATCTAGGCACGATGAAAGGAACATAAGGATGAAACCTGCCTTGGACGACGAAGAACGAAAATAAACGTGGGGTGCTTTTGGGAGGTGCTGACGGTCATGCTGCGCGGATCAAAAAATCGTAGCGAAAACCCGGTCTGAAGGGGAGGGGAATGGTGCGCGATCTCAGAATGACTAAAGGTTTAGTCTGAAGTGGCCCCTTATCAGAAATGTGCCGAAACTGCTAGGAAAAA
>JBCCIR010000303.1:0-2671 GCA_039028175.1 Verrucomicrobiota bacterium
GCTGACTGGTATTTGGAGGTTGTGAGCCCATGTGTGTGGTCTATGCCCACGTGCACGTGGTTCCACGTAGCACCCACGTACACCCCCTATACCAGCACCCACTGGGGCTGGGGCTGGGGCTGGGGCTGGGGCTGGGGCTGGGGCAAAAAAAATGCTCGGCCCCGAGGGACCGAGCAATTCGGAAACATGAAACACAAACAAACAGTTACTCTCGAAAGAATAACTATGGGTAAGATACGGGGGGATGAGCAACCAGTCAAGATTGAAAATTAGTGCTCCTTGCCTATCCGGCATTAATTATATTAAATTTATGTAAATAGTTGCTTTTTCCGTAATTACTATAAATAATGGGAGGATTTGGGAAATGGGATGGTGGAGTTTGCTGGAATGAGGCGTGTACTTCGCTATCTTTGGGGCGATGAAGGGGGCTATGAAGATTGATCGGGAGTGGAATCGAGTGTGGTGTCAGGGGAACGAGGCCCCGGAGCCGCGGGCGTGGTATTTGGTTGGTTCGGGGGTGTTGCCGGTGCTGTGGGAGCGGTTACCGGCCTATTGAGGGCTGATTGATTGATGGATACTCCTTCGGCCAAACCGAGTCAGCGGCGGCGTTCCAAGCGGGTGAACGTGCGCACTCCCGATGTGATGGAACGGGTGAAGGCGGAGGTGGAGGGGCATTATCGGAGTGCGGTGGTTGAGAAGATACGGGAATCGGGGGGAGCGATCACGGTGGGGAACACGACGGTACGATTGGCGAAGCAGTTCGGGTTTTGTTACGGGGTGGAGCGGGCGATCGACCTGGCGTATGCGGCGCGACGGGTATTTGGCGAGAATCGGATTTTTTTAATCGGGGAGATCATTCACAATCCGGAGGTGAACCGGCAATTGTCGGAGATGGGTATCGTGAGTTTATCGCGGGAGGCGATTGAAGGCGGCGAGGTGGAGTTGGGCGAGGATGATGTCGTGATTGTGCCGGCCTTTGGGGCGGAGACGTCCTTAATGGAAACGTTGGAGGAGCGTGGGGTATCGGTGGTGGACACGACCTGTGGGGACGTGATGAGTGTTTGGAAGCGGGTGCGGGGGTATGCGAAGTCGGGCATGACATCGATCATTCATGGCAAGGCGACGCATGAGGAAACGCGTGCGACGGCGTCGCGTGCGATGGGGCGTGACGGGAAGGGACGGTATCTGGTGGTGTTGACTTTGGATGATGTGGATTACGTGTGTTCGTATATTGAGGAGGGTGGGGACCGGGAAGAGTTTTTGGCGCGGTTTCGGGGGGCGTATTCGGAGGGGTTTGATCCGGACCGTCATTTGGAGCGGGTGGGGGTGGCGAATCAAACGACGATGTTGAAGTCGGAGACCGAGGAATTGCAGCGGCGCTTGGAGGCGGCGGTGGCGAGGCGGGACGGGGTGGGGGTATCGGAAGGGGATGGGGAGGTGCGTTTTGAGTCTTTTGATACGATATGCGGGGCGACGCAGGAGCGTCAGGATGCGTTGTATGAGATGTTGCGATCGCCGATGGATTTATTATTGGTTGTGGGCGGGTATAACAGTTCGAACACGACGCACTTGGTGGAGATTGGCCAGGAGGAGTTACCGACGTTTTTTGTTCGGGATGCGGGGTGTTTAGAGTCGTTGAGTGAGATTGTGCATTTCGATTTGGGTGAGCGTGCGGAGAGGCGGGCCGAGGGGTATTCGGCGAAGTTAATGGGGGAGGGGCCGGTGACGGTGGGGGTGACGGCGGGGGCGTCTTGTCCGAACAATTTGATTGAGGCGACGATTGTTCGGGTATTTGAGTTGAGAGGGAGTGCGCGCGGCGAGATATTGGCGGTGTAAACGGGTTTTAAGTTTGTTAGGGTACGGGGGCGTGGAACTCGTGGGTGTGAATTTCGATCGAAAGGGGTGGATTTTGGCAAGAAAAAAGGTTAAGTTTTCTTAAATAAGTCTCTTGACCTTATCTGTCATTAGTATTAACAAGTTGTTCGATTTCTGAAAGCGACGCCCAAATTGAGAATGATCTTCCAGTCAACGGATCAGCTTGAGTCAGACGTTCGGATGACGAGCTCGGCGAGTTTATCGTGCGATGCGTCAATGGGTGTATTTGTTAGGATACTTTTCAGAACCGAATCGTGGAAAGCAGCTGGCTCTGCCAAAAGAAGCGATTTTGTTCAAGAAAGTTTTTATAAATACACGTAAAAAGTGTCGTGACAGAATCTGTTTTTAGATGCATAAGCATTTAGAAACCAAACACACAACCAGTGTAAAGAAGGGGATACGTATCCGTGAAAAAGAAAGCAGCTAAGAAAAGAAAGGCACCGGCCAGGAAGAAGGCGGTGAAAAGAAAGGCGGCTCCGAAGAGGAAGGCCGCGAAGAGAAAGCCCGCGAAGAAGAAAGCGGCCAAGCGGAAAGCGCCGAAGCGTAAAGCTAAGAAGAAAGCGGCGAAGAGAAAGCCCGCCAAAAAGAAAGCGGCGAAGAGAAAGCCCGCTAAGAAGAAAGCCGCGAAGAAAAAAGCGCCCAAGCGCAAAGCGGCGAAGAAAAAGGCCAGAAGGAGATAGTCTCCTTTTGGGGCGCTTACGACATTGAAAGGCGCTCCGGTCTAAATAGTAGATTAGAAATAAAACCCGGGGGAGCGATCCCCCGGGTTTTTTGTGTCTCGGGGGCCTGAGAGTCC
>JBCCIR010000304.1:0-2648 GCA_039028175.1 Verrucomicrobiota bacterium
CCGCCCCCCAAGAATCCTCCACCGGCCCCGCCCGCAAAAAAAGCCCCTTCACCGGCTTCCGCAAACGCTAGACGAACGCCCCCATCTTCCAAGATGCGGTAGGGCGTGGCCTCCGGACGCGCCTGCCTTTCCCGCCTCCCATCCCAGCTCCTAGCTCCCAGCTTCTAACCCCCAGATTCCAACCCCTGCGCTACTGCGTACCTATTTCCTTAACTTTTCCAAAACAATCCCCTTGGCCCCGCTGCCCCCACCCCCCACAATTCTCCTCATGCCTCCCGCCTCCCAATCCCCCTTCACCATTCAAAATTCAAAATTCAAAATTCGCGCGACCACGCGCGCCCTCTCCCTCCTCCTCGCAACGCTCCTCCTCATCCCCCTCCTTTCCCCCACCCCCGCGCACGCCTGGGGCCACACCGGCCACCGCACCACCGCCCAAATCGCATACAACCACCTCACCCCCGAGACCAAAAAAGCCATCGAGAAAATCATCGGTGACGAATCCTTCATCGAACTCTCCATCTGGCCCGACTGGGTCCGCTCCGATCCCGAGTGGAAACGCGCCGAACCCTGGCACTACATGTCCATCGACGATGACGCCCTCTTCAGCAAACACGTCACCCCCATCGAAGGCGATGTCCTCTCCAAAATAAACGACTTCGAAAAAGTCCTCAAAGACCCCGACGCCACCCAGGAAGACAAACGCGACGCCCTCGCCTTCTACGTCCACCTCGTCGGCGATATCCATCAACCCCTCCACGTCGGTCGCAAAGAAGACCGCGGCGGCAATCGCATCCTCGTCGAATGGTTCGACGAAGAAGTCAATCTCCACCGTCTCTGGGACGAAAACCTCGTCGAATCGATGAACCTCTCCTACACCGAACTCGCCGACCTCCTCGACAACGCCACCGATAAAGAAATCGAAACCTGGCAACGCAACACCTACGTCACCTGGGCCAAAGAATCCCAAGCCCTCCGCCCACAAGTCTACGACTTCGGCAAACAAGACTCCGAATACTTCCTCAATATCCAATCCGCCCCCGAACTCGGATGGGATTACCGATACAAAAACCTCCCCACCCTCAAAAAACGCCTCACCCAGGCCGGCATCCGCCTCGCCGGCAAACTAAACCAAATCTTCGACCCATAATCCCAAGGCGCACCCCCCCCTCATGGCGAAGCCGGTAGCGCGCCCTCGCCGAGGGCGCACTCCCAAGATGCACCCCAATCCCACGACCCGGTAGGGCGTACCCTCCGTAGCTCGAAGAGCGAAGAACGGGTCCCCGCGCGCCCGCCGTTCGCCCAAAAACCCATCGTTCCCCCAGATCAGGCCCCGGAGGGGCCAAAGAAAATAACCGGTGGTGAAACCACCGGTTACCCACCCATAAAAACCCATGCGCCCTGGAGGGGCGCCAGCACCGTCCGCCCCTAACCAACTCCCCGCTCAACCAAACTGTGGAGGGCTGCGCTCCCGCGCGGCCGCGAAGTCACCAAATCCCTCTCGCCGCCAACGGCTCGCCCAAAACCCCCAGGAGCCTGCCCGCCGTGGCGGGGCGGCATCAATGGCCAGTCCGGCCCCGGACTCAAGCGGCAAGCTTGCGCATCGAGGCGCCGGCTCAGCCTGCCGCTGCAGGGCAACTTAGCCAGAGTGTGGTAACCCCACCCCCGCTCTGCGCCCCCAGGCGCATCCCCATCTGATGACTCAAAACCCCCGCCACCGCCAGTCCAATCCCAAAATGATGACTCTCCTTCGTCGTATGAAACGGCTCAAACATCTTCTGGAGTTCCGCCACCGATAAATCATTCCCCGTGTTCCGGACAAAAATATCCACCCGATTCTGATCCGCCGCCGTCGCCTGACCGGGAGGCATCACTTCCACCATCACCTCGCCACCACTCGCACCCGCCGCCTCCGCCGCGTTGCTCACCAACTCCATTAAAAGCTCCTTGAACTTCGTCGTGTCCGCCATCACTTGCGGCAACGCTTCCGGCAAATTCATCGTCAACGTCACCCCGTTCGCCCGGCATACCTCCTCAAAACTCGACTTCGCCAAGCCCAGGAAATCACCCATCGCAACCGGCTGCGATGCCGTCGCCGCACACCCGCTCGCCGTCAAAATCCGCTCAAACAAAACCTTCGAATTATCCCCCGCCTCCTTGATGTGCTTCGCGTTCTCCAAAGTCGTCCCATCCAGGTTGTCCTGCATCAAAATCAAACTCGAAAAACCCTGGATCACCGCCAGGAAATTGTTCGATTTATGCGTCAACCCACGCATCAACCCGTCGAAATACTGACGCGTCAAAGACTGATCCAGTGCAAATTGATCCGCGAAAACAAATTCGCTCGCGGCCGCCAGAGGAGGAGCTTCCATAACGTTCACAGTTCTTAAATATCCACAAATTCCTAATAATGCAAACAATTTGTGGTCATTATTGAAACTATAACATCCATCACCCGCTGCCCGTAACCACCCGCACTCCATCCGCCTGCACCACCAACTCTTCCACCCCATCCCCCTTCACCACCCGCATCTCGCCCTCCCCTCCCAACCCCACAAACCGCCCCCCCCGCCGCTTCCCCCCACTCCAATACTCAATCTCACACCCCATCAACCCACTCAACGCCTCCGCTTCCGCAAGCACCACCCCCC
>JBCCIR010000305.1:0-2577 GCA_039028175.1 Verrucomicrobiota bacterium
AATTCCCTAACGGTCAGAACTTCCGGAGGTTCTGGCGATTCGATGGCCCCGAGGATTTCTGTGATGATGACGAAGCCATCATCCCACCACTTCCGAAGCCGTTTCAGCTGGGCCGGGTGGAGGCTCATTGTGCCTCCCCTTTCTCTTCAGCAAAAACCGTCAATCGGAGGCCGGTCCAGACGGCCCGAGCAGCAAGAAGATCGACCAGCAGAAGGTTGAACCCAATCACGATGCAGCCTCCTCTCGGTTGGCAGGTTGGCCTGCAGTCAGTTCGCCGCCCCCCTCGAGAGCATTCTCAACGATCCGTCTCAAAAGCGAAGAAAGGGGCCGATCCTCTCTCTGAGCCTCCTTCTGGAGACGCTCCTTTAATTCTTTGGGGAGCCGAAAGGTCATTGTTGATTCGTCCATCGTAAGAATTCGTCTTACGACTAATCGTAAGACGATCCAACACGACGGTCAACAAGAAACTTGCAAAATAAGTAATCGTCTTAATAATAATTACGATGACCACTAAGCGTGACAGAGCTGAAGATCAGGACACCTTGACTTTCTCGCTCCCCAAAGAGTTGAAGCGCCGAATTCAAGCGGCAGCATCTTCTGAAAACAGAAGTGCCTCAAACTGGCTGGTAACCACCCTTCAGAAGCACCTGGCAGCCGAGCAGAAGACAAACACCTTTCCCACCCCTTTCCTAGGGGCCGCAGCAGCCGGCCGATCGATCGATCTGGAATTCATCGACGAGTATGTAGACCTCCCCGATGAATACGAAGCGGGCCACTACGTAATCCGCGTAGACGGCGACTCCATGAGCCCCGAATTTGAGGACGGCGATATGGTCCTCGTGGACGGCCGCAACGCTTACAGCCCAAAGCAAAAGCGAGTTGGAGTCTTTTGCGATAGCTCCGGGTCAATGATCAAACGCTTCGTCAAAAAGGGCGGAAAGCCCGTTCTAGAATCCATCAATCCGGAGTTCGAGGACATCGAATATACCGATGACCATGAATACAAGGGGTTCGTCGTGAAGAAGGTCGAGGAGTGATTGATTTTTTAAGGCGGCCTGCGACTCACTAACAAACCCATCCATCTTACTACAGTATGAAAACCTTATTTATATCAGTTCTTTTTTTCGCAGCAATTCCCGCGAGGGGCGATTTAATATCTATTTCTGATAGACATATCTTCGATCGAAGCACTCTTCAAATCACGCTTCAGCCCGACAATGAAGCGAATCTTCGAATTTGGGTATCGGGAGGAGCCAAAGAGCGTCGGAATCTTTTCATTCAGACCTCTGTAAAGGATGGCACCAAAGAAGCCGCCACGCTTATGCGAAAGGTTCTCCTTTATTTTCGAGACAAGAAAAGAATCGAATTCAGGCGCCGCGATTTGGAGAAATACCTGGGCATCCAAAGAGCCTCCACTGAGGCAAAGGATGCCGATGGGTGATTTCGAATCGAAGAGAAGGAGGCTTTAGCGAGTGATTTCACATCTTAACGAATGACCCACCCCTGACCGCTAAACTCATGTCCCATGCCTTCAAAACTGCAGCTGAGATCCTCATGGCGAGCATGGCTGCTGTAATCGTGCCGACGTCTACTCATTTTTTACACACAGTTTTACTCTAAGCGACCGGAAATCCTACGGGGAAATCAAGGAAATCGATGAAACTTTTTCCCCGTGCCCCCACATTCGTCGTGTGAGAAGGATAGAGATACCCGTTTTCATGCTGGGCCGCCGCGATAAGGTCGGCCAACTCGTCAAGTTTCCCCTCGAGTTCCGGATCCCCTCTCAGCTGAAGGAGATAGGAGGCCCCTTCCATGACTTTGTAGAGATCGGAATCAATGAACCGGTGAGGCCGGTGCCCCTCGACTTGCTTTCCGGCAAGATATTCGCGCGCCGCTTTGAGGTGTTCGACCCCGGGCTGGGTCCGCTCGAAGGCCCACGGCACCAGCGTCTCCCGTTGAGTGACCAAACGCGGTCGCCAGAAATCGCCTTTCATTTCAACCCGATTGAAGGGAACCGGCTTGAGGGGATAATCGGCGACCTCCTCCTGCGCGCTGATCGCGGTCAGACAGAAACAGAGAACAAGAAGGAAAAGCCAGGGATGGCCGAACCGACCATTCCGAGGGAGCGAATGAAGCTTCATGGACTCGAAAGGACGAATGATCTAAGGTGCGGAACTTCGGGCCACGCGGTAATAGCGCTGGCGAACCGCACCGGCAATGTCCGCATCCGTGGCGCTGGATTCCGCCCCGGCGGCCATCACTCCTTTTTCGAGTTCATTCCAATCGAGCAGGTTGTCCGACCACTGCACATCGTAGGTGGCGCCCTCTTCGGATAACCAGGTGACAGTGGCGGTGCGAGGTGCCTCTCCGGTCACCTCAATTCCGGTGATTTGAACGGCAACAGCGTCGCCGCCGACATCGCTCAGGGGGAAGACGCCGGATCGAATCTCGAACCGGTCGATCAACATTTTCGGCGTGTTGCCATTGCCCTCACCAAATTTGAACATCACGAAATCGACCGAGTTCGGCGTGAACTCCATCAACCCTTCAACCTTGGCGATTTCGATCATCTCCCCG
>JBCCIR010000306.1:0-2553 GCA_039028175.1 Verrucomicrobiota bacterium
CCCACCCAGAGCCCCCCCAAGACCAAGAAAAGAAAAAGTCCCCCCTTCATACCTGTCTTCGACACCCCACACCCAAAAACCGTTCAACCCTCCACTAATGCGAAGCGGGTAGGGCGACTTGTCCCCAAGGAGCCGCCGTTGCCCAATCAGCTACCATTTACATGAATGGTAGGGCAGGCGCTCCGCCTGCCACGCGGTTGAGCCCCCACTCTTCCACGAGCCGGTACGAGCGAGCGTCCCTGCTCGCCCGCCTCCCTCCAGCTTCGCTTCCCTCACACTCCCATAACTTCCCCACCCCTCCCACTCTCTGCTCTCGTCCCAAGCAAATCCCCTAGTCCCCGGAATCTACCCGCCTGCCTTCCCGCCCCCCCCAAAATAGCCCCCTCTCCCTCTTGCACCCACCCTCATCCCATGTCATAAATAACTGTTCACATGAACAGTTTTACCATCAGCCCCCAATCCCCCGAATCCCCCGATAATATCATCCATCTCCGCCACCTCCTGCACGAAAAATTCCCCCTCGCCCACCACCAAAAACCCGACCCAAACGCCACCACCACTACCACCCCGCACCTCCCCACCAAACTCCCCGCCCTCGACCAACTCACCCACGGCGGCCTCCCCAAAGGCGCCCTCACCGAAATCACCACCCCCTCCCCAAACACCAACTCCCCCGCCACCCTCCTCCTCACCGCCCTCCTCGATCCTTATTCTTCCAACATCCCCTCCCAACACCCCGCAGCCAGCGGCTATCCCAACCCAACTTCCATCCGCCAGGGGCAAACGCAGGGAGCCCGCGCCAACAGCGCATCTGGGTCCAGGCTCTGCCTGGTCGACGGAAGCGATTCCTTCGACCCCCAATCCCACCACCCTCACACCCTCCATCGCCTCCTCTGGGTCCGCTGCCACACCGCCGCCGATGCCGTCAAAGCCGCCGACCTCCTCCTCCGCGACGGCAACCTCCCCCTCATCCTCCTCGACCTCCTCCTCAACCCCCTCCCCGAACTCCAACGCCTCCCCCCCTCCGCTTGGCACCGCCTCCGTGCCCTCGCGGAAAAAACCGGCGCCGCCCTCCTCGCCTTCACCCCCTCACCCAAAATCATCCCCAACACCCGCCTCCGCCTCACCCTAACATCATCCCTCACTCTCGACGACCTCGATCACTCCCGCCCCCAACTCCTCCAAACCCATATCCCCAAAATAAAAATCACCCGCGACCAACGCCACCTAACTCAAAAAGCTAATACAAAAAAGCCCGCGGTAGCGGGCGCTAAATCTGCGTAATCTGCGGTTAAAAAAATATCCCACCCAAAAATGTTCTCCACTCTCTACCTCCCCAATTTCCACCTCCAAGCCGCCCTCCACCACCAAAGTAACCTCCTCACCACCCGCCCCGTCGCCCTCCTCGAAGCCGCCTCCCACGAAAAAGATAAAGCCCGAATTTTACAACTCACCGACACCGCCCAAAACCACGGCGTCCAACCCGGCATGACCGCCAGCCAGGCCCTCGCCCGCTCCCCACACCTCCACCTCCTCAATCGCGATCCCGATGCCGAACAACACGCCCAAAATCAACTCCTCGACATCGCCTCACGCTTCTCCCCCGACTTCGAATCCACCGCCCCCGGCATCGTCACCCTCGACCTCCTCGGCAATTCCCACCTCCCCAAATACGCCGATCAACTCGCCCAAAAATTCCTCGCCGCCATGCGCAGCCGAGGCTTCCACGACCCCCGCGTCGGCCTCGCCGAAAACCCCGGACTCGCCCTCCTCGCCGCCCGCCTCGCCAAACAAACCAAAATCATCCGCGCCGAAAAACACGAAGTCCAAAAATTCCTCGCCCCCCTCCCCCTCTCCACCCTCAACCCCTCGCCCGACCTCACCCATATCCTCTCCCTCTGGGGCATCCACACCATCGGCGACTTCACCCAACTCCCCCTCACCGATACCGCCCACCGCCTCGGCCCCGAAGCCGTCGCCCTCCATGAAGCCGCCTCCGGCAAAACCTCGCGCCTCCTCAACCTCGTCCGCCCACCCGCCGACTTCTCTCACACCGCCGACCTCGAATACGAAATCGAATCCCTCGACCCCCTCCTCTTCCTCTTCCGCCGCGCCCTCGAAACCATCACCGCCCGCCTCAGCGCCGCCTGGCTCCTCGCCGGTCACCTCCACCTCCGCCTCTCCTTCCAGGACCAAACCCAATACCAACACACCTTCCATATCCCCGACCCCACCCGCGATATCAACCTCCTCTTCCAAATCCTCCACACCCACCTCGAAAACTTCACCACCCCCTCACCCGTCACCGGATTCAAACTCGAAACCATCCCCACCCCCGCCAACGGCTGCCAATTCCACCTCTTCGAATCACGCCTCCGCGACCCCAACCGCTTCTACGACACCCTCGCCCGCCTCGAAGCCCTCCTCGGCCCCGACCACGTCGGCACCCCCCAATGCCTCCCCCCCCACCCCCCCCACGCCCTAACCCCAAAAAAAATAAAAGAAAAAACCCCCCCCCAACCCAAACCCCCCCCCACGCGCGCCCACCAGCGC
>JBCCIR010000307.1:0-2401 GCA_039028175.1 Verrucomicrobiota bacterium
CCCCCCCCCCCCCCCCCCCCCCCCCCCCCCCGCCCCGCCCCCGCCCCCCCACGCCGCCCGCTGAGATTCTCGCCTCCATCTGCCAACGTAAACCACACCACCAGCAAAAACCAACGGAATTAGCTCCACCCGAATGGGGTCTACCGGCGGATCCCAATGATCGCTACTTCAGCTTCGGGTTGCGATCATTTCTCCAAACCTGGCCGGTGGCAGTGTCGACGACGTGGTAGTTCGAGTCACTGTTGTGCCCTGCCACGATCTGAAATCGCCCCACCTGAGGCTCATCCTTCCCGTTGGCAGCAATGCCGAAGGCGATAACGATTCCGAATAGCAGACCGACGAGTACACTTCTGAGATCAATTTTCATAACGGGGCAGTCTACCACCATGGCTGGACGATCCTCCAGGACGGATATCCCTTTTCGCTCTCTATCAATCCTGGCGGCGTCGATCACTCAATTCCGCTTCTGTATTGCCAACGCAGTAGGCCATCGATCGTTTTCGTAGCAAGGCCTGATTTCTCCGCGAAAGCCAAACTGCACTATCGTAGCCACGGTAGTGGTAGTCCTTTCGAGACGGGGGTCCGCTTTCCCTCAGTTTCCGAGCTTGCATTAGGGGAATAGCCATCAAGTAGGCCAACGAGGCAAGAAGGCAAACTGCGACGATTTCCTGTCCCATCGATTTATAAGTTAGGCCTCATGGGGGCAGGCTATAAGCCCTCTTCACCCACGAAGATGAAATATGGCGGTTCCCAGATTTGGGACCTTACGCAGCCAATCCCCGGTCGATGAGATCCTGAATCACTTCCCCATAAAGTTGATCAGGGGTCACCCCGCCACCCCGACCGGGGTTCTTCGCGAAGGTGTTTGTCAATTCTGACTTCGCAACCCGAAAGTGACCTTTTCCCCTCCCGGTCGCTTCGGCCCGTAGGCGGGCCAGGACGACTTGAGCAAGGTTCCGAACTCCGCCTCGTGTTTCCAATCGCCGTTGGGCACTCCGGCGACAGCAACATTTTACAAACTCCTTACAAACGATGCTGTGCGTTCTCGTGTAACTGCAAGTATGAACGTTCAGACAGGAGAATCAATAGTCGCAGGCAAAGGCATAAAGGCTGCCGTCGTTTTCCTAGCCTTGCAATTCGGAGTCATTGCTAGCGCCCATGGAGGGGGCGCCTCCATCCTCTGCCTCCCGATTGCCCCGAGCCCTTCGACTATTCGGCCAATCGAAGGCTGTTATGCATATCGAGGACTCCCACCCTCGCCGATCGGGTATGGTTCAGAGCGAAACGGCTAAAAAGCCGCAAGGCGTTGCTGGTCATGCGCAAAATGCTTCGTTCGTTCCCGTGTTAAAGACATTTCTCTCTCTTCGGCTGGTCGTTCTTTCGTCCAGTGTCGCCCAAACATGGATGGATTTGTTAAAGTCGCGAACCATGACGATCCGTCTTTCTCAAGTGCGCTCAGCTGGATCGGTGGCGGCCAGCTTGGCGATGGAGGATGCGTGTTTCAAGCAAACAATATTACTGATTCACCAATATTAGCATTCTAGGGAAAATTGGTCGATTTCTTCCTGAAATCCCACTGAAACAGGTCCGCTTCACCTGAATGGGCGCGTGACATCTTACTGACCCTCCAAAGGTCGGAACATGGTGTGGAACGGAACCTCTCAAGACATCGTCCTGACAGCAAATGAAGCAGCGCGACTCGGCCTTCATTTCGGTTACGAGAGTTCAACCATTGCTTATCTAACAGCCCAGCCAGGAGTCGATCTGGCTGAGAAGTGCAGACGGAACCCTGACAAGGATACTTGGTCACGGGGACACGTTCCCGGGTGGCGGCACCGTTCAAGGCGGCGGCAATACACGGAGTGTCTGCGTAGGTGGAAACAGGGTTTTCATCCAAGCGGTCGAGGCTTTCCCCGGAAGTGATCAGGTATAGCTCGAATATGAGGCCGGGACCCTGCGTGAACTCCTGCGTTCTCACGAGACGGAGCCAGGACATGACTCATTGAAGTTGGAGGGATTACGATTGGCTGGGGGCGTTCCGGAGAATAAGCGGTGAGTGTTGGTGGGGAAGGGCAAGAGTATCTGTTTCGCTGGGAGTGATTGGCATCTAGAGGCCTCAACAGATGACGCTTTCGATGGCGAATCCCGATAGGGTTTGAGGTTTTTCCACCGGGAGATCACGGGAGTGATATCGCGGTGAAAGTGAGTTTCTTGAGTCCTCAGTTCCGTTCGAATAGTCGCCTCTACACGACTACAGATTTTCAAGCCTTTGGAACTTCCGACACAGATCCCCTACCTGTGCCAACTCTTTTGAAGCTCGATGATTCAGTCTACCGGTTCACCGTCCTGTCCGATACTGGACGTCGAGGGGAGACGGGCCCCACCATGATTCACCTTCCGG
>JBCCIR010000308.1:0-2374 GCA_039028175.1 Verrucomicrobiota bacterium
CCACCGACGCGCCCGACAACACCGCTCCCCCCAGCTCCGCTCCCGCCACCGCCGCCGCGACCGGCTCCTCCCCAACGGTCGGCCCGCCCGACCTCGGCTGGTATCACCAAATCATCCACGACGCCTTCCACAAAAACTGGCGACAACCCCAATCCCTCCCCACCGCCTCCAACGCCTTCCAAACCAAAGCCCACATCAGCATCAACCGCGATGGCTCCATCGCCGACGCCCGCATCATCCAAGCCTCCGGAAACGAACTCATGGACGGCTCCGTCCAAACCGCCATCGAATCCGTCACCCGAATTGTCCCGTTGCCAAATACGATCCCCAATGATACTTATTCAGTCGTTATTAACTTTCAACTTGATTGAAGTAATAAGAATGGCCGCTCCAAAACTCGCGCTCGCGCTCCTGCCCGCCGCACTACTCATCGCGCCGCTCACCACCTCCGGCCAAGCCCCGGAAATCACCATCAAAGGCAGCCGCGGTTTCCCCCTCGCCATCAAAAAACTCGACGGCGATTCCGGCCCGCAAGCCACCCAACTCCTCCAAGCCGACCTCACCGCCGCCGGATACTTCCGCTTCCGCAACTCCCCGGAAAGCTCCTTCGCCGCCGAAGGCTCCACTTCCGGCAATACGCTCACCGGCCGCCTCCTCTCACCCGACGGCAAAGAACTCTTCAAACGCACCTACGACCGCGGACAACTCGTCCGCAATGTCCACCAATTCGCCGACGACATCGTCTTCGCCGTCACCGGCAAACCCGGTATCGCCACCAGCCAGATCGTGTTCGTCGGCACGAAGTCCGGAACCAAAGAACTCTTCCTCTGCGACTACGACGGAAATAACTCCCGCCAACTCACCCGCGACCGCGCCATCAGCGCCGCCCCCGCCATCAACGCAAACGGCTCCCAAGTCGCTTACACCGGATACCAAAGCGGCTACCCCGATGTCTACCTCATCGACCTCGTCTCCGGCGCGCGATCGCGCATCATCAATTCCCCCGGCACCAACAGCGGCGCCGCTTTCTCGCCCGACGGAAACAAAATCGCCCTCAGCATGAGCTTCGCCGGCAACCCCGAAATTTACGTCACCAACTCCAAAGGCAAAAGCGCCCGCCAAATCACGAAACACCCCGCCGTCGACTCCTCACCCACCTGGTCCCCCGACGGACGACACATCATCTTCGTCTCCGATCGCACCGGAAACCCGCAACTCTACAGCGTCTCCTCCTCCGGCGGCCAACCCCAACGCCTCGGCGTCGGCTACGGCTTCTGCACCGAACCCTCCCTCTCCCCCGACGGCCAACGCCTCGCCTTCACCGTCCGCTCCGGTGGCTCCAACGCCGTCGCCGTCTACCACTTCCAAACCCGTAACTCCCAGATCATCGCCTCTGGCGGAGCCGAAGACCCCGCCTGGGGCGCCGATTCCAAACACCTCGTCTACACAAAAAATAACACCCTCTACATGATCGACGTCGAAACAGGCGCCACCAATCGCGTCATCAGCGGCATGGGCCGCATCTCAGAACCCAACTGGACCCGATAGCATTTTCCACACGCTCAGAATGACAAATTCAAATCCGCACTCCCGTCCCGCCCCCTTCCAAAAATTCCTCACATTGTCACTAACATCCGCCGCCCTCGCCGTCCTCGCCTCATGCGCCGGCACCGGCGGCCAAAATGACGGCGATTGGTATGGCGGCGGCGACCCCGGCTCCATCGCCCTCCCCAGCCGAAACGAAAGCGTTTCCTTCTTCGGCCCCGGCAGCAGTAACGTCCAACGCAACCTCTTCGCTCCCGTCTACTTCGGCTTCGATCGCTCCGATATCTCCGGCACCGAACTCGCCAAAGTCTCCGCCGTCGCCCAGTTCCTCAAATCCGAAGGCAAAAACAATACCGTTATCGTCGCCGGCTTCACCGATTCCACCGGTACCCAGGAATACAATCGCCAACTCGGTGAACGCCGCGCCCTCGCCGTCCGCGCCGCCCTCGTCGCCCAAGGCATCAACCCCTCCCGAGTCCACACCGTCTCCTTCGGAGAAGACATGCCGGCCTCCCCCGGCAACGCCGCCGCCAACCGCCGCGCCGAATTCGGCATCATCCGCTAACCCCACCTCCCCGCCTCCCTACCTCCCGGTAAATGCGAGCGCATGCGCCGCCGCATCGCGGCCCATATTCTAGCCCAAAGGCATCCGGGCATAGCACGCCCAAGGCGGGATAAAGCGAGCATTGCCTCCCTGCCTTCAACTTCATCATTCAAAATTCCTTGTTCAAAATTCATTATTAAAAGAGCGCTGCGGTTGTGGTGGGGGCGGGGCTGTACGGGCGGGGGCCTGGTGGGGGGCGCCGGGACCGCGGGGTGGCCGGTCGGG
>JBCCIR010000309.1:0-2340 GCA_039028175.1 Verrucomicrobiota bacterium
CGGTGGTCTTGTCATTGCGACATCTCTCGTAGCTGTGGTCGCCGCAATCATAAAGGGGGCTCTTGAGACTCCAACTGATCTTCTTCTCCTAGCGATCTTCTTGGTGGTTGTCGGACAATTCGGTGTCACGATCCAGTGTTACTGTGCACGGGTCGCAGAAACGATAGATCGGGAAGAGGAGCGTAAAACTCAAGGGCGGTAACAAAAACGGGAGAACAAGGCTGTCGATCCTAACGCCTGAACCGCCCTGAGTCGAAAGTGCCATGACCACTCAATCATTAACCCAGCAATCGACGCGCGCACACATCAAACACGAATTCGGAGCGCGCCCTCCGCAGGGCGTGACTGGACTCGGACGTTGATATGGCTGCCTGTTTGTCAAGGGCCTAAAGCGTCCCCGGACCAACAATCTCTTTTTGTGGTCTTGCATGGTTGAAAACAACGGAATGGAAACGAGGCGGGCGGGGTGAATGCGATTCACGCAGACTTGTATGCTGACATTCGTGGACTGGTTACCGACAGTTTTTAGTCTTCACCGGTGGCCTTGGACTTCATCTCTGGTCGAGTGCTCAGTTCGGTTTCCCAAACCTATCTCATAACGTCTTCTAGTGCTGGCCTTGCGCCCGTAGCTCCTCGTTTCGATTCCGCTGTTAGGTTGTTAGTTTGTATTTTTTTCTTCCGGGTTGTTCTTGATGTTTTTGTTTCAGTAAGTGAGGGGAAGGGGTGAGACGGGGTTGCAGGCGAGAATGGGCCGCCCCGAAGCTCGTCGGAGCCTGGAGGCCCGTTTCACCCCTTCCCCGGACGATTCTTAAGTGACAGGTTTCGACCTCTCGCAGGCCCCGTCCTCCGGGATGGGCAGATTGGTTTTGTTCATCAGTTCCCACAGAAAGCCGCTCAGCTCCCGGGCGACTGCGACAATGACTTTCTGTTCCCGTTTCCCTCTCGCTTTGAGCCGAAGATACCGTTGGTTCAAACGTTGTTGGGTCCTCCATGAGAGTTTCTTCACTTCCCGGCATTGCCCTTCCTGCCGCCGGCTCAGCGCTGCGCTGATCTTCGGAGCCCGGCGTGCGTGCTGGGCGCATTCCACCAACATCCAACGGGCATGGCTGTTTCCTGTTTTCGTGATGGCTCCTTGCCGTCGTTTCGCGCCACTACTTTCTTCGCTGGGGACAAGACCGAGAAACGACATCAATTGCTTCGGGTGTTCGAAACGTCGCAAATCTCCCAGTTCATTGATCGTCGTCATGGCCGCGACTTCCTGGAATCCCTTGAATGCCATGAGGGCCTTTGCCATCGGTTCCCAACGCCATTCTTTGAGGACTTCTTTCATTCTGGCCGTGATCTGACGAACCCGTTCCATACTGTCATCAATGGTCTGCAAATAGCTTTCGAGGACGAGCTTCTGAGTATCTGAAGGAAGGGTGAGATGACGAAGGTATCGAAGATGAGCTTCGGTCCATTTTGTTTTTTCCTGATAGCGAACTCCATTGCGGAGAAGAAAGGAACTGAGGCGTTGTTTGGCCCGGGCAAGATCGTCGGAGGCATCGGTCCTGGCACGGCAAAGATCACGCACCGCTTCGTCGAGAGCGGGAGGGATGCGAACCTCAGTGATGTCACCGTTGCGAAAATAGCCTGGCGATTTTCCGGGCATCTTTCTTATCGGTTTTCACTTTTTCATTGGGTTTGCGCTCCGTATGGGAGGGCGACATCAACACGCATTCGACTCCCAGTTGGATGAGTCGTCGGGCAAGGACGAAGCCGGTGGGACCGGCTTCGTAGCAAACCTTGAGATCTTGAAGATCGACTTCAAGGGTATCAGCAAGCTTGCGAAGTTTCCGCTCGACGGCGAGATTAGATCCACCGCAGGAGCCGAAGAATTTCGGTTCTGACCGGCTACCGGTCCAGGTGTAGGCGATGGCGATGGCGACAGAATCCTTGTGGACGTCGAGTCCGATGTAGTATTGTTTGGACATGGCGAGTTTAGGTGATTTCGATTGTAGATTGGATAGGTCTCGGAGACCCCGTGTCTTCGAGAAAGCCCATGAAAACCCTAGGCTCGCCACTTTCATTTACCAAATGAAGCGTGCGAAACCAGAGCTGCAGCCATAAAATCTCGCCAGAAAATGGATACGATCACCTGCCCTCATTGCGACTATGCGATCCCCATCAGTTGGGGGCGGTATTGGAAATCTTCCGCTCCGTGGAGCTGCTACAAATGCCCCGCATGCGGACGGCGCTCAAAGATCACGGCTTCACCACAGTGGATTCAGGGAGGATCCCACATGTTCCAGATCCTCGTCCCACTTAGCTTTGTTCCGATTTTCGGATCCGAGCGGATAG
>JBCCIR010000310.1:0-2311 GCA_039028175.1 Verrucomicrobiota bacterium
CCCGTCCCCGCCCCGCCCCCCCGCGAACGCATCGAAGTTCGACGCCCCTCACCCATAGCCCTGAACTTCGACTCCAACGCCTTCCAGCGAAAACCCGACGGCAAAATCTTCAAAAAATACGAAATCCAAACCACCTCCCGCCTCCACCAACCCGGCGAAGATCCCGTCGAAGACCTCCAGATCATCTCAAACGTCCTCGATTCCTATCGCACCATCTTCCAGGAAAATCCCATCGCCGGAACCAATGTCGAGGTCATGACCGCCCTCACCGGTGACAACGAATACGACCTCGTCTTCATCGATCCCGATCACCCCGCCATCAATGAAGACGGCGAACTCACCGACCGCTGGGGCACCCCCTTCTTTTTCCACGCCGTCTCCTCAAAACAACCCATCGACGTCTACTCCGCCGGCCCCGACAAAGAACGCGGCACTGGCGATGATATCGCCATTTCGGAGAGAGGCACCGCGTCACTGCGCGACCGCGATCAATCCGACGAGTAAAGTAAACTGCCCCCCTCTCCCGATCGATCGAACCCCTGGGCCGGCCGGTCTATTCCGCCTCGACGACGACGACCTCGTCTCCGCTTTGAGTGGACACCGTCCCATCCTGCATCTCCCGCAAATCCCCAAAACGCTTCCGCCCACGGAACGGCACCTTCTCCGGTAACTCACCCTCCCACAATCGCCGCGTCTGACCCACCGTCACCGGTTGAATCGCTACCATCTCCCCCGTCGCCTCATCCATCACCGCCACCTCAACAATCCCCTCAAACACACTCACATCCACCGCCCCGCTCGCCCGCACTTCCATCGCAAACGCCGTTCCCAAATCAACCACCTCGCAATTCGGCGCATAAACCGTAAAACCTTCCGCTCCCTCCGGAACCTGCGCCATCAATCGCCCGCCATAAAGCCGCATCGAGTTGTCAGACAAAACCTCCACGTCCGACCCACGCCCAATCGCCACCCGCACCCCACGATTCAACTCCAACGCCGCCATCCCACTCGCCAAATGAAACCGCTGCCCCGTCATCACCAGGCCGTCCTCAGGAACATCACTGCCCTCCTCCCACGCCAAATCCTCCGTCTCCTCCATCTTCCCCGATTCCTCCGCCACCAAACTGCCACCACCCACTCCAAGCTCCCACTGCAAGGCCCAGTTCAAAAATCCAAGGCCCAATCCCAATATCAACACCGCCGCCGCCGCCAATCCAATCGCACTCACTTTCGGCCGCGGTTGCGGACGAATCGGACGCAACTTCAACGGCGGGAAACGTAATGTCTTCGCCGTCGACTGCTGCCGCTCCGCCTCCAAATACGTATGCAACGACGCATGCATATTCAGATACTCACGATAAAAACGCCGCGCCTCGACATCCGCCATTAGCATCCCGTCTAGCTCACGAAACTCCGCCTCCGACATCCGCTCATCACAAAGCTTCGTCAGCAACTCCTCCATCTTCGCTTGATTAAATAAATCGCTCATTCGCCTACCGTCTCCCTATGCCGGATACCCTTCCGCATCCATCTCCTTTCGCACACATTCCAGTAAACTCGCACGCATCCGCTGCACCATCTTATACAACCCTTCCAAGGTCCGGCTCCGCTTCCGCGCCACCTCCTTGATCGTCTGCTTCCGCTCATAACACTCCGCCAATATCTCACGCTGCTCCGGCTCAAGCTTCTGTAAACACTTGTTCAACGCATGCCGCTGCAAATCCAACACCTCCTCCTCCCGCGAGTTGTCCTTCGCCAATAACTCCAAGGTCTCGTCACAAAATACCAACTTGCTCCGACGCTGCTTCTTCAAATGATTCAACACCTCAAATCGCGCAATCTTGAACGCCCAACTCTTGAAATTCGTCCCCTCCTCAAATTGATCAAACTTCCGCCACAACACCACACTCGTCTGCTGCAAAATCTCCTTCATGTCCGCCCAATGCCCCACCTGCGACAAGATAAACGATCGCAACGCCGGCTCATGCTCCACAAAGTGGGTCACAAACGCTTCTTCTTTCGATCCTTCAGCCATACATACACAGGGAGAGCCCTACTCTACAAATATACACGTCCTCAAACACCCTCGCTGGACACTTTTTCATACCAAAATTCCCCTCCTCCAAATCACCCCAATCCATTCAATATGAAATGTTTAGACAACTCACGCCGCCCCCCCCCCCCCCCCCCCCCCCCCCCCCCCAAAAAAAAACCCCCCAATACAACACCAAATAACTTTGGGGCACCCAAAAAAAAAAAACCCAAGGGGTTAAAACCGGGAGAGAATAAAAAAAAACAGGGGGGTAGTACG
>JBCCIR010000311.1:0-2160 GCA_039028175.1 Verrucomicrobiota bacterium
CCCCCTCCCCCTCCTGCCCCCAATCAACTCCTCCTCAAAATCCTCAGCGCCCCCATCAACCCCGCCGACCTCAACTTCGCAGAAGGCACCTACGGAAAAAAACCCGAACTCCCCGCCGTCCCCGGAAATGAAGCCGTCGCCAGCGTCCTCGCGGCCGGCGAAGATCTCCGCGACCGCTTCCAGGAAAATGACACCGTCATCTTCCTCGACCGCGCCGGCCTCTGGCGCGATCACCTCCTCGCCTCCGAAAATCAAGTCTACAAAATCCCCGCCGGTATCAATCCACACCAGGCCGCGATGCTCAGCGTCAATCCTCCCACCGCCGCCCTCCTCCTCGACCAATTCATCACACTCCAGTCAGGCGACACCGTCGCCCAAAACGCCGCCAACTCCGGCGTCGGCCAAGCACTCATCCAAATCGCCAAAGCTCGCGGTATCCAAACACTGAACTTCGTCCGCCGCAAAGAACTCATCCCCGAACTCAACGCTCTCGGCGCCAAACACGTGTTCCTCGACGATCCCGACGGCCTCGCCGCCGCCAAAGAAACCGCCCCCACCCCGCCCCGCCTCGCCCTCAATGCCGTCGGCGGCGATAGCGCCCTCCGCCTCATGGACCTCCTCGCCCCCCAGGGCACCCACGTCACCTACGGCGCGATGAGCCGACGCAGCCTCAAGGTCCCCAACAAATTCCTCATCTTCAAAGATATCCAAATCCGCGGACTCTGGGTTACCCGTTGGCTCGAAAACGCCTCACCCGAAGAAGTCCACGCCCTCCTCCATCCCCTCGCCGAAATGATGCACGCCGGCACCCTCACCCTCCCCGTCGAAAAAACCTATCCTCCCGAAGACATCACCGCCGCCATCGAACACGCCCAAAAATCAGGCCGCTCCGGCAAAATCCTGCTCGACTTCTCCTCCTGACCCCCACCCTTCCGGAACACCCCCTACCGCTGCGGCGGCTGCTTCAAATACCACTCGTCCCGCAACTTCCGCAATCGCTCCATCTTCTCCTGCTCGAGCTTCGCCCGCTCCTGCACCAGGTGAATAAAATCATTGTTGTCTCCATACTTCGACCATGGGCCATACGGAATCTCCTCCAAATCCACAAATCGCCAATCCACCTTGTCCGTACCCCCCAAGCCCAGGTAATCCCGCACCGCCGGCGACAAATCAATCCACGCCCCGCTGTTTTCCCGGTTCTTCGGACGCGCATTTCCAAATACATAATGATAATCATCCGTCGTCCAAGGACCACAGTCCTCCCACTGTGCATAACAAACCTTGCCCCCCTTGCGAATCGCTACCCAACGCCCCCAACACACACTCCGCCCCTCCTTCTCAAACTCCTTGTCAAACCACGGAATCACCAGCTTCGCCTCCGGCTTCGTTTTCGCCCATCCAATCGTGTCCTTATACGGCAAAGCCACATAAAAAGGATTCTGCCGCGGAATAAATCCCTTTGGCCGATAATCCACCGTCCTATTACTCGGGTTCGGATCGTCATACCCGCCGTAGTTCTGCATCCAATTCACATCCCAAGAACTCTTCAAATTGGCCACCGTGTTCCGCCCCGCCGCCTTCTCCCCAATCCAAAAAACCGTCGAAGTAATCGAATGCTTCCACGGATATCGCGTATACGTCGTCCGCGGCTGCACCGGCGCAAATACCTGCGGCAAACCCGGATCAGAATTCATACTCGAAGCCCGCGCCGACCCCGTCGTGTATCCCGTCAACGGCGGCGCCGATTGACCCATCACCCGAGGCACACCCACAACCAAAACCAACAACGGCCCGGCCATCAAGATGCAGAAGAAGAACTGTCGTCCAGAGAATGTCATCTCAGCGAAATCACGAGTAACACTCCCGCGACCCGTCTTGCACCCTAAAATTTACCCCATCCCCCATCGAAATTCCAAGAAAAACGTCCTCCCAGGCTATCCCCCCCTGAACCTAGCGCTCCACACACTCGTCCACGCAACCCCCCTCCATCACCCCGGCCGCCCCATCGGCAACCACCCATTCCGCGGGCACGCCGCCGGCATCTACCGGCGTGACCGTAACGCCGGTCAGGTCCGCGTCCTCGCCCATGGCATCCATGGCCGCGCGCATCTTCAGAAGGCGATCCTTGCCCTTCGCATTGCTCCCCGCGCTCTGCAGTTC
>JBCCIR010000312.1:0-2023 GCA_039028175.1 Verrucomicrobiota bacterium
AACAATTTCCCCTTCCAGGTTAAGGAAACATCAAATACTTCAAACCCATCGCTAATAAAAACACAAACACGCCATATCGAAGCCACCGCAACGACACCCGCCCCAACATCCGGTATCCCATCCACACCGAAAACAGCGTCGGCAACGCCGCCCACGCCACAATCGTCCAAATCCGCACCGAGTGCTCGCCCTCAACCGCCATCAAACTCGTCCGAAACAAGCCCCCGCACAAAAACGCCACCTGCAGTGTGGCCACAATCTGCGCCTTGCTCCAGTCCTGCGAATACACGTAAGCCACAATCGGCGGCCCCCCCGTGTTGAAAGCCCCGCCCAACACCCCGCCCGTCAGCCCACACGCTCCCCCCATCCACTTCGGCAACGCCAGGTGCCCGCGCCGCAGCATCGCAATTTCAAAAACCGCCAACCCCACCAAGGCCGCCCCCAATACCCGGATCACCACCCGCTCATCCAAGCCCTGCAAAAAATAGTAGCCCAACGGAATCCCCACGACAAATCCCACGATCACGCCCCCGGCTCCCCGAAACCGAAAGCCCCTCCAGTTCATCACCAGCGTCGTGATCGTCACCAACAGGTTGAACACGGTAATCAACGCAATCGCCTCCCGCACGTCCATCAGCATCGGCAAGGCCGCAATCGCCACCAAGGCCATCCCAAAGCCGGAGAACGACTGCACAAAGGCCGCCCCCGCCAACAACAAGACAATCGGAATTAACACCCCGTCCATGCAACCTCAATAGCCGCTCCGCTCTATTCGGGCAACTCTTCCCCCCGCGTCTCCTTCGCAAATAAGACCACCACCACCCCCAACAAAAACAGCCAACTCAACATCGATGCCGCCTGCGCCAAACTGTATCCCAAGCCCCCATCAGCGACCGGACGCTGCATCCAACCCGTCAACAACAACATCGGAAACGTCACCAAACGCCCCATGTTGAAACAGAATCCCGCTCCCGTCCCCCGTAATCGCGTCGGATACAATTCCGGAAAATACACCGCATACCCCGCATGCATCCCCAAGGTCAAAAACCCAAACACCGGTAAGGTCACCCAAATCACCCATAACGGCGCCGCCCCGCCGATGATAAACTTGAAAAACACCAACGAGATCGCAAAAGCCCCCACATGATAGAACACAAATGCCCCTTTCCGCCCCAATCGATTCGATATCCACCCAAACAACAACAATCCGATCCCCCCGCCCGTGGTGTTCACAAACATGCTCATCATCTCCGCCCGTTTGATCTCCCCCTTGTGCTCCTCCAGCACGGCCGCCCGCGCCTCCGCCGAAGCATCCACCCCTAACCCCGCCTCCTGCACCACCGACGCCTTCTTCGCCTCCATCAAGGCGTTCTTGCCGTAAATATGCGCTCCCCAGAACGTCGCCAACCCAATCGTCGCCAAAGACACTCCCACTAAGGTATTCCGCAAGTTCCCCTCCCGAAACAATTCTCCGATCCGGCCCGTCTTCTCCGCCGGTTCCTTCGCCGCCCGCTCTTTCGCTTTCACCCACTGGTCCGGCTCACGCAGCTTCCACCGAATCCACACCGTCAACAAAGCCGGCACCACGCCGATCAAAAAACCAATCCGCCATGTGTTCTCCCCAAACGCATTCGTCGCAATAATAAAATACCCCACCATGCTCGCGAGGTAGGTGCCAAACACGCTCGACGCATGAAAAATCGAGCTCATCACCGCGCGCGAACGCTGCGGCATTACTTCCGCCACCATCGCCGAAGCCACCGCCCACTCGCCGCCTACCCCCATCGCCACCAGGAAACGCAACGCCACCATGTGCCACACCTCCTGCGCCGCTGCGGTGACACACGTAAAAACCGAGTAAAACAAGATCGTAATGATCAAGGTCTTCGACCGCCCGATCCGGTCGCTCAAAATCCCAAACATCACACCCCCCAACGCACCCCCCAACAAAAACGAACTAGGAAGAAGATGATCAGGAAGAGAAGCACGCACAGAGCAGAGGGAAGAAGAAGAGAACAGATCA
>JBCCIR010000313.1:0-1984 GCA_039028175.1 Verrucomicrobiota bacterium
AATTCTCTTTCAAAACCAAGAAGCGGAAAATTGAGGTGACGAATTTCAAGGGTCTCATTAGCAGCCCTCACGAATACTCAAATTACTACCTTGCCCCTAATCCAACATCAATAGCTGTCTATGCCGTGAATCCCTTCTTGAGTAATACAACTTACTATCATAAAGACTATTTCAACTATGGTGGTTTGGATTTCGGCAATCCAAATGAGTCATTCAAAAAATACAACGACCTGCTTGAGGATTTCCACCATCATCTTGATACCTCTCTTAAAGAATGGCCGTCCGCGTATGTCCCTTACTTTGACGCAGTTGATTTTTCTGGAAACACGTTCGAGAAGGCCAGCGCATTGGGCGCGACTTCCTTCAATCTACCCGCCATGTCATTTGTTGGGAAGGACTCTTTAATTAACCAAACAGGAGGGTTCTACCTAGGGGTTTCTTGCCAAGTCTCAAACATGTATTTGAATACAGCCAGCGGAACAACAGATCTATTCGCAACCTATCGTGGAAATTTTTTCAAAGCCGTTAAGATAAATAACGAGACACCTAACCCATTTTCAGTCGAATTCGAAGTTCCGTTGGCAAGGGTCGAATACAAAAAGAACAATTCCTTTAAGTCCATGACCCTCAAAATCACCGCGGACGTTAAAATCACCTACGAATAGGATTTTCAGATCCAATGGCTTGGATTGAAGGGGCACCTCGAAAGGGGTGCCCCTTTTTAGTGGAGCACAAAGATATATCTTGTTGTGCACTTTTTCGAAATCCCCGTAAAATCGCCATCTTATTGTGCATTAGCCCGGTTGGGCTGTCCGCCTGCCGGGGGAATTCGGAAGGTGGAGAAATGAATCGGTAAAGAGATCGAATGGAACTCCGGTCTCGTGGCGTCGAACTTGAGGCATGAAGAAGTGGTCGAGTGCGATCGGGCTCCTAGTAGTGATTCTGAGCGTTGCCGTTTGGCAACGATGGCAAACCGACAACAAAATTGAGCAACTGGAGAGCCAGCTCTTGACCCAACATGAAGAAGTCACGCCACGGATGCGTAGTCTCGTGGGGCAGGAGCTCGATCAAAATCAGGAGACGTCTGATGCTCAACTCCCGGCGCTTCAGGCGACCATTGTTGAACTCCGCGAACAGGTCGAGGCGCAGAGGGGTGAGTTAGACCAGCTAAAACAAGTTGGTGAAACGGTGCGCTCCGGCATGAATCCCTTTATTGGGTCAATGGGCCTACGGGGACGTGTTGAGCATTGGACGGGAGGCCCGAAGCGCAGCTGGGGGCATGAACAAGCGGCGGGAGAACCGAACACTCCTCGAGCAGGGGACATCTCAACGGCTTGGGCCCCCAAGGCTCAAGATGGAGGAGAGGAATGGCTTCAGTTGGACTACGAAGACGCGGTGGATGTGAGCCAGATCAACGTGATCGAGAGCCACAATCCCGGGGCCATCAGCAAGGTGACAGCGATCGGCGAAGACGGTCAAGAAGTCGTGGTGTGGGAGGGAGCCATGGATCCGTCAGAGACCGATGAATTGATCACGTCGGAGTTCCCGGTTTCCCAAGCCGTTCGAGCCAACCAACTGAAGGTGTATTTGGACACGAGGCGAGTCTCTGGTTGGAACGAGATTGATGCGGTCGAGCTGGTTGGCGAAAATGGTCGTAAGCAATGGGCAATCGGCTCCTCGGCGAGTAGCAGCTTCTCGGATTGATTTGATGTTTTTGGTTTCATTCGCGAGAACCTGGAGCCAAATTCCCCGCAATCTTATGGAAAGGCCCGCTCGGAAGAAGCCGAAGCGGACACGGTTTCCACGGCGCGTCCGCCGCTATGTTCCAATCCGATATCCCACTTGGGGAAAAAAGGAAGCGAGAAGGATTTGGTATTGTTTCTGTCAATAATCGAAAGGTGAATATCGATTGTATTGATCGGCGTGTGTTGTCGCCGGTGTGAAAATCGGGGTGTATGGCCGGTTAAAAAATCGGGTTTTCTTC
>JBCCIR010000314.1:0-1954 GCA_039028175.1 Verrucomicrobiota bacterium
CCACCACCACCACCCCATCACCTCCCTCCACATACTCCTCCCACCCCAACTCCACTAACTCCGCCTCCGCCTCCACCCGGTAAAAATCAAAATGATAAACCGGGCACCGCCCACCCACATACTCGTGCACCAACGTAAACGTCGGACTCGTCACTCCCGCCTCACACCCCAATCCGTAGACCAGGCCCTTCACAAAATGCGTTTTCCCCGCCCCTAACGGACCCACTAATCCAATCACTTCGCCCCCTGACATTCCCGCCCCCACCTCGCGCCCAAGTGCAAGCATCGCCTCCGCAGAATCCACCACCCGCTCTCTCGTCACTCCCTCTTCCATCACTTCGAAAAATGCTCCCATCCCGATCCCAAATCCGTCCGCTCCTTCTCATCCCCGCACAACTCCCCGATACAACTCAACTCCAACTTCGGAAATCGCTTCCCCCATTCCCGCTCCAATTTCTTCCCACTCCGTGCCGATACCGTAAACAACAACTCAAAATCCTCCCCGTCCCCCAACGCCTCCCCCACCCCACACCCTCGCGTCCGCGGCACCGCCCCAAACTCCACCGAATACCCCACCCCGCTCGCATCCGCCAGCCGCGGCAAATCCGCCGCCACCCCGTCGCTCAAATCCATCATCGCACGAACCGGCACGGTCTTCGTCAACCACCTCGCCTCCTCCACCCGCGGCACAAACCGCAAATGCTTCCCCCGTATCGATCCCCCCAATCGCCCCGTCACATAAATCCGATCCCCCGCCTTCCCGCCCGAGCGCAACACACAACGCCCCGTCTCCACCTCCCCCGCCATCGCCACCGATACCATCGCCTCACGCCCCCGCGCCGACGCCGTCTCCCCCCCCACAATACTCACCCCAAACGCCGCCGCCGCTTTCCGCAATCCCCCGTATAACCCCTTCACATAGCTGACCTCCCGCTCCCCGGGCATCACCACCGTCACCAACGCATGCCGCCCCTCCCCGCCCATCGCCGCCATATCGCTCAAACAGCGCGCCATTGCCTTCCACCCCACCTTTCCCGGCGGCGTCTCCTTCAGGTAATGCACCCCCTCCACCACGCAATCCGTCTTCAACAACCCATACCACCCCCGCTTCCCCGCACGCACCACCGCACAATCATCCCCCACCCCCACCACCACATCTCGACCCCCACTCAAATCCCGCGTCTACATCCCCACCACCCCATCCTCCCCCACATCCTTCAATCGTTTCCCCATAGTCCTCCTTCCCATCAATCAAAACCAAAGGCTGGTCCGCTTCAGTGCCTCATCCTTCAAACTTCATCAATCCGTGTTCATCATTCCCCACTTCCCTACGCTCCCGCCATAAAAAACAAAATCATCGCCACCTGCGCCGCGTTAAACAACGCGTGCATCACAATCGGCACCCACAAACAACCCGTCAATTCATACGCGATCGTAAACGCCATCGCCAAAACAAATAACGGCGCCATCGATAACAAATTCATGTGCACCACCGCGAACGCCAACGACGTCACCACCGCCGAGAAAAACCGGTCACTATACCGCTTCACCACCGGATAAAAATATCCGCGGAAAATAAACTCCTCCACTACCGGAGCCACCACGCAAGCCGCCAGGATCAAAGAAAAACGCAACGCAAAATCCGATTGCTCCGCCAGCAGCTTCACGGCCTCCTGCATCTCCAACCCGTCCCCCACATCGTTCAAGACCGTTCTCCGAAACACAAAACTCGCCACAAATACCAAGGGCACCACCACAAACATCAGTCCCGTCGAGACCACCAACACCCGCCACCAGGGATATCGCGCCAAACCGAACACCTCCGAAATACTCCGCCGCCCCATATAACCCACAAAGAAAAACAAAGCCCCCAACAACATCAGGTTCATCATGATCCCGATCCACGTCTTGCCCGCCGTTAACTGTCCCGCCTCCTCCGCCTCTTCCCCCAACC
>JBCCIR010000315.1:0-1921 GCA_039028175.1 Verrucomicrobiota bacterium
CGGACTGGGGGGGGGGGGGGGTACGGTTTTTGGTTATTTGCCGCGCGGGCGCGGCGCACGATTTGGTCGTGGCGTCGGTCGACTTCTTTTTGTTGGGCGGGGGGGGTGCGGGGGGCGGTGGGGGTTTCGCCGGTGAGGAGTTCGTAGAGGACGACGCCCATGGCGTAGATATCGGCGCGGTGGTCGGCGTGATCGGGGTCGTTGGTTTGTTCCGGGGCCATGTAGCGCGGGGTGCCGGCGATGAGGGAGGGATTTGTGGAGGAGTTGTCATCACCGTGGGGGGATACCGAGGTGATGGAAGTGGCGTTCCCGATGACTTTGGCGACGCCGAAGTCGGCGATTTTGACGCGGCCGTCTTTATCGAGGAGGAGGTTTTCGGGTTTGATATCGCGATGGACGACATCGTGATCGTGGGCGAACTGGAGGGCTTCGCAGACGGGGGGGACGATGGCGAGGGCTTCTTCCGGTGTGAAGCGTCCGGCGGACATGGCCTGGCGGAGGTTCACGCCATCGACGAACTCCATGAGGAAGAAGTAGAGGTCATCGGCATTTCCGAATTCGTAAAGCGTTACAATATTAGGGTGATTTAGTTTGGCGAGCGATTTGGCTTCTCGGGTGAAGCGGTCGGCGAAGGCGGGATCGGCGCCGATGCCCGGGGGGAGGATTTTGAGGGCGACGACGCGGTCGAGTTTGGTTTGGCGGGCTTTATAGACGGCGCCCATGCCACCGGCGCCGATGAGTTCGATGATTTCGAGTTCGGGAAATTTTTCGGCGAGTTCTTCGGGTTTCGGGGGTTGGAAGGCGGGGATGGAGGCGGGATTGGGGTCGGTGTCCCCGGGGGACGTTTCGGTGGCGGCCATGAGGCAGTAGGGGCAGACGCCCATGGGTGCGTCCGGGGGCATGGGTTTGCCGCAGGTGGGGCAGATCTTGTCGTTGGGTTCGTTGGTGGTCATGGAATGGGTTCCATTAGAACCAGCGGGGTGGGGGCGGGGATGTTACTGAGTTTTTGGTTACCAGGGGGCACAAGGTTTTAAGGCGAGGGTCCTCGGGAGAGGCCTCCCCTCACCCTAACCCTCTCCCCAGGGAGAGGGAATGGAAGAGCGAGACCTTTTTGAAGTTGTTGAATCACTAAACTAGGAGGCAGCGAGAATCTTCCGGAGGGCGTTCAGTTCTTCTTCGATTTCGTTTTTGGTGGAGACCGTGTGGGCGATTTCTTCGCGGAGGGTTTTGCGGAATCTTTTGCGGAGGCGGAAGACCGCGACGCGGAGAGCTTCTTCAGACATGTCGAGGCGTGCGGCGAGGTCGCGGTAGGGGACGGTGTTCTTTTCTCCGGCGATGGAGAAGCGGAGTTCGTTGAAGAGGTCGGCTTGGTTTTGGGCTTCGTATTCTTCAGCGAGCCGGGTGAGGACCGTGTCGAGGAGGGTTAGGGCCCAGCGGCGTTCGTAGAGGTTTTCGGGGGTGAGGGAATCGGCCGGTTCGAGGGCGTATCGGGATTCGGCGGCTTGGGCGTCGAGGGAGAAGGTGCGGCGGGCGTCGCGTTTTTGGGCGGAAGCGTGGTCGTGTTGATCGGCGAGGTAGTTTTTGAGGGAGGCGAGGAGGAAGGCGCGGAATTTGCCTTTGTCGGGGGCGACGGTTTGGAGGGATTGGAGGCGGAAGAGTTTTTCGAAGAATCCCTGGGTGAGGTCTTCGGCGTCGTGGGGGTTATGGCCGCGATGGCGGACGTATGCGTAGAGGGGATACCAGTAGGTTTGGCAGAGTTCTTCGAGGGCGGATTGGGCGCGGGTGGTGTTATTTTCGGGATTTTTGGCGCCGAGGACGATGGTCCAGCGGGTGGTGGCGAAGATATCGTTGTCGGTGGGGGCGGGCATGGCGTGGCTTGAAGATACCAGTGGTACCAGCGGGGCGGAGAGGGAAATGTTAC
>JBCCIR010000316.1:0-1906 GCA_039028175.1 Verrucomicrobiota bacterium
ACAGGCTCTGCAGGGAGGCTTCGCTTTGCTTCGCCGGAGGGATGGGCCCCTTAGAAGGGGGCAGGGCAGTCGAACGGCGTTCGAACCCCACCGTTTGCATCGTATGGTGCCGCTTCGCGGGCTATGGCGGTGAGGGTGGGATTCGAACCCACGGTACTGTTTCCAGTACGCATCTTTAGCAAAGATGTGCTTTCGACCACTCAGCCACCTCACCAAAACTTGAGTTGGGGAAAAACAAGTGCGGTTGCCGGGTCAGGGCGACCGTGGGGGTAAGTAAACAAAGAAAGGTTGGGACGTCAACGGCGGAGGTGGGAGGTGAGAAATGTCGATTTGCAGGATAGAATGGGCGTGACAGTGCGCGGGGGAGGGCTTTGATTGATTTTGATGAAGTGGAGCGGCCCGGCGACGATAGTTTGGATTGGAACGGTGGCGACGGCACTATCAGGTTGCGGTTTGTTGGGTGGCAAGAGTGGTGATGACGGGCAAGAAGCAGCGCCTACCGAAGCGGTGTCGGGCCCGGAATATCGGCGCTATCCCGTGGGCGAGATTACGTTTGTCAATCTCGGGGAAGAGTTTGTGCTCATTCGAACGACCGGTTTGATCAAATTACCGGAAGGCAGCAAAATGGAGAGTGTCGGCGAGCAGTCCATCGAGACAGGGGAGCTTGTGTTGAGCCCGGAGCGGAAGCGGGCGTTTCTGGTGGCGGATATTCGGTCCGGGAGTCCGCAGGTCGGGGACCGGGTGAATTGGTTGGTGGAGCGGGGGGCTGAGGATTCATTCTAGAGAGTGATGTTGAGCGAAGAGGAAGCGCGGGATACCATTCTCGAAGAGGTGAAACCGGGGGGAGGAGAGGATTTATCTCTGGCCGAGGCGGGCGGGCGGTATCTGGCCCGTGATTTGATATCGGCGCTCCCATCGCCATCGTTTGATCAATCCGCGATGGATGGTTATGCGGTGCGGCATGAGGATGCGAAGGCGGGGGCGGAACTGACGGTGACGGGCGAGCAGGCGGCGGGACGCGATCTGGAATTCATGTGCGGGCCGCTGGGGGCGGTCAGAATATTTACGGGCGCCCCGTTGCCGGAGGGGGCGACCGCGGTGGTGATGCAGGAAGACGTGGAGAAGGTTGGAGAGAATCGGATTCGGCTTCGGGAGGGGGCGGGCGAGGGAGAGTTTATCCGGCGGGTGGGGGAGGATCATTGTGTGGGACAGTTGTTGGCCGGGGCCGGTTCCCGAGTAGGTGAAGGGATGGTGGGTGTCTTGGCATCGCAGGGGATGGGCACGGTGGCGGTGGGACGGGTTCCCCGGGTTCGGGTCTTGACCACGGGCGACGAAGTGGTGGGCGTGTCCGGAGAGGCGGAATTGCGCCCGGGCGAGCTTTACAACAGCAACGGGCCGATGTTGTCGGCATTGTGCAGAGGCTTGGGCGTGGGAGGAGCGGTGATCGACCATGTCCGCGATGAGCTGACGGCGGTCCGCCGCGGGGTGGAGGAAGGGTTAAGCGAGGGAGATATTCTGATCGTCGTGGGCGGGGTTTCCGTGGGGGAGCGTGATTTCGTCAAGCGAGCCTTGTCGGAAGCGGGGGTGGAGACGCTTTTTTGGCGTGTGAAGGTGCGCCCGGGCAAACCGTTGTATTTTGGGAAGCGTGGGAAGACCTTGGTTTTCGGGTTACCGGGCAATCCGGTATCGGCCTTTGTGACCTTTCATTTGTTTGTGGCACCGGCTTTGCGGAAATGGATGGGGGCGAGTGAGGGGCTATGGGGGCCCGTGACCCGAGTGGGTCGTGTTTTGGAGGCCATTCGGACCGGGGGAGATCGGCCTCATTATTTGACCGGCCGGATGGATTGGATGGGAGGATATTTTCGGCCGGTAGGCATTCAGCAATCCCATGCAATTGGGATTGCTG
>JBCCIR010000317.1:0-1898 GCA_039028175.1 Verrucomicrobiota bacterium
TCCCAGTTCCGCTCATCGATACGTTGAAGCCATGCTGGCGCAGGATTTTCTGATAGTCGTGGGAACAGTATTGGCTGCCGCGATCCGTATGATGGATACGACCTTTCGGTGGACGCCGCTCCGCGTAATCAAACGCCGAGGTCCCCACGTTCCCCTGCATTCCAAACCCCAACTCGGGATTCCGCCGCCGCATCCACGCATGCACCACCAATCCGATCACCAACGCAATCATCGTGATCAACGTCACGTCTACCAAGACTGCCTTCTCGTAATCCATAATCCCTGTTCCCTTCCTCAATCCCCGTCCGTCTTCCCCACCCCCCTAGGGCGCATAGTGCGCCGGCAAGTAATACATCATCCCCGGCTCCAGGCGCGGCAACAACCGGTCCGATATATCCAACTCCACCCGCGTCTCCCCACCCGATCCCCACTGCCGGACCCCCATAAAAATCGCCTCAAACAAGGTCGGCTCATGCTTCATGTGCTTCACCTTCGCATCCGGCGCATCCCCCAATTCACGCGCCCGCTCATACGCATCCTCCAAATACCCGTTCGCATCCACCAACCCGTTCTCCAACGCTTCCTTCCCCGTATACACCCGCCCGTCCGCAATCTGCTGCTTCAACTTCCCAATCGGAATATCCCGCCCCTCACTCACCACCGTCGCAAAACGATCAAACATCTGCATCACCAAGCTCTCCACATAGGCCCTCTCTTCCGGCCGCATCGTCCGCGCCCCGCTCAAAGTGTCCTTGAAATCCCCGCTCGTAAACGACTCCGCCGCCAATCCCACCTTATCAAACAAATCCACATAGTTCAGCGTCTGCACAATCACCCCGATACTCCCCGTCAAAGTGGTCTCATTCGCCAATATCTCCGTCGCCCCACAGGAAACGTAATAACCCCCGGAGGCCGCCATCGAATCCATGAAAATCACCACCGGTTTCTCCTCGTTCGCCTCCTTCACCGCATGATAAATCGTGTCCGACGCCGTCACCTCGCCCCCGGGCGAATTCACCCGGATCACGATCGCCTTCACTTCCTCGTCCTCGCGCGCCTTCTTCAAGGACTCCTTCATCCGGTCCACCATCGACTCCCCGCCTCCTCCGAAAATACTCCCCGTCCCCTGCGACGATATCACCCCATCCAAATCGATGTGCGCAATCTTGGGACCCTGAACAAATTCTTCACCACCTCCGAGTCCGTTCAACAACACCGACGCCAAAATCAAAAACAAAAAACACCCCACCACAAACACCCCCGCCGCAATCAAACATCCAATCGTTCCCTTTTTCATGTCCCGGCTATCCTAACCCCATCGCCCCCCGGAACAAGAGCGAACTCCCCCAAGGACCTCACTCCCCGCGCAATTCCCCCAACGCCTGCCCCAACCCCGTGATCACATCACTCGCCGTCACACTCTCCTCCGCCGACAACCCATACCACGACGCCCGCTCCGCACTCCGGCCCAACAACCAAGACCCCAAACATCCCGCTTCATACGCCCCCAAACCCTGGCCCATCCACGCCGCCGTCACCCCCGTCAACACATCCCCCATCCCCCCCGATGCCATCCCCGGATGCCCCGTCGAATTGAACATCGACACCCGACCCTCTTCCACAATCAAACTCCGCGCCCCCTTCCACAACAAAGTCACTCCCGTCCGCTCCGCAAATTCCCGCGCCGCCTCCAATCGCCCCTCTCCCTCCGGCCGCCCCGGCCACAACCGCGCCATCTCCCCGGGATGCGGCGTCAATAGGCGCGCCCCCGCACAGCGCCCCAGTATCCCATCCACGTCTCCTCCCGACACCACGTTCAACGCGTCCGCATCCACCACCATCGGCCGCGTATCCTTCTCCACGATGTCCAATACCTCCTCCGCCCGCTCCAATCCCAA
>JBCCIR010000318.1:0-1847 GCA_039028175.1 Verrucomicrobiota bacterium
CCCTCTTCACGCTCCTCGCCCTCATCCTCGGCCCGTCCCTGCCCTCGACCCCCGCCCAGGAAACCCCACCCCCCGTCTTCAAACGCTTTAACCTCCGCTGCCTCGCCCCCCTCCTCCAAAACCTCGACGCCGAAGCCCCCGAGAACATCGAGCAAGCCTTCCTCGCCGGCCCCGCCTCCCTCGCCACTCCCCTCCCCAAGATCGGCGCCGAATCAGTCGACTTCCCCATCACCACCACCTCGCCCGAAGCCCAAACCTTCTTCAATCAAGGCGTCGCTCACCTCCATACCCTCTCCTACCCCGATGCCGAGCGCGCCTTCCGCACGGTCATCCACCTCGATCCCGATTGCGCCATGGGCTACTGGGGCCTCGCCATGGCCAATGAACTCCGGCCCAAACGCGCCCGCCTCTTCGCGAAATCCGCCATCGGGAAAACCAACGCCAATCGCCCCCAACTCGAACAACGATGGATCGATATCCTCGCCCAATACTACCAACTCCCCGCCGGCGCCGCCCCCGCCACCCCCCAAACAACCCCCGCTCCCGAAGACAACCCCGAAGCCCTCGCCCAACGCAGCGCCGATCGCATCCGCGCCTACGAAAATATGGTCATCGATTTCCCCGATCAAATCGAAGCCAAAGCCTTCCTCCTCCGCCAACTCGTCCTCGATGAATACCGCGCCGGCCTCCCCATCTCCTCTCACCTCGCCGTCGCACGCCTCGCCGACGATCTCGCCCGCACCACCCCCAATCACCCCTCCCGGCACTACACCGCTTTCCTCTGGCTCAACCGCCGCCCCGAGCAAGGCCTCCCCGCCGCCGATGCCGCCCCGCCCCTCGCTCCCGATGTGGCTGATTTGTGGCGTTATGCCGGGGAAGCATACGCCGCCACCGGACAATACTCCGACGCCATCCCCTTCTACGAAGCCGCCGTCCGCATCGCACTGCGCCATCTCTCCGATCAACCCCTCATGCCCTCTCAAATCCAAAACCTCACCTCAAACTTCGAAACCCTCATCGATAACCTCGGCGCCATGGGCCGCATCAACGAAGCTCTCTTCTGGGCCGAAAGCGCCATCGCCCTGCCCCGCGAAAATTTCGCCCCTCCAAATGGCCTCACCCCGGAACCCCTCACCGCCGCCGCCAAACGCCTCTACGCCCAAACCCTCATGCGCGCCGAACTCTGGGAACCACTCCTCGATGATCTCGACAATACACCCGCCCTCCAACCCACCGGCCCCCTCGACTTCACCACCCGCGCCTACATCCCCTACTGGAAAAGCCTCGCCCTCCTCCTCCTCGATCGCCCCGAGGAAGCCCTCGCCCTCGATCAAGAAATCGAAACCGTCCTCCACGACGCCCTCAACGAAGGCGTCTCCAAAAACACCGAACAAACCATCTCAAACACCCGAAAATCCCTCCGCGATTGCCACCACCTCCTCACCGGAGAAAACCCGGAACCCTTCCCGCCCGATCAGCTCCCCCTCCACCTCACCCCGGAACTCCTCGCCCAACTCTATCTAAAAGCCGGCCTCCACGGAAACGCCCTCGCCATCCTCAAAGAAAATATCTCCACCCAACCCCATCGCGTCCTCCCCACCGCCGCCTTCTGCGACCTCGCCCTCCAACAAGGCCAAACCAAATCCGCTTTCGTCCACTTCGATCCCCAACTCAGAATCGACGCCGGACTCGCCGACGAAAACCTGCCCGCCCTCACCCGACTCGACACGGTCGCAGAACAAAAACAATTCCCCATTCCCTGGACTCTCACCGCACCGTCAAGCCCCGCCCCCCCCCGCCCCCAAAACCACCCGCCACACGGTCCCCCCGGCGGGACCCCCCAAACC
>JBCCIR010000319.1:0-1831 GCA_039028175.1 Verrucomicrobiota bacterium
CTTCAGCTTCGCCAGCGAGGAAACCTCCCAATTCGAACTCGCCAAGTCAGGCAAAGGCGTAGACATCGACTCCGATATCCTCAAACAAGAACGCATCGACTCAAATGGCAGCGTCGTCCTCGAAGACGACGTCGAAATCGGTGCCTCCACCACCGTTGATCTCGCCACCATAGGCGAAAGCCGCATTAAAAAAGGCACCAAGATCGATAACCAAGTCCAAATCGGTCACAACAACACCATCGGCGAAAATTGCCTCATCTGCGCCCAGGTCGGCATCGCCGGCTCATGCAAAATCGGCGACGGAGTCGTCCTCGCCGGACAAGTGGGCGTTGGTGATCACCTCACCATCGGCGACCGCAGTATTATCCTCGGTGGCGCCGACGTCATCCGCAGCGTCGATCCTGGCAGCATCCAATACGGCGCCCCCGCCAAACCCTACAAGGAGGCCCTTCGCAATCACGCCTCCCTCGGCCACATCGGCACCATGAGAAAAGAGCTGCGAAAGCTCAAAAACACCGTCGCAGAGCTTCAATCAAGACTCGACGAACTCTCTAACGAATAGTCGACCGGCTTGCTTCTGCTAAATGGCGCCCGTGCGGGTCACTCGTACCCGTAATACATCACACACGGCATCGAAGCCTCTTCGGCTACACCCTTCGGTGGCTCAATACTCATCAACACCATGTACAATCCGCTTTTCTTCGCGTTCAATTTCAAAACCACCGCACCCTCCCCCTTCTTCGAAGACGCTCTCGCAATCTTCCGGCCGGAAGGATCCACCAACGCCACATGCAATTGCCCCCCAACCTTCATCGCCACGAGCGGTGCCGCCAAAATCACACGATAAGTATTCCCCGCAAAAAACTGCAACCGAATCGCCTTACCCTTCGCCCCAGAAAGCTCCCCGCCCCAAAACTCCTCCCGCAATTCGAAATCTTCGTTCTCCAAATACGGCTCCGCCGCCTTCAACGCGGCAAAATGAGGCGACTCCACCGGAAAATCAGCCGCCTTCTGCCCAAACGCCTCCCCGGCCCATCCCGCCGTCGCCGCCACTAACCCAACCAATCTTAACGTTTTCCAAACTCCCATCGTCTTCTCAAACACTGACCGCATCCTACCCCGAAACGCAACCCAAAGATCTGTCACCACCCCGCCTATTCTCCCCCCTGCAGCCATTCCAACGCCGACTCCTCATCCAAAAACCCCTTGGTTTCAATCTCCAATCCCCGCTGCTTCGCCACCAAATCAAACATCGCCACCAAATCCAAATCCTCCGCCCTCTCCAGCAACACCGCCGAACGATAACTCCCACGCTCCTCCCGCGCCGACTCGCAGTAATCCACATAATCGCTCATCTCTCCTACCTCGCCCACCCACGGCGCCTCACGATAATCCCCCAGAATATTCATCCCCGGCTTCGCGTCCTCATTCTCCGCAATCTCCCCCATCTTCTCAATCAACCGCTCAATCCGAAAATCCCCCGTCCACCTGAGCCGAATCAAATTCGCCTCCGGATCAATACTGTATTCACAACTCATCGCCTCCTCCACGAAAAATCGGGCTGACTGGATTCGAACCAGCGACCTCCTCGTCCCGAACGAGGCGCGCTACCAAACTGCGCTACAGCCCGTCATTTCACTCTCGCAAGACCCCACAATTCCCTCCCGGCGGGATCACGCGAGTCGAAACAAACCACACCCCACCCCCACTGCCAAGTCGCAATTTAATCCCCGCCAAACACGCTCATCACCCCTCCCCCTCCGCCTCCACCAACCCCCGCACCGCCTCCGCCGCCTGCCCCGCCCCCGCCGGATCATACCCCGTCTTTACC
>JBCCIR010000320.1:0-1807 GCA_039028175.1 Verrucomicrobiota bacterium
CAATCCCCCCGCCCCCTTCCAAAATCCATTGCATTCACTTCCCCCGCGGATACGCTCAATATTGCGCTCCCATCCATGCCCTTCTCAGAAGTCCTCCCAAGCTCCACCCCACCCGCTTCGCCCCTCCTCGGTCGATTCCAGGAACTCATCGCCCCAAAATCCTCCGGCGCCCTGGAATCCATGGCCCGCGATTCCCGCCGGCTCACCGATAAATACTTCGGGAAAACCATGCGCCTCTTCGCGCCCCTATACCTCTCCAACGAATGCATCAATAATTGCCAATACTGCGGCTTCTCGCGCGATAACCCCATCCTCCGCGTCACCCTCTCCCAAGAACAAATCGTAAACGAAGCCCGCCACCTCGCCCTCGAAGGCTTCCGCCATATCCTCCTCGTCGCCGGAGAACACCCCAAGTTCGTGTCCGACGGCTACCTCGAAGACGCCATCCATTCCATCAAATCCTTCATCCCCACCGTCGCCCTCGAAGTCGGCCCCATGGAGACTCCCGAATACCGGCGCATGGTCCGCGCCGGCGCCGAAGGCCTCGTCGTCTACCAGGAAACATACGACCGCCCCGCCTACTCCAAACTCCACACCGCCGGCCCCAAACGAAACTTCGACTGGCGCCTCGATTGCCCGGAACGCGCTTACGAAGCCGGCTTCCGCCGCATCGGCGTAGGCGCCCTCCTCGGCCTCGCCGATTGGCAATCCGAAGCCCTCCGCCTCGCCGCCCACCTCGAACACCTCTTCAAACACTGCTGGAAAGCATCCCTCACCATCAGCCTGCCACGACTCCGCCCCGCCGCCGGAGAATTCCAGCCCGCCCACACCATCTCCGATGCCGAATACGTCCAACTCATCTGCGCCTTCCGTATCGCCTTCCCCCAAGTCGGCATCGTCCTCAGCACCCGCGAGTCAGCCGACCTCCGCAATGCCCTCATCCCCCTCGGCATCACTTCCATGAGCGCCGGCAGCCATACCGAACCCGGCGGTTACACCGGCCAAGGCAACGAGGACCTCCACCTCACCGTCCGCGGACGCCGCGTCGACCTCAATGGCGACCAGTCACCCTGCGACCACGCCACTGAACAATTCCACATCGCTGACGAACGAAGCCCCGCCGAAATCGCCCAATGCCTCCGCGATCAGGGCTTCGACCCCGTCTGGAAAGATTGGGATGAAGCCATCCTCAGCACGGACCCATGACCATCCAAGTCAACGGCGAATCCCGCTCCTGCCCCGATTCCAGCACGATCCTCGAGCTGCTCGCCGAGCTCGGGTTCAAAGACCAACCCGTCCTCGTCGAACTGAACGGCCAACCCGTCCACCAGCGCGAACACCAATCCATCAAACTCAAAGACGGCGACACCATCGAACTCGTCCGCTTCGTCGCCGGAGGCTGATCGCCAAAGACGACGACGCCTACCCCGGTATCTCCACCACCACAATCCGCGATCCCTCGTGCGCCACAATCCGCACCGGCACATCCTTCTCAATAAAATCTCCTTCCGATACCACGTCCAAATAGTCATCCCCGAATAACCCCTTCCCCGCGGGACGCAAGTCCGTCGTCGTCATCCCCGTCTCCCCTACCCGGCTCTCCGCCTCACCACCACCGGCCACCACGGACACATCATTCCCGCCCAAAGCCGGCCCCTCCGCAATCGCCTCATTCAACACGAGCCGGTTGAACCCGGGCACATGCTTCTTCAATTCGGTGTTCAGAAGGGATTTCTGAAAGAGCTTTTCCTTCAGCCACACCGGCATGGCCATGGCGAACGATTTGTAGCCTCTGGGAGCAAAGCTC
>JBCCIR010000321.1:0-1744 GCA_039028175.1 Verrucomicrobiota bacterium
CTCGACGCCATCGCCCGACACATCCTCCCCGCCCCCGCCCCAGCCCCGCCCAAACCTCTCCTCCTCCACGGCGTCACCGGCAGCGGCAAAACCGAAGTCTACCTCCAGGCCATCCAAAAGGTCCTCGACCTCAACCAAACCGCCCTCGTCCTCGTCCCCGAAATCGCCCTCACCCCCCAAACCGTCGAACGCTTCAAACGCCGCTTCGCCCCCATCCAACAACAAATCGCCGTCCTCCACAGCCACCTCAGCCAGGGCGAACGCTTCGACGAATGGCACAAAATCCACCGCAATGAAGCCCAGGTCGTCATCGGCGCCCGCTCCGCCATCTTCGCCCCCCTCGATAAACTCGGCCTCATCATCGTCGATGAAGAACACGAAAACTCATACAAACAGGAGAACCCGCCCCGATACCACGCCCGCGATGTCGCCACCGTCCGCGGACAAATAGAAAACTGCCCCGTCATCCTCGGCAGCGCCACCCCCTCCCTGGAATCATGGCACAACGCCCAACGCGGTAAATACCAACTCCTCACCCTCGACCAACGCGCCGACGATCGCAAAATGCCCCTCATCCGCGTCGTCGATATGCGCAACGAAGCACGCAAAAAAAGAGACGGCATCCCCTCCCTTCTCGCCGAGCACCTCCGCATCGCCATCCTCAAACGACTCGACCAAAACGAACAGGTCATCCTCTTCCTCAACCGCCGCGGCTTCGCCACCTCGCTCGTCTGCCAGGAATGCGGCTACGTCTGCCACTGCCGCCATTGCTCCGTCCCCCTCACCTTCCACCGCACCGACGAAAAACTCCTCTGCCACATCTGCGGCTTCCAACAAGTCGCCCCCGCCAAATGCCCGGAATGCCAAAGCCGCACCATCCGCTTCTCCGGATACGGCACCCAAAAAATCGAAGACCTCCTCCGCAACGAATTCCAAGGCCACCGCATCGCCCGCGTCGACGCCGATAGCATGCGCCGCAAAAATGAACTGCGTAACACCCTCCGCGACTTCAAAGCACGCAAAATCCAAATCCTCCTCGGCACCCAGATGATCGCCAAGGGCCTCCACTTCCCCAATGTCACCCTCGTCGGCATCCTCAACGCCGACCTCGGCCTCCACATGCCCGACTTCCGCGCCGGCGAACGCACCTTCCAACTCCTCACCCAGGTCGCCGGCCGCGCCGGCCGCGGCGATCGCCTCGGGGAAGTCATCGTCCAAACTCATACCCCGCAACACCCCGCTATCCAGTTCGCCCGCCATCACGATTACCTCGGCTTCGCCGAACAAGAACTCCCCTTCCGCAAACAATTCTCATACCCCCCCTACCTCCCCGCTCTCCTCATCACCGTCCGCTCCCCACACGAACGCCGCGCCCAATTCTCCGCCGAAACCCTCGCCAAACGCCTCCGCCCCGCCCTCCCCGATTCCGTGCTCTTCACCGATCCCCTCCCCTCCCCCCTCGTCAAAGCCGCCGGTCAGTTCCGCTTCCAAATCATGCTCCGCTCCCCCTCCACCAGGGCCATGACCGAACCCCTGAACCAAGTCCTCAAAAATCTCTCCTTCCCCGACGACGTCCTGGTCGTCCCCGACGTCGACCCCTACTCCCTCATGTAGCCCACCCCCACCCCTCTTAATCTTACTCTTTCTCTTAATCTTAATCCGATCTTCACAACGCTCCCCCCCCCCTCTCCTTCCCCGAACCACGGACATCCAAACGTTACACGTGTAATGTTTAAATGGCCAA
>JBCCIR010000322.1:0-1580 GCA_039028175.1 Verrucomicrobiota bacterium
CCATCACTAGTCCAGTTCTTCGCACCTTCACTTTGGGTGTCCTTTGCCGTCCATTCCTCTTCTACATAAACCCCGAGTATGAGCGCAGAAACTCTTTTTGCTGCCACCATTCCCCCACCTCCCGCTTCGCCTCCGGCTCACTAAACTCATACCGATACACCCGCGCCCGCACATACCGCGGTGGCCCCTCCGGAAACGGATTCTCCCGAAATAACCCCAATACCGGCTCCGACCCTTCCAATAACCGCAACAACAAGGGCACAAACCAACCCCCTTGCTGCCGCGGATCAATCGTCCCGCCCACCCGCTCCGCCCCCAAGGCCTCAAACCACATCTGCCAATCCAATCGAGGCTGATGCGGCGCGACAAAACGCGGCCGCCGATCCAATTCATCCGACTTCCACCCAAACCGATACGGCTTCCACACCACCCCGTCCTCACTCCCCTCAATCTCAATCTCAGGACGCGTCTCCGTCATGTCCGCAAACAACCCATAACCCCCCACCACACGAAATGGCGAAAACACCCCCCGCATCTTCTGCACTTCCGCCGGCCACGTGAAGGCCACCCGCGTCCCCCCCTTCCACCGATTGAACTGATCGATCGCGGTCATCACCGACAACGGAAGCACGACACACGCCGCCAACACCCGCGCCGTCCCCACCCCCCACTCCACCGGCGTCCGCTTCTTCTTCTTCTTCTGCTTCTCGCCCTCACTGGTGGGCAGCGCTCCCGCGCTGCCGCGCCGCCCCGTCACCTCTCCTTGCTCGCCAACCACACTCTGTCTCCCCCCCAACCCCCGCCACCGCCGCGGCCACAACGCATCGTCCAACAAAAAGACACACAACAGGATCGTGAGGTAATTGAAATAAGTGTAGTTCCCCGTCACCACGATCAAAACCATCAAGCCAACAAACCCCACGAACGCCGTCAGCCGCGCCCGCCGCCCCAGGAAAATCAAAAACGGAAACACCAGCTCAATCACGAACATCACCCAGCACGACAGCTTGTGAAACCACACCGGCAAATGATGCACATACCACGCCACCCAGTTCGGAATCGGCTGCGTCTCATAATGCACCAGCAACGCCGTCCCCTCCCACCAACTCGCATCCCCGCTCGCCAACTTCACATAACCCGCAAAAAACATCAGCCGGAACAAGAGCCAGTGAAACAAAAACACCATCAATCGCGACGCCTCCCGGTCCCGCCGCGAGTAATACAGCCGCCAAGGCGCCACAAAAAGCGCCAGGAACCCCGTCTCCAGAAGCAGCATGTCCCACTGAAAACTCATGAAGGCCCCGCCCGTCGTCACCAACGACAAATAAATCACCCACAAGCCCAATACCGCCGGCCCCGTCAACACCCCCGCCATCACCAACAACGCCAATACCACCCCCACCGCACACAGACCATGCAGCCAAGCGTCCACATCCCCCGCCCACCACAAGACGGTCGGCGCATAACTCCAAAAACCCGCCCTCTCGCTCCCGAAATGCCGCTCCACCGCCTCCAAAAACGCCCCCGCCGGCTGAATCCCCCGCTCGCCCACCAACCCATCCACCTGCACCCACCACGAC
>JBCCIR010000323.1:0-1449 GCA_039028175.1 Verrucomicrobiota bacterium
GGGAAGTAAAGAAACTCTCATGGAAGGCCCAGCAACGTTTGAACCAACGGTATCTTCGACTCAAAGCGAGAGGGAAGCGGGAACAGAAAGTCATTGTGGCAATCGCCCGGGAACTGAGTAGTTTTCTGTGGGAACTGATGAACTAGGGGTGCAGCCGGATGCCTCGTGCCTCGGATCCGCTACACCCTTTATTGTTCTGCCCGTTTGTGTCTTCGCGCCAACTCCTTGAGCAGCGCAAAATGACTCTCAGGTGTCGAATGATCACAATGGTTGGGTAAAACGCCCTGCAGCTCAAGTGTAAGCGCCTTCGATATACTTCCTGGAATCTGACCACTGTTATCGTTAAAGATCCGAGGTGGCAGGTGCGAAAGCCTTCCATAGCTCGCAAAGAGATCGCCGCAAAAAAGCAGCTTCCGCTCCTGGCTATAGAATCCGGAATGGCCGTCTGTGTGTCCGGGGAGACCGACAACTGTGAGTCCCTCCCAAATATCGAGCGAGTCTCCATCGTCGAGGAGACGATCTGGAGTGAACGAACGAAAACCAAGAAGCGGCCGACCAACTGCCTCCAGCCATCCAGTGACTCTTGCGGCGCCGCGATAGACTGGACGCCCTGCGTAATGTGCCGTTTCGAGTCGGGGGGCCGCAATCCATGCGCCAGAATCCTTCGCTATCCTTCCAACATTCAGGATGTGGTCGAGATGACCATGCGTGAGGACAATCCCAACGATTGGATCGTTATCCCATCCTCTTTTTCGGAGGGCACGGGCGAGGCGCGATCGCCCAGCGATGAATCCTCCGTCGATCAAATACAGTCCGGCGGAATCACGAAGCACGTAAAAGTTCACTCCGACCGATCTGACTTGTAGGAGGTCGTCTTGCATTCATTTCTTGGCAGAACAGCTTTATGATACGACTTGCCGACTATTAGCAATAGGGTGCTCTTTCGTCTTCTTCGGCGGGTCTTCTTTATTGTAATGCGTTTAGGATTATGATGGTAGGCGAATTATTGCAGGCCTTCCAACCGGCTGTTTTTTGTTAAGCTGTCCTCAATATCCACCCTTTGGGAACATTCGGTTATCGGCCGTTGTATCATGGTCGTTCAGGGTAATTGAAATTCAAGAAGAACGAAATAGAGGTTTGTCTTGAAGCTCGGTATTCTTTCTCTGGGAGAGTGACCCCGCCTAAGACAGCCGTCCATGAGCCGAATTGCTGGCCCTCCATCGTGAAAATCGGGCGGAACCCGGCCTTTGACGGCCCGGCTGTCGACAGACCTTCTTTGGACTCGTTCCATTCTGAAAACCGGGGTATGGAAACGGGATGAAATTGTCATTTCTACTCGTCGCCGGGTGGTTGGTGTCGGTGCCGTTGGCAGGAGCGGAAAAGCGTCCGAATCTGGTTTTTCTCCTCACTGATGACCAGAATGTCACTTCTCTCGGGTGCTATGGAAAC
>JBCCIR010000324.1:0-1286 GCA_039028175.1 Verrucomicrobiota bacterium
GCCGCCATTTCCTCCAGTGTCGAAGCCTGCCGAGCGCTGGGAAAACCTTGGGCAACACGGTTAGTCAACGGCGTTTTAAGGCGCTGCCTGAGAGAATCTGACACGCTCCGGGCACAACTCAGAGAGCATGAGGGCATGGACCACCCGGCCTGGTTAGTTAAGGCGCTTCGGTCTGATTGGCCCGATCACTGCGCCGAGTTGATTGCCACCCAATAAAAAAATCGACTCTTCACCCCCTCCTCAAACCCGCGACAAAACACCACCGCCTTCCGCACCTTCACCTCGCGCCAAGTCGCCCCCTCCCCGCCCGCGCCCAACTCCAAGTCCCCCTCCTCAAATTCCGCCTCGATCACACTCCCCTTCCGCTCCTTCTCAAAATAACGCGCCGTCGCCTTCACAAATCCCGCCACGTCCAAATACCCGCTCCGCGTCATCACAAATCCCCCATACGGCGCCTCGATCCCCTTCACCGGCTCGCTCCCCGCCGCGATCTCACTCGCCACATATCCCTCAAACTCACCCGTCCCCTTCTTCCGCTCCCAAATCTCCACCTCGTCCTCCCCCGTGAAAAAACGCACCACCGGCTTCTGATAAAAATAACGCTGCCCCACAGCGTGCCCGAACTTCTCATAGAACGCCCAGGCATACGGCCCAAACTCATCGATCCGCCAACTCTTCACCAAACGCTGCCCCGTAATCGGCGTCACAATCCCCGCCGCCACCTTCGACGACGTCACTTCGTCCCCCCGCTCCACAAAAACCACCTCCTGCCCCCGCGCCCACAAATGCCAGCCCAACAACGACCCCGACAGGCCCTGCCCCACAATCAAATAATCCGTCTCCATACCCAATCAGTCGCCTCACCCACGATAATTAAACACCTCCTTCACCTCATACTCCACCGCATCCTCACGCTCCCTCATGACCCCATTCAAAGCCCGCACCACCTTCTCCTGCATCTTCCGCGTCAAACGCCGCCCCTTACGCGCCCGCCTCACCTGCTTGTGCGTCAACCCCTCCCCCGATGCCGCAACAAGGTCTTGATTCGATATCCCCGCCCGCTCCATCACCCCCTCCAAGGGCTGCTCCCCATATTCCAGTTGCTTCCCTGCTTCCATATTCCAATCCTTGATCCGCCACCCGTCCTACCCCATTCTCCCCAAAACGAATTCCCGGTTCACAACCATCCAACCGGAGAACCGGTCAACCGGTCAACCTTTCAAAACTATGTCCCGAATCCTCCTGACAACCACTTCCTACCAGGACACCCCCGGCCCCCACCACGA